>JAGXRT010000055.1 GCA_018335575.1 Bacteroidota bacterium | reverse complement strand
GTTGAGCCACAAAAACACCATTGTTTTGTACGTCAACTAAAATGAGTTTTTCATTAGCCTCATCTTTAAATTCTATATTGTTAAATTCGAGCTCAGGTATTTTAAAGGTGTTGATGTCGGTAATAATTTGTATCCCGTAGCGCACTTTCGATTCGAGTTTTAAACCGTGCTCTAATTGATCTTCTTTGATAGGTTTTTCAATTTCAACCATAAGTACACCCCAATAAGAACCCAATAAGTTATCTTCATTAGGTACATTGATGGTGTACAACAATTCAAAGTCTTCTTTAGGTGCTAATACGCGCTCATTGACGCTGGTAGTGAACCAATTAAAAAGACTTCTACTATTTATAATTTTTGGGGTTAAAACTGTTTCTTTTCCGCATTCTTGTACCATATCATTTAAGTAAAAAACTACACGTTGTTCGGTTTCTGACGTGTTTCTAAGCTGTATAACACCACTAATTAATGCTCCTGATTTAGATTGATGTACGTGAGTTAACCCATTAATAATTACTACATTGGAATAGATTAATGATTGAGTAAAGACTAGGAATAACAAGAGTAAATACCGCATAGTTTTAATTTTAACGCTAAATTATTCAAAAATTTAAATAGTAATTAATTAATGCGTTAAAGATAGGATTTCTAACGCTATTTCTTGATTTTTAAGTATTAAAAGGAAAAAAGTACGTTAATATGAAATGATTCTAAATTAAATGTTCAATCTTACTTAGGGAATTTGAAGTATTTAGACCTTCCATAAATAATAAATCAAGGATACTTAAGTTGGATAAAAAACAAAATTTATCATCAAATAGTTGAGTATATAATGTTTAAATCACAGCTTTTTTCTTTTTACCATTTTCAAAATATGATAATTGATTTTTCAATCAGCCACATTCCGTAAGTTTTTTATAATTGATAAATAGATTTTAAGGTTATAATTGATAGTTTAAAAATAGATGTTTGAGAAACCTTTTACTATGTAATAAGATTAATAATAAAGTTAGTTAAATAATGAATAAATAAATTCCAAAATTTACTTTGGAATTTATTTATTCTAATACGTTACTATTTCTTGTTTGGAATAACGTAGGTCAGTGCTAAACCAAATGAGCTGGCATCTATTTTTTCTGATTCGAATTTATATTTTAATGCCGTATAATTTACAGAAACCCATTTGTACCCAAATTCAATTTTGGTACCTAACGAACTGTCAAAATTTATATTTGGAACAAAACCATCACCATCAAATTTAACACTTTGGTGATTTGTTACTCCAAGTCCTAATCTAAAATCATTTTTTAATAAATAGTAGGCCGTTAAATTTAAAGGCAATCGCGTAAGTTTAATGTCTGCATTGTTGGCAGCCGTTGTGTTGTACTTGAATCCAAGCGTAGTTTTTAGCATTAAGTTCTCTATTGAAGCAAATTGAAATTGTCCTCCAAAAGCGATGTAACCGCCTTGTCCTGCTCTCATTTTCTGATTCTCTCCATTGGTAAAATAAACTTCAAGTATTTCATCTCCACCATACTCTATACCTCCTTCGATAATAAAATTGGCATTTACAGGTTTAATTCCGGCATCTTGACCATAAATAGTTGTTGCAAAAAGCAAACATACATAAATTAAAAGTGATGATTTTTTCATATAAATAAATTTAAAATTTGGCTAATATAATTAGTTTATTCAATTGATTTGAATTTTTTTATAAGTAAAAGTAATTTTAAAGAAGGATATTTTTGCTTAAAACCGAAGGTTCTGATTTTCAAGGTAATTTAAAACATTAGGACCTTCCATAAAAAGTAAATCTAAAATACTTAGGTTGGATAAAAAACCAAATTTGTCATCAAATAGTTGTGTGTAGGGAATCAAATCTACCGATTGTTCTTTTTTGGCTTCAATTAAAAACCGAAAATCTATTTCAGCAGGTAAATTTAATTCATAATGTGAAGTATATGAGATATTAACTTCTTCTTGCAAAGCATCCAATATGAATTCGGTTGTTTTTAGATTAAATTCGAGTAAATGCGAAAACTCATTTTCATATAACGGAGCCAAATCATCTTCGTAATATTCAAAATAAGGCGATGATCGATAAGCATTTTGTAAAGCTTTAAAATGATTTTTTTGCCAGCGAAAACTATTGTCAATTAATACCTCTTTTGTCTTTTGTCTTCCATCAGATTTTGTGTGCTTTATAGGTATATTAAGTTGTAATTTTCCATTAGCACCATAGATATACGCTCTATTTCTATAGGTTTGTTTTTGAAAATTATCTTCAATTTCAAAACAAACTTCTTGGTTTTTAAATAGTAGCCAATAATGGGATATAGGAGCAAAATATGCCGGAAGTAAAACAATCATTTATGTTTCTTTTTATAATCGGTATACAATGAAAAACCATACCAGGCAGCCATCAGTATAATAAAATATTTAAAATAAGAAACTGGTTCACCACTGCCATGAACGGTTGTAAATAAACGTTCCCAACGTATTTTATTTTGAATTCCATTAGCATCACTATTCCAGCTAAACCAGATAAAAACAGGTTTTCCAACTACGTGGTCAAAAGGTACAAATCCCCAATAGCGTGCGTCTTCAGAATTATGACGGTTGTCACCCATCATCCAGTAATAATCTTGTTTAAAAGTATAACTAGTTGCAACCTGACCGTTAATATAAATAGTATCTCCTTTAACGCTTAATTCATTTTGTTCATATTCTTCAATAATTCTTTTATATAAAGGAAGTGTAGTAGTAGTCAGCTCAACAGTTTTACCGGCTTCAGGGATGTAAATTGGCCCATAATTATCGCGGCTCCATGGATAATTTGCATCATGAGGAAATACACTTTCATCAAAATTTCCTTTTGGTTCATTGTATTTGGTTACACTTTTTACCAATAAATTAGATTTGATTTTTTCAGCATCTTCACTAGCAAGATTCAAAACATACTTTCCGTCTACCACCATGCCTTCACGTACGTGATAACGTTCTCTAATAGTTCGTTCACTTAACTGTTGACCGTTGGTGTCAACTGTGTAAAAAAACTGAATCTTTGTACGATCGGGCATTTTACTAAGTTCTCCGTTAATATATACATCACCATTAATAATTTCCAATGAATCACCGGCAATTCCAACACAACGTTTTACATAATTTGATTTTTTATCGATGGGTTTATCTACATGTATTTTTGATTTATCAAAAAACCGTTGTACAGTATCCGTTGGCCAATTGAATACTACTATATCATTGCGTTTTATTTTTTGAAATCCGGGAATTCTAAAATAAGGTAGTGCAGGCTTTTTAAGGTATGATGCCGATTTAAGCATGGGAATGGTATCATGAACCATTGGCATAGCAACCGTAGTCATTGGAGTACGTGCGCCGTAATGAAACTTACTGACAAAAAGAAAATCGCCTATTAAAAGTGATTTTTCTAAGGAAGATGTAGGAATGGTATATGGTTGCATTACATACGTATGAATAATTGTAGCAGCAACAACTGCAAAAACAATGGAGCTAATCCAGTCTCCGGCTTCCGTGCGTGGTTGTAAACTTCGGTTTTCTATATAACCATCTGTTGTGTAGTAATTGATGTAGTATATATAAAATCCTAAACTTAGCAATACAAGTATAGTGTCTTTTCTGTGATGAAAACCAAAACTACGGATGGTTTCAACCCAAATAACAGGAAACATCAATAAGTTAATAATAGGTATAAATAACAATACCACCCACCATTTTGGGCGGTTTATAATCTTCATTAAGACAATGGCATTATATACTGGAATAAGTGCTTCCCATGCTTTTCTGCCTGCTCTTACGTACAATTTCCATGTTCCTAAAAAGTGAACTAGTTGTATAAATAAAATAAATAATAACCATTGTGTAGGTGTCATAACGTATATTTTTAATTGCTATTTATTTAATTCCCAAAACGTCTTTCATACCAAAAACGCCTTTCTTGTCAACCAACCATTCTGCTGCGATAACTGCTCCTAATGCAAAACCTTGTCGGTTAAATGCCGTGTGTTTTATTTCTATTTCATCAACCGCTGATTTATAAAATACAGAATGTGTGCCCGGTACATGTTCTTCGCGTTTGGCTGTAATTAATAAGTCATTTTCTGATGAAGGATTTAATGACCATTGAGTTTTTTCAGAGTTTTTGATAATTTGTTCTGCAAGTGAAATTGCAGTTCCGCTTGGTGCATCTAATTTTTGGGTGTGATGAATTTCTTCTAAACTTACTTGATAATCTTTAAACGGATGCATCAATTTTGCTAATTGTGTATTGAGTTCAAAGAATAAATTTACCCCCAAACTATAATTAGAAGCATAAATAAATGCTCCATTTTGTTCAATGCAATACTTTTTAACTTCATCAAAATGTTGTATCCAACCGGTTGTTCCAGAAACCACAGGAACCTGATTTAAAATACAATTTTTAATATTATCAACAGCTTTATCAGGGATACTAAACTCAATGGCAACATCGGCTAAAGTAATAGCGTATTCTTGGGTGTTTTCATCAACTTTTAATACAATTTCATGTCCGCGATGTAAAGCAATTTTTTCAATTTCTTTACCCATTTTACCATATCCTAAGAGAGCTATTTTCATATTATAATTCTATTTTAAATGAGGCCCCAACCAAGGGTTTTCCGTTGAAGTCATTTTGAATTAGTTGTGGATTAAAAGATAAGTTATCATCAATATTAAACTGCATTAAATGGGCATTTACACTAGCCTCAACAACTTGTAATACATAAAAAATACCAGTTACCAATAACGATAAATCCCGATCTTTTTTAAATCCTTTTTGAGCTGTTATTAAGGCATTTGTTGATAAGGTATATTGTCCTGTATCTGTAGTAAATTCGTCTTGTTTGCCTGCCAATCTCAGTTTATAGGCTGTTCTGTAGCGATTGTAAGCATCGTCATTAAAATTGTACACATAAATGGATGTTCCCAATGCCGCATAAACAATAGGAATTTTCCAATACTTTTTATTGTAAGCTTGACCCAATCCGGGTAAAACTGCGGAATAGAATGCTGCTTTTGCAGGAGCTAAGGGATTGTATTCAACTTTGCGCTGATTGGTAGAATCAATTTTAACAGTTAATTCCTTTTGAGCATGAATAGATGCTGAAAAGAAAATGAAAAATGATAAAATCAATACGATACGATTGTACACTAGTTAAATAAATTTTTAATTTTTTCAAATTCGGCTTCTGAAGTAAACGGAATTACTAATTTCCCTTTTCCTTTACCATTCCATTTTAATTCAACTTTATTACCAATAAATTTAGCAATGTGTTGAACCCCTTCTTCAATTTTTTTAGGAGTTTCTGGTTTAATAGCAGATGGTTCAGGAGTTGAATCAGATACTTTTAGTTTTTGAACCAATTGCTCTGTTTGTCGAACTGATAAATTGTTCTTAACTATTTTTTCATAAATAGACAACTGTTCTTCAGTATTTTCAATATTAATTAGAGCGCGTCCGTGACCCATACTTAAAAAACCATCGCGCATGCCTGTTTGAACAATAGGATCTAATTTTAACAAACGCAAATAATTGGTTACGGTTGATCGTTTTTTACCAACGCGTTGACTTAATTCTTCTTGAGTTAAATTGATTTCATCGATTAAGCGTTGGTATGAAAGTGAAATTTCAATAGGGTCTAAATCTTTACGCTGGATGTTTTCAACCAAAGCCATTTCCAACATTTCCTGATCGTTGGCAATACGTATATAGGCTGGAATGGTTTCTAAGCCAATATGTTTGGATGCTCTATAACGACGTTCGCCAGAAACCAACTGAAATTTATTTCCGGCTAATTTACGAACTGTAATAGGCTGAATAACACCAAGCTGCTGAATTGAGTTGGCTAATTCTTGAATGGCTTCTTCATTAAAATTACTTCGAGGTTGAAACGGATTAACCTCAATTGAGTTTATATCAATTTCAACTATACTGCCTACAATTTTATCTGCATTTTTGTCTTTTATCGAAGTAATATCAGCACTTGGATCTTTTAATAAGGCAGACAGGCCTCGTCCTAATGCTTGTTTTTTAACTGCTTTTGCCATTTTATGAGTACTTTTTTAGAATCTCTTCTGCTAAGTTAATATAATTTATTGCTCCTTTACTGGTAGCATCAAATGATATAATACTTTCACCAAAACTTGGAGCTTCACCTAATTTAATATTTCGTTGAATGATGGTTTCAAATACCATTCCTTGGAAATGTTTTTTTACTTCATCTACCACTTGGTTTGATAAACGTAAACGTGAATCGTACATGGTTAGTAATAATCCTTCAATTTCCAATTCAGGATTATGAATGTTTTGAACACTTTTTATGGTACTTAATAATTTACCTAAGCCTTCCAATGCAAAATATTCGCATTGAATAGGAATTATAACAGAATCTGCGGCAACTAAAGCATTTAATGTAATTAAACCAAGTGATGGAGCGCAATCAATTAAAATGTAATCGTATTGATCTTTTACAGTTGCTAAAGTTTTTTTTAGCATGTATTCTCTGTCATCTTTATCAACCAATTCTATTTCTACCGCAACTAAATCGATATGTGCCGGAATAATATCAACATTGGGTGAATTGGTTGGAACGATGGCATCTAGTGCCGATGTTGTATGTTCTAACAACTGATATGTTCCTATTTCAACATCTTCTACATTTATTCCAAGACCTGATGATGCATTTGCCTGAGGATCAGCATCGATTAACAATACTTTCTTTTCTAAGACCCCTAAAGAAGCCGCTAAGTTAATAGTAGTGGTGGTTTTACCAACTCCACCTTTTTGGTTTGCAATTGCAATTATTTTTCCCATGTAATGTTATACAATATTTTAATGCGTAAAAATACGATTATTTATGGTTTATTAAAATCTAAGATATTAACAAAAACTTAAAGTTTAGAAATAATTAAGCTCACTTTTAACTAATTGAAAGTGAGCTTATATTAGTCTGTATTAAGGATATTATTTTTGAGGTATATTTTTAAGTACCTCTAATAAATAGCTCCAGAATTTTTGGGTTGAACGGATACTTGCCTTTTCATCTGGTGAATGTGCACCTAAAATAGTAGGACCAAAAGAAATCATTTCCATATCAGGGTAATTGGTTCCTAAAATTCCACATTCCAATCCTGCATGACAAGCTACTACATTAGGTTTTGATTGAAACATTGCTTCATAAACTGTAGTCATGGTTTTTAATATAGACGAGTTCATATTAGGTTTCCAGCCTGGATAAGCGCCCGAAAATGTTACTTCAAAACCACCCAATTCAAAAGCGGCACGTAAAGCATTAGCAACATCCATTTTAGAAGTTTCAACAGAAGAACGTGTTAAACAGGCAATTTCTATTGTTCCTTCACCAACTGTAACGCGAGCTATATTGTTTGATGTTTCAACCAAATTTTCCATGTCTGGACTCATTCTATATACTCCGTTGTGCGCTGCATAAACAGTTTTGATAAACTTTTTTTGAGTTTCTAAATCCATTGTAGTTGCAGGCAATTGAGTTTCAGAAATGTATATATTTAGCGACTTTTCTAAGGTCTCAAATTCTATTTTAATATCGTTTGCAACCGTATTAAATTTAGCAATGAAGTCATTTTTAGTGGTATTTGAAACAACTACTGTAGCAAAACTTTCGCGTGGAATAGCATTTCGTAATCCACCTCCATTTATAGTTGAAATTCCATAGTTAAATGGTAAGGTTTCGTAAAGTAATCTGTTTAATATTTTATTAGCATTTCCAAGACCTAAATGAATGTCCATACCTGAATGTCCACCACTTAAACCATTGATAGTTATTTGATAAGCAGTAGTATTATTATTTACGGCAGTTTCAGTATAGCTTCTTTTGGCACTGATATCGATTCCGCCAGCACATCCTACATCAATTTCAGCATCGTTTTCGGTATCAAGGTTTAGTAGAATATCACCACTTAAAAAATTGGCTTTCAATCCTTTGGCGCCTGTCATGCCGGTTTCTTCATCAATGGTAAATAATGCTTCAATAGCTGGATGTGCTATATCGGATGATTCTAAGATGCTCATTATAGCTGCAACACCTAATCCATTATCAGCTCCAAGTGTTGTTCCTTTAGCTCTTAACCAATCACCGTCAACATACATATCGATGCCTTGGGTGTTAAAATCAAAATTGGTTGTAGCATTTTTTTGATGAACCATGTCTAAATGTGACTGTAGCACAACGGTTTTTCTGTTTTCCATACCGACTGTTGCAGGTTTTTTTATCAAAACATTCTGAACATCATCTACTAAGGTTTCCAAACCTAATTTTTTACCAAATTCAACCATAAAATCCACTACAGCTTCTTCCTTTTTTGAGCCTCGTGGTATTTGATTTAATTGATAAAAATTGGTAAAAACGTTTTGTGGGGATAATTGTAAAATCTCATTTTTCATGAGTGTAATTTCGTTTAAAAGTTTATAATATTTTCAGCTCTTAAAGATACTTATTTTAATTGTACCGAATAGAATCACCTAGTAAATATTAAGGAAATATTTTAAAATATTAATGCATAAATTAAAAGTAATTTGTGTTTTAATTATATTTATAATAAAAAATGAATGCCATGAAAGAAAAAGTGTTATACTTTCTTTGGAAGTATCATCAATTTAGTAATTTTTCTTTAAAAACAACAGACAATAAGATAATTGAAATCAATAAAAGCGGTATCCAAAACACCAATGCAGGTCCCGATTTTTTAAATGCTTCTTTAATTATTGATAATCAAAAATGGGTTGGTAATGTAGAAATACACCAAAAATCATCTGACTGGTATTTGCACAATCATCACCTTGATGATAATTACAACGCGGTAATACTACATGTGGTTTGGGAGCATGATATGGAAGTATATAACAAAAGCCAATTGCCAATTCCTACTCTTGAATTAAAACACACTGCGAATGAAGACTTTTTAAAATCGTATACAGACTTTTTAAGCTATCCTAAAAAGTGGATTTTATGCGAAAATCAGTTGAAAAAAATTGATTCATTTCAGGTAGATAATTGGCTGGAGAAATTATATTTTGAGCGATTAGAACGAAAATATAATGAAATTACAGAACTCCTTTTGACTTACAAAAACGATTGGGAAGCTGTATTGTTTTTGATGATTTCTAAAAGCTTTGGCACAAAAATTAATGGTGATGTATTTTTGCAAATAGCAAAATCAATAGATTTTAAATTAGTTAGAAAAGAAAAGAATAATTTGTTAGTATTAGAAAGCTTGTTTTTTGGTAAGGCTGGATTATTAAATGAGGACCATTTGCATGCATATTTCCTTAAACTTAAAAAATCGTACTCTTACTTAAGAAGTAAGTATCAAATTATTGACAAAGAAAAGATACGTTGTAATTTTTTTAGATTGCGTCCCTCAAATTTTCCAACAATAAGGTTGGCGCAATTAGCACAATTATACCATCAGCGCAATAGTTTATTTCTAGAATTAATGGAAGCTAAATCAATGAATTCTTTTTACAAAATATTTAACGTTCAAGCCTCTGAATTTTGGGATACACATTATACGTTTAACAAAGAAACGTCGAGAAAGACCAAAAGTCTAACTAAATCTTTTGTCGACATGTTAATAATTAATACAGTAATCCCTTTAAAATTTGCATACTATCAGCAACAACAAGTATATATTGCAGATGAATTGATTGCCATCATGCAAGCTATTAAACCTGAAAAAAATTCGGTAATTGAAATGTATGATTCGATTAATTTGACAGCCAAAGACAGTTTGCAATCTCAGGCTTTATTGCAATTAAAAAATGAATACTGTGATAAAATTAATTGTTTAGAGTGTAGTTTTGGTAAATTTATTTTAGGAAAATAATATAAAAAAAAGCCCTATTTTAGGGCTTTTTTATGTTCTTATAATGAGTTGTTCATACCTCTTTTTTCAAGTAGTGGTTCTATTTTAGGTTCAGCTCCTCTAAACTTTTTATATAAAATCATAGGGTCTTCAGTTCCTCCTTTAGAAAGAACATTATCTCTAAATAATTTTGCTTTTTCTTGATTAAAAATATTTCCAGTTTCTTTAAAAGCTTGGAATGCATCAGCATCCAATACAGCTGCCCAAATATATGCGTAATACCCGGCAGAGTAGCCGCCACTAAAAATATGATTAAAATAACCACTTCTGTATCGTGGTA
>JAGXRT010000054.1 GCA_018335575.1 Bacteroidota bacterium | reverse complement strand
TACCCGGAAACAACAGTACTGGCAATAGGGAGTTCTTTTTTATTATTGAAATAAATTCATCCAATACATTGGTAAAAAGTAAACTGCCACCTACAAAAATAAAATCAACAGTACTGTGATTGATGTTGTGAATAACAGCAGGTAAATTATCCAAAGAGGTTTTATCTGGATCTAATAAAACAGCTAAGAGCTTTTGTTTGTTTTTCTTCGCGATTTGAATCTGCTTAAGTAGGTTTTTTTGGGTCATTCTTAAATGGCGTAAACTAAGGTGAAATTTTCAAGTGGTTCAAAATGAATTGAATATGCTTCAAAGAAATTATCTTTTTTAATCCATCCTTTTGTTTGTCCATCGCTTAATTTAAAATGTTCAATTGGCAAGTGATGTTTAAATAATAAACCTCCGTCAGGATGAATTTTATACAAGGACTCTTTGGCGCCCCAGATAACTGTAAGTTGTTCAATTAAGTACTCGTTGGTTAAAAAAGAAAACTCGTGATCAACAAATTTTGGAGCTATTTTAATTATTTTTTCACGGTTCATTTCAATATCAATTCCGACAGGATAATCGCTAACAATGATAGCTGAAAAAATAAATGAATGGGTTATGGAAATATGTTTCCCGTCTTTCAAATGAGGTTTTCCATCTGCAGTGTAAAATAAATCGGCATCAACATAATCCAACGATTTCAATAAGTGTCGAACACTTAAATATCCTTTCTGGTGGATTTCAGAGCGCATACCTTGAATCCTGTTTTTGCTGTTTTTGGTGAGTTCAATTCCATCGAATAAAGCATCCAACGATTCGGTTATTTTCCACACAATCACAGTAGTGTGTTTAGATGATTTTATGGTTTTATAAATTGGCATGCAGATTTGTCAGCGGTATTTTGTAATTTTGCACAAATTTAAACACAAATATAATAATATGAGTACAGAAACTTCAACCTATGTAAAATATAAGGTGAAAGACATTGGATTGGCCGAGTGGGGAAGAAAAGAAATTCGCTTAGCCGAAGCAGAAATGCCGGGCTTAATGAGTTTACGAGCAGAGTACGGAAAACAAAAACCGTTAAAAGGTGCCCGTATTGCCGGATGTTTACATATGACCATTCAAACAGCAGTTTTAATTGAAACCTTAGTAGAATTAGGAGCTGAAGTGACCTGGAGTTCGTGTAATATTTTCTCAACCCAAGATCATGCCGCGGCTGCAATTGCTGCTGCCGGAATTTCTGTTTATGCCTGGAAAGGAATGAATGCCACAGAATTTGATTGGTGTATAGAACAGACCTTGTTTTTTGGTGAAGACCGTAAACCATTAAATATGATTTTAGACGATGGTGGCGATTTAACTAACATGGTTCTGGATGTTTATCCAGAATTAGCGGCAGGTATCAAAGGATTATCCGAAGAAACTACTACAGGAGTACATCGCCTTTATGAGCGTATGGAAAATGGTACTTTGCCAATGCCTGCAATCAATGTAAACGATTCGGTTACCAAATCAAAATTTGATAATAAATACGGATGTAAAGAAAGTGCTGTTGATGCCGTTCGTAGAGCAACCGATGTTATGTTAGCAGGAAAACGAGTGGTAGTTTGTGGTTATGGTGATGTTGGAAAGGGAACTGCTGCGTCGTTTAGAGGAGCGGGATCCATAGTTACAGTTACAGAAATTGACCCAATTTGTGCCTTGCAAGCCGCTATGGATGGTTTTGAAGTAAAAAAATTAGACACTGTTGTTTCGAATGCCGATATTGTTATAACAACAACCGGTAACAAAGACATTGTTGTGGGCAGACATTTTGAAAAAATGAAAGACAAAGCCATTGTGTGTAACATAGGTCATTTTGATAACGAAATAGATGTTGCCTGGTTAAATCAAAATTTTGGACACACCAAATATGAAGTAAAACCTCAGGTAGACATTTACAATATCAATGGAAATGAAATCATATTACTAGCTGAAGGAAGATTGGTAAATCTTGGTTGTGCAACCGGTCATCCAAGTTTTGTAATGAGTAATTCATTCACAAATCAAACCTTAGCTCAAATTGAGTTATGGTTGTACAGCGACAAATATAAAAATGAGGTGTACACTTTACCCAAACATTTGGATGAAAAAGTAGCGCGTCTTCATTTGCAAAAAATAGGAGTCGAGTTGGAAATCCTAAATGAAGAACAAGCCAAGTATATTGGTGTGAAAGTTGAAGGTCCTTATAAGCCTGATTATTACCGATACTAATAAATCTGAATTTATAATTAATACTCCAAAATTATTTTTTTGGAGTATTTTTATGTTCAAATTTTAAGTGCTAATGAAAGCAAAAAATCGGTTTGTTGTTCTAATGGTGTTTTTCACCCAACTTGTTCATGCTCAATTGGACGAGTTGCCTTTCCTGCAGCCCTTTGTTAAAGTTGGGTATGGGTATGTTGACAGCTCAAGACCTATGCATGTGTTAAATTCGGAAGTGTCACTTTATATCAATTCATTTGGAAATACCATTGGATGTGATGATATGACTTTAGGAGGATGCTTGATCACCAATTTATTTTTTATGATTTCGGCATTTGAAATAAGTGGAGGTGTAGAAGCAGCTTTGCACAATAATAATTCCTATTTAATTCCCAAAGCAGGATTTTATTTAAGACCACTTTATTTTGGTAAAGCAGGTGTTAATATAAGTCCAATGGGTGTAAACCTAAGTGCAGGAATTTCAATTCCCACTAAAAAAAATTATATGATTGAGTTGCTTTATCAAAGTCATTTCCAAAATTTTGAAAGATCTCCATTAGATGAACATGTTTCAAAATTTCAACTCAGTATTCAAATTCCAATCAAAGCTGATTTAACATCAAGAAAAAAGACAAAAAATGAAATGTTTTAATCAATAAAACGTATTAAACCATTTAATAATTTAGATTTTTTGAAGTAAATTTAGGCATTCAAAGCACAAAATATGAAGAAAAAAATAACCTTAAAAGATATTGCAAACGAGTTAGGTGTTTCTATATCAACAGTTTCAAAAGCCCTAAATGACAGTTTTGAAATTAGTATTGAAACAAAAAAACGTATTCAGGATTATGCCAAGCTTCATAACTTCAAACCTAATACACTGGCAGTTAGTTTGCAGACGCAACGTTCTAAAACTTTAGGAATCATCATCCCTAATATGCTCAATCATTTTTTTGCAATGGCTTTTAGTGGCATCGAGAAAGTTGCTAATAAACGCGGATATAAAATTATTACGTGTATTACCAACGATTCATATCAAAAAGAATTGGAAACCATGGATTTGTTGGCCAATGGTAGCGATATAGACGGATTTATTTTATCCATTTCTAAGGAAACTGAATTAAAAAGAGAATTTCAACATTTTAAAACCCATATTGATGACGGTATTCCTATTGTGATGTTTGATCGTGCCACAGATGAGGTTACCTGTGATAAGGTAATTGTAAATGACGAAGAAGGTGCGTATCAAGCAGTAAATCATTTAATCGATTCCGATTGTTCACACATTGCATTTATTTCTACCATGCCCAACTTTGCTATAGGTAAGTTGAGAAAACAAGGATATTTACGTGCTTTAAAAGATGCAGGTATAGAAGTTGACGAAAAAATGATAATAGCCGAGGAGAATCCTAAAAAATTTGAAGAAGCCATTATCAAATTATTTGAAAATAATGAAAAAATCGATGGTATGCTTACAACCAATGAGTTATCGGCTATTACCGCAATGAAAGTTGCTCAGGATCGTGGTTTAAAAGTCCCTAATGATGTGTCAGTAATCGGGTTTTCTAATGGAATCTTATCACGGCATTCCAATCCTAAATTAACAACTGTAAGCCAGCATGCTGAAATTATGGGTGATACAGCTGCTAATATGTTAATTGATGCCATTGAGAAAAACAATCCAACTTATTCCTCAGTAACCAAAGTAATTAAAACTACATTGGTAGAGCGTGAATCAACTAAACAGATTGTAAAGTACCGCAAACTTTAATTAACCTAACCAACCTTCGCGGTCTAAACTTCTGTATTGAATTGCCTCGGAAATATGAACAGGTAAAATAGTTTGTTCGTTTTCCAAGTCAGCAATAGTGCGCGCAACTTTTAGAATTCGGTCGTAGGCCCGAGCTGATAAATTCAAGCGTTCCATGGCCGATTTTAGCAAGGTTTTACTGTCATCAGATAACCCACAATACTGCTTCAGAAGTTTATTGTTTATTTGTGCATTGTAATGGATGTTTTCCAAATCTTTATACCGATGAGTTTGAATCTCACGTGCCTTTATTACGCGTTCTCGCACCGTTTTACTCGATTCTACAGATCGTTCTTCGGTTAACTTTTCAAAAGGAACCGGAGTTACTTCAATATGAATATCAATCCTATCTAAGAGCGGTCCGGAAATCTTGCTTAAATAGCGCTGCATTTCTGCTGGTGAAGAAGTAACAGGGCTGTTGCCATCGTTAAAATAGCCACTCGGACTTGGATTCATGCTGGCTACCAACATAAAACTACTGGGATAGGTTACCGTAAATTTAGCCCTGGAGATGGTTACTTCGCGGTCTTCCAGCGGTTGACGCATTACCTCAAGTACTGAGCGTTTAAATTCGGGGAGTTCATCTAAAAAAAGAACTCCATTGTGAGCTAATGAAATTTCACCGGGTTGTGGGTATTGTCCGCCACCAACCAAAGCCACATCAGATATGGTGTGATGAGGAGATCTGAATGGCCGGTGACACATTAAACCGGTATGGGCTTTTAAACCGCCTACAACCGAGTGAATTTTGGTAGTTTCCAGCGACTCATATAAAGTCATTGGGGGTAAAATTGATGGCAATCGTTTGGCCAGCATGGTTTTTCCAGCTCCGGGTGGTCCGATTAATATAATATTATGACCGCCAGCAGCGGCAATTTCCATACAGCGTTTAATGGTTTCCTGTCCTTTTACATCGCTAAAATCATGTTCGTATTGTTTTACACTTTGTTCGAATTCTTTACGCGTATCAACAATACATTGCTGGAGTTCCATTTCTTGATTAAAATAATCGACCACCTGTGTTATGTTTTCAACACCATAAACTTTTAAATTGTTAACAATGGCTGCTTCCTTGGCATTTTGCAAAGGAAGAATAAATCCTTCAAACCCTTCCTCTCGAGCTTTTATAGCAATGGGTAATGCACCTTTAATGGGTTGTAATTTTCCATCCAACGAAAGCTCTCCCATAATGATAAAGCGTTCTAAATTTTCAGATTTTAATTGCCCAGAGGCAGCTAAAATTCCGATAGCCAATGTTAAATCGTAAGCAGAACCTTCTTTGCGCAAATCGGCCGGAGCCATATTGATTGTGATTTTTTTACCGGGAAAATCGAACTGATTGTTTTTTAAAGCTGCAGAAATCCGATAACTACTTTCTTTGATAGCATTGTCGGGTAATCCTACCAAATGGTATCCAATGCCTTTATCAATATTAACTTCAACGGTTATGGTGGTTGCTTCAACGCCAAATACAGCGCTGCCAAAAACTTTTTTAAGCATACTTTATCTTTTTCATTAAAGAATAAATATACTATAAAAACTTATATGTTAATTAGTTGTAACGGTTTTTTTAGAAAACTGTAAAAGGGTAGAATTTGCAATGATTTCATCCTTATTCAGCATCATTTTTCTAAATTCACCCTTGTTGTACATTTTAGATTGATTGGTATAATGCTTGCTGAAAATATTGCCCGATTGTCCTGTTGGTAAAATATTTAATCCGTTTTCAATGTCAGAAAAATCTATGATTCTTCGTGCCGATGGACCGGCATTTACCTTGTATTTCCCATCATCAGTCAAAGGAAATTGTAAATTATTGATGACTTCACTGCTGCCGTGTATTTCAAATGGGCCCACATTGAAAAATGGACGTAACAAGGCTATTTTTCCAAAGGGATGCTGATGTTCTATGGTATGTACTTTCTTCCATGTCCAGGTATTAATATTACTGCCTAACTGGTTTTCCAAAGATTTTACAGCCTGTTTAAAGGATTGATTTAATATAGCTTTTTTAGTTTCTTTGTAGTCGGTTGTAACATTATCCCACCATAACGATTGCTCTTTTAATAAATGATGGCCCAGCTCTACTTTCATAAAATGGGTATTCAGTAATTTATCAAAGACATCCTTACCCATTTCGTCTTCAAACGTATTTTTAAGATAAAAATAAACGGTTTTAGTGTAGATGGTAGGGGCTATTAAATCATTAGTATAGGCTCCATCCCAATTTGATAAGACAGTCAGTGCATTTTTTTCATTTAGAGATAAAGCTGATTTATCAATATGTGCGATAAGAATACGGGTAAATTCAGGAGCATTTGATGAGGTTACATCAGTTATCATTTTTGCAATGGAATTTTTATCCCAATCGTTTTTAGTCTCTAATAATTGTACAATGCGCTTGGCCCGATCTTCAGGTAAATAATATCCTGGATATAAAGCAGTGTTAGCTTTTTCAGGTTGATTGTTTGCTGAATACACATAATTCCATGGAGGATTTACAGCCTGTGGATTTTCGTCAAATTCTAAAAAGCTATTTATTTCATCAGTACCAGAAGCGCCATTTAAAAAATACAAAGTATTTACATGCGAAGGGTATTGATATAACTTTCCTGTTGCCCACCAAGCTATATTTCCATTGGCATCACCATACATAACATTTAAACCTGGAGCATGAATTTTTGAAACGCCTGTTTTAAAATTGGCGATAGAATTGGAACGCGACATATTATATGAAACATCTAGCATTTCATTCTTAAAATGGGTGTAAATCCAAAACATGGAAATTGGTTTATCGTTAGAAATTTCACTAGCTACGCCTGATACAATTGGTCCGTGATGCGTTGATTTTACGATAATATTTTCAGTTTTACCTCCTTTTATTTGGATGGTTTTTTGTTGATAGGTAAATGGTTTCCAAGCGTCTTTAAATCGGTATAAACTTGAATCAGTTGGATGCAACTCTTCTTCATAAAAATCGATGTCATCGTTTTCAAACATGGTTAAACCGTAAGCAAAATTCCTGTTATGACCCAAAAGTGGAAACGGAACGCCTGCAATATACGAACCATAAATTTCGGTTTTTGGAGTTACAATATGCGCCTCATACCAAACGGCTGGTTGGGCGAAACCAATGTGGGGATCGTTGGCAAAAATAACCTTACCACTTTTGGTTTTAGATCCATTAACAACCCAACTGTTGCTTCCTACAAACGGGCTAACTGGTAATTTTTCCATTACTTGATGTGCAACATGAGAAAGGTTTATGAGAGTTTCATCAGAACTTTTTATGGTCTGTGTATTGGGATTGGAATGAATGCTAAGTTCATTCATGTAGGCATTGCCTAATTTTTTATGAAGTGCTGTTAATAACGGATCTGTTTTATGAGCCATCGCAAAGGAAAATGACATAAAACCGATGGTGTTATATATATCAGTAAGTGTAAAATGCTCTTTATTAATACCTAGTATCAGAAACTCAATTGGAATAGGGCCTTGATCTATATATTGGTTGATACCATCGAGGTATGCTGTTGCTAATAAGTATGAATCGCTAGATTTATCTAAGGAATCAATTGTTTTTAGAGCTGCATCTTCAATGCCTAAAGTTGCAAAAAAGCGATCAGTTTCAAGCATCTCTTCCCCAAAGATTTCAGATAACCTTCCGGGTGCAATTCTTCTGATTAACTCCATCTGCCATAAGCGTTCCTGAGCGTGTACATAGCCTAAAACACGCATAGCATCGTGCTCGTTTGCTGCGTATATATGTGGAATTCCATAGTTGTCAAAATAAACCTCTGTTTTATTTTCCAGTCCGAATAAGGCTAAATTTCCTTGATAGGTAGGTTTGTGCTTAAAGTACAAGCCTACGCCTAAAATTAAAAGTACTGTGATAAGTGCCAGAACTATTTTTGAAAGTAATTTTAATTGTTTCATAGCTTGATTTTTGTTAAGATTTATAAAAACCTAAGATTTATATAAGGTATCGCTCTTTAACTATTTTTAAATGATGCCAGTTATGACCAACAATAATCAATCCGGCTGCCCGAACACTCATTTCAGATTCATTAGCAATGCCAGTTCTTTCTAACATTTCATGGGTGAAACTTTTAAACAATGAAATGCTCGCGCTGCGAACGCTGTGAAATTCTGATAATAAATCAGGGATTTCACGCTCTTTGGCATTCGAATATTCAACAAACCAGTTTTCATCATAACCCGGCAAATTACTACTATCATTTCTGGAAAACCGCAAAGCCCTGTAACATAAAATCCGCTCCGCATCGATTATATGTTGAATGATTTCTTTGATGGTCCATTTGTTTATTTCGTATTGGTAATTCAGTTGTTTAGTAGAGCAATTTTCAAGCAATACCAACGTATCCGTATAGCTTAAATCAAATGCTTCAAATAAATCGTTGGTTTTAACAGCATTGATGTACGGCTGGTAATACGGATTATACTCGTTTGAAGAAATAGAATGTAGACTAACCATCCCTAAAGTTTTTTTATAAAGTTAGTGTTTTAATCAATAAGAGCAATGCAGAGATATTACAAATTCTTGCTCCTTAAATAATAATTTAATAGTCTAATTTAGAAAATAGAAAGCTGCGAATCGGTTGTAAATTGCTCCAAGGCTTTCATTCCTCTCAAGGAATTCCCTTTAGGGTTTAATTTTGGGCTCCAGACGGCGATGGTAAATTTTTCAGGGTACAACGCAATAATTCCGCCTCCAACACCACTTTTACCGGGTAAGCCGACTTTGTAGGTAAACTGACCTGCCTCATCGTAAAACCCGCATGTTTGCATTAAAGCATTTAATCGTTTAGTCTGACTTAAACTCAACAGTTGTTCGTTGCTTTTTGGGTTAACACCACCGTTGCATAAATATTTAAACGATGTAGCTAATTCATTACAACTCATAGAAATAGAACAAAGTCTAAAATATAAATCCAAGACTTTATCAACATCATTTTCTAAATTACCATACGATTTTAACATATTTGCCAATGCCGCATTTCTGAATCCTGTTTTTTTTTCAGATTGATACACTTGCTCATTGTAAATAATCTCTTTACCCGCAGCTTTACGTATAAATGTAAGTAAATCCATCGCGGGATTAGGCAAGTTTGAAATTAAAATATCTGCAACTACAATAGCGCCAGCATTTATAAACGGATTTCTTGGAATTCCCTTTTCGTATTCTAATTGAACCAGTGAATTAAAGGCATTGCCAGAGGGTTCTACACCAACACGTTCAAATATTTTTTTTCCAACTATCGAAATGGCCAATGAAAAAGCAAATACTTTAGCAATACTTTGAATAGAAAATTGCTCGTGTGCATCACCAATTTCGTATTCTTCACCAGTAAGGAATTGTAAACTGATTCCAAATTTTTCCGGATTTATTCGAGCTAATTCCGGAATATAGCTGGGCAATTCACCATCATTGGGTTTTGATTTAATCTGATGGTAAATGGCATTTAAAATTTCCTGATAATTCATTGATTGTTAAAATTTATCAATTCCACTGCGCAGCCAGCTGATATAAGCCTCAATATCTGGATTATAAGCCGATGGCTCAGTTAGCATTTCTTCCTGATGATTTATGATTACATAAAATGGCTGTGCATTAGCTTTGTAGTTTTTTAATTGAAACTCACTCCATTTTTGTCCTATATATTTGATAGGTTTTCCGGTGATGTCAGAAACATATTGTTCAGAGACCGGCAATTCGCGTTTATCATCAACATATAAAGAGATTAACACCACTTCGTTTTTTAATATTGACAATACTTGTTCATCAGACCAAACATAGTCTTCCATTTTTCGGCAATTAACACAGGCATGACCTGTAAAATCAATCAATACAGGTTTGTTTATTTCTTTTGCATAAGCCAATCCTTTGTCATAATCAACAAAAGCAACAATATCGTGTGGTCCGTAATGGGCGCCATCCGGTAAACCTTCGTGATTATCGTATGAAACTGCACCAGTTGCTTTTGAGTATCCTACACCGTAAGGCGATTCGCTGTATTTTAGTGGAGGAGGAAATCCACTAATTAATTTCAGAGGCGCCCCAAACAATCCCGGTATCATATAAATAGTAAATGCCAGTGTTACCAATCCCAATAAAAATCGGCTAACAGAAATAGGTTGATTTGGAGTATCATGCGGCAATGTAATTTTACCAAATAAGTATAGTGCCATGGCTCCGAAAATGGCAATCCAAATAGCTAAAAACACTTCGCGTTCAAGCCAATGCAATTGCAAAACTAAATCGGCATTTGATAAAAATTTAAAGGCCAGTGCAAGTTCCAAAAATCCTAAGGTTACTTTTACCGTATTTAACCATCCGCCAGATTTTGGTAAAGAATTTAACCAACCAGGGAATGCAGCAAATAAACCGAAAGGTAACGCAAGCGCTAAAGAGAAACCTAACATACCCACAATAGGAGCAATGCCTCCTTTTGAGGCAGCTTCAACCAATAAAGTGCCAACTATTGGTCCAGTACATGAAAATGAAACAATTGCAAGCGCTAAGGCCATAAATAAAATTCCTATAATACCACCTTTATCGGCTTGAGCATCTACCGAAGTTCCCCAAGAGCTTGGTAAAACAATTTCAAAGGCTCCTAAAAATGAAATGGCAAAAATTACCAGTAAGAGGAAGAAAATGATGTTAAACCATACATTGGTGGATAAGGCGTTTAATGAATCGGCACCAAAAATGGCGGTAACTACGGTTCCTAATAATACGTAAATAGCCATAATGGCAATACCGTAAATAATGGCATTTCTAAATCCAACCGCTTTGTTTTTACTTTGTTTAGTAAAGAAACTTACAGTCATGGGTATCATTGGAAACACGCACGGAGTTAATAAGGCTGCAAATCCGCCTAAAAAACTCAGAATAAATATAGACCACAATCCTTTTTTGGAGGTATCGGTTCCAACCGGAGTTGAAGATACTGCTGGAGCATCCTGCGCGACAACTCCTTCTTTTATAATAAATTGAAGTGTTTCAATTGTAGGTGGTAAGCAATTTTTATCATCGCAAACCATAAATTCTACTTCGGCTTCAACTGAAACTATTGAAGGGTCTGTGATTTGAATCAATTGCTTAAATCGAGCCTGATGTTCAAAGAATTTGATACGCATTTCAAACACTTTATCGTCAATTTCAATGCCGTCAGGTTCGAGGGTTTTGTTCAATAATTTGTATTGAGGTGATTCTTTATACATGAATGTAGTTGGAATCGGACCGCCATCGGGTACATTTTGAGCATATAAATGCCAACCTTTTTCTATAACTACATCAGTGATTAAATAATAAGTTGAGTCAGAAACCTGTTCTACGGAAGTCTTCCATTTTACTGGGTCATAAATTTGGCCATATAAACCAGAGTAAGTACTTAATAAAAGGATGGTTATACTAAGAAATTTTTTCATTTACAGTTATTTTTAAAACATGTGTTGTTTGAGGTGTTACTCTAAATCGGTTATCGGCTCGTTTGCCTATTATCCATACTATTCGGTTATCAGAACATAAGAGCCAGCTGTTTTCTTTATGGGGAATGGAATATTTTTCATCTTTAAAAAATTTGCTCACTTTTTTAGTGCCTTCCATTCCAAAAGGGTAAAAATAATCTCCTTTTTTCCATTTTCGAAGTAAAAGCGGAAATTTTAACAAATCTTTATCTACTAAGATTGAATTAGAATCTAGTTTGTTTAGTTGATAATCAGGAGATTTAACAGGTGATACTTTAAGTTCGATGGGTGTTGTAATTAATTTTTGATGTTCATCGATTGGGTACACAGTGTTATAGCTGTTTTGTTCAATAATCGGATTTAATGTTAGTAATAAGTAATCCCTATCATTTATCAGCCTATGTGTTTTACTCAATACCATTTTTCCAGATTG
>JAGXRT010000053.1 GCA_018335575.1 Bacteroidota bacterium | reverse complement strand
TACCATCGGTTACCGTCCACGTTACCGTAGTGGCTCCTAATGGGAACGAACTCGGGGCATCATGCGTGACACTCGCAACAGAACAGTTGTCGCTGGTAATTGGAGTACCTAATACAACGCCCGTAGCCGTACAGCCACTGTTGGTGGTCGCCGATACATTCGAAGGGGCTGTAATCGTTGGATCTATATTATCCGTTACCGTTACCGTAAAACTACATGTACTAACTAAATTATTGGAATCATCTCTCTCTTCAAATGTAACTGTAGTAATTCCTACTGGGAAAAAATCCCCAGAATCCAAACCTGCTATTCGGGTTATTGTATTTCCAGCTCCTGGAGTTGGTGTAGTAAATGTAACCACAGCACCGCAAACTCCCATATCATTGTTAACAGTGATATCGGCTGGACAAGTAATCAAAAGAGTAGTTTTTAAATTTGAATTTGAAATTATAGTCCTCCGGTCTGATTTATCTATTTGATTAACTTCTAATGATTCGGTCTTATTATAAGATTTATCTTTATCCGCAATTAATTTAAAATTTTTAAAAAACGGATAGGCAACATTAGAAATACCACTAATTAAGAGTATAACTAAAAGAACCTTTAATGTTATTTGGAGTAATTTTTTAACCATCTTATTTGTTTTTTATAGCAATTGTAAAATTCTAACTGTCGAAACAGCTTTATACAACAAAAAAATCTTTCTTATTAGCGACTAAAACCCCAAACCCCCGCTGTATTTAAAGGGAGTGGAGACAATTAATGACGTTAAAATGTTGCATTATACGCGCAACACAAAACACAATTCTTTGGCTAAAAAGAATGATAACTTTAGGTTAATAATTTCATTAGTAGGGGTATACGAACTCAAATGTAAGCAATTTATAAACTAAAAACTACTATTTTTTGCAAAATTTTTGTTTTTAACTGAGCATCTCAATAAAAATTAGTGCTATTTTTATCAATAAATTGATACTAATGAGACGAAAAGATAAGGAGATTTCAGACGCTGATGCTATTAATGCTATTATCGCTAAATCAAACATAATAAGAATTGCAATAAATGATGGTGATTTTCCATACATAGTTCCATTTAATTATGGATTTTCTGAAAATAAATTTTTTATTCACTCCGCAAAAAAAGGTAAAAAAATTGACCTTTTAAAAATCAACCATAAGGTAGGATTTGAAATCGATTATCTTAATCAAACCATAACTCATGAAATTCCATGCGAATGGACAACTAAATACCAATCAATAATAGGAACAGGAACTATAGAAGTGGAAAATAAAAAAGAAGAAATTATAACTGGTTTAGATATTATTATGAAACACCATGGTAAGGTGGGTGAAAATAGTTATAAAGAATCAAACTTAAAAAACATAGTAATCTTGAAATTAACACCTCTTACTCTTACGGCAAAACAATCGGGCGAATGGAATTAAAAAAAGGCGATATCAATTATCGCCTTTTAATTTACTTATAAACTGTTTACTCCTTTTCTAATTTTCTGGTTAAGTTAAAACCTACAAACAGTCCGATACCTGAAGTTAAAAATATGGTTCCTGTGTAGGCAATATCTTCAATTACTCCAAATTGATAGTGTAAAATGGCTCCAATAAACACCCCTAATCCAATACTCATTAGCAGTAAAGAGCTATTTAAAATAAACATTTTCCATACTGGTGCTGTCTTACTGTCCTTTTTCAAAAAAATACTAGCGTCTACTCCTTTTTCAATAAGCGCTAAGCGTTCTTTATTTCTTGTTGTAAAATATAAATAAGCGATTCCAAAAAAAACTCCGAACATAATCGGAACAATAATAACTTCTGATCCCATAATTTTTAATTTTTATATGATTAATTTTATTGTGTTTAATGCATATGACGATACTTTTACAAATAAGGTTACACTTTAATCATTTTTTTTAAATTGTAACCTTTTAGTCCAAACATTCGTCAAACAAGCAAAATGAAAAACACAGACGATCAACATATAATCGACCTTGTTAAAAAAGGTCATATTCAGTCGTATTCAATCTTAGTTGATCGGTATAAAAATATGATTTATTCGCTTTGCTTTAAAATGATTAAAAATAAGGAAGAAGCCGAAGAAGCTGCACAAGACTCTTTTATTAAAGCGTTTAAAAATATTGATAAATTTAAAAACGAATCAAAGTTTTCTACTTGGCTTTACAAGGTTGCGTACAACACCTGTTTGGATTCCTTGAAAAAAATCAATAAAACACAACACGTCGAGTTAGTTGAATCGTATGCATCAAATCATTATAAACGGGAAGATTCAATTGCCGGGTTTCTGGCTGATGATTTACAAGAGCAAATTATACAAAATTGTTTAAGTCAATTACCCGGAGATGAAAACCTTATTATTACCTTGTTTTATTTTGAAGAATTATCAATCGAAGAAATATCAGAAATAATCAACTTAAAACCCAATAATATTAAAGTAAAATTACATCGAATACGCAAAAAATTGGCCTTATTATTAAAAGATAAATTAGAAAGTAATTATGAATACCTCCGAAAATTATAATTTAGACGATTTACTTAGAAAATCGATAAAGAAAACTCCTTTAACGGAGCCATCTGCTAATTTTACTACTGATGTAATGCGGCAAATAAACTCATTAAGTATCAGTAAATCTACCAAGTACGAACCACTTATATCAATAAAAACGTGGTTATTTATTGTAGTATCTATAAGTGTCTTAATTGCCCTGATATTATATTCTCAAGGTTACGAAAACTCTAACTGGATAAGCTTAATACTTACAAAAAGCAACATAAATTCCATTCTATTAGGGCTCTCATTTAAGTTTACGCTTTCCCGAATATTTGTTTATGGCTTTATTTGCTTTGCGCTGATGTTTTTTATTCAAATTTCGATGATAAAATACTACTTTGATAAAAGTTTAAGACATTAATTTTAATTTCCCGGATGGTATATTTTCACTGCATTTTTTAAAACATCTTTTTTATAAAATAACACATCTTTAAATTGTCCTTTGCTGTACATCTCGCCTTGATCAAAAAAATGCGGGGAAGATGGATTGCTGTTTTGCCCACCTGCCAGTAATGATTTTGCCACCACTTTTTTACCAAACTCAACGGCTGCTACAAAACTATTTCCTGAAACTCCATATCTTTTGAGGGTTCCGTCATAAGATCGGCTATTGTACGACGGTAACATCCCCCATGCCGATGAAGCAAAGGCTACCGGATAACTTGGTTTATCATCGTCAAAATTGTTATCAATATCAGAGGTAATTCGCTGGAATCGGTTTATTTCTCCCCAAGCAATATCCCATTTACCATAACGATGAACGAGATAGTCAATTGTTTCATTTAATGTTTTCAACATCAAATTAAAATTGTCTCCGTTTGCAAAATTTCGAGTTTTTTCAACTACATCACTTCCGTCTGTCTTATTGATAAATGGTTGCAATCGCTGAGCCCACTCTATGGAAATTGTTGTTGCAACTGATTTTTCATTTGTGTAAAAATTCCAATTTATTAATACCGATATAGGTGCTGCCAATTTATCTTTTAAATTTTGATCCTTAAACTGATCGGATTCAAAAGCTTTGATTAAGGATGGAATTAAATCTTCAAAAGCGGTTAATTTTAAATCATAACCATCGGCAATTACCTTGTCTAGGGTGTAATTTTGTTCACCTCTACTCAAAATTCTCACTGCATTTAGTCCCCTATAATTTTCACCATCAGGCGCCAAATAATTAGGATAATTTTCTATTTTTGGACTAAAGGTGCCTGCTACCGTAAATGGTGTTGAATTACAGTTTTGAAGCCATCCGTTTGGAGGATTGTACAGGTGTACCGATTCTGCTACGGAATGAAATCCTTTCCATTCTGTTGTTGAAGTACTTCCATCCACTGGGTTGTTCCAATCAAATGCTGGATCTCTTTTAGGTAAAAAATTTCCATGCCAATAGGCAATATTTCCTTCGGCATCGGCATAAACAGTATTGTTGCTTGGATTGGCGCCCATATCCATCGTCTTTTTAAAATCATCAAAAGAGGTGGCTTTGGTCCTTAACCAACTTTGAATAAAGCCATTGGTATCACGGTTATTATGTTTTAAACTTAAATAAGAACCGTCACGTTTTGCCAAAATTGGACCGTGATGTGTAAACATAGCATCAAAGATTTTAAGCTTTAATCCATCTTTTGTTTTATACTTAATTTGAATTTTTTTCTTAGTTACTGGTCTCAATTTCCCATCATATTCGTAAAACCACTTGTTGTTAAGCACTGATAATTTCTCTATATAAGCATCAGAAATATCAGACTGACTGCTGGTGTGCATCCATCCACATTTTTCATTAAATCCCTGATAAACAAATGGCTGACCCCAAGTTACAGCTCCATAAGCGTTTAATCCTTCTTCACTAATCATATGAACTTCGGGTCTAAAATAAAAGGTTACATGTGGATTAATATACAGTATTGCATTACCCGATGCTGTAATTTTTGGAGAGAAAGCAAATCCGTTAGAACCAACGGGCTTTTCTTCTTTATAGGTTATATCTGATAGTGTAATCGGATTTGGTGTGTCCTCAAAAAAGTTTTTTAGTTCTGTAACTGATATGCCTGCGGTACTAATCGCACCAATACTTCCATCTGTCCATAACAGTGGATACCAAGGCTCAAATCTTTTAAGCAATAATGGTTTCACCTGCGGATTTTTAAATAAATAAAAATTAATACCATCGGCATAGGCATTTAAAATTTTCTTCAACCATTGGGGGGCCTTTTTATAATCTGTTTTGGCATCGTCTTCGTTAATTACCAACCTAATTAATAAATCATCATATAAACTGGCTTCGCCTTTAACTTCAGCTAATCTTCCCAGTTTATCAATATAGTTCATTTCTACACGATTAAAATCGTCTTCACATTGTGCATACATTAACCCAAAAACGGCATCAGCATCGGTTTTCCCATAAACGTGAGGTATCCCCCAATTATCTCTTACAATAGTTATATTGGCTGCTTGCTCTTGCCATTTTTTAATTTCATTTTGAGTAAAATCTTGTGCAAAAAATTGAAATGGCACTATAAAGAAGAGTAGGAATTTTTTCATAATTAACAGGCTTATAACATATATTTTAAAATCATAAAATAACGGAAAATGATTTGTTTTTCAAATTAAAGTATAATGATTATTTGATAAAACTTAGCGTTAATTTATACCAAATAGCTTATTTAAATCCAATTCACACAATGAGTTTTCATAAACCACATAAAGTTTATTATTGGCTACAAACAGCTTATCAGAAAAGTCGAGTTCTGCAATTATTTGATTTGTTTTGTTAATTACAACTGTTTGATTTCCTTTAGAAAGAAACTTATACTCGTCAACAGTGAAAAAATGAAAAAATAATTGGTTGAAATTAAATTGATCTGTAATGTTTAATTGATTATCTAACTGCAATGTTATCCCTTTTCCGGTTTGGATATAGGTATTAAAATTACCCGATTGTGCAATATTAGCTAGCATGTCTTTCTCTGCTTGCCTATAGAGCTTATCTGTCAAAATAAACCTTAATTCACCAAGTTCATTAATTTCAAATTTTTTTGATAATTGTTTTAAACCATCCTTTAGGGAATATGTTTCAATCTTATCTTTAAAAACCAATAAAATAGTGTCTTCACTCACTTTAAAATCAAGGATAGATTCATTTTCTGGTTCAATTGAAAAAGACAACTCCTCTTTTCCGGTATCTTTATCAAAAACCTTAATAAATGGCTTTCCATAACTGATTCGTTTATTTCCCCAATACGCGAATCCTTTATTAATTAAATACAATGAATTTCCTTTAATAAATAGTGATGATTTACTGGTTTGATCTTCTGGTAGGGCGTAAGACCAAATGATTTCACCACTCAATTTATCGATACAACCAACTTTTTCTTTAGATGCCAAGTAAATAAAATTGTCTTTAATTATTTCGTTTGACAAGACATCGCTTACTAAATTAGGACCAGAAGTAACAATAGCAGTACCGGTTAAAATACCAAGTGCAATACCTGCAACATTTTTTGCAACTGTTTCTGTATAATCTTTTTTGCCCGTTATGGTATGGTAATCCCAACCTTGACCGTTATTAATATTTAAGAAGTGTAGCCCTCCCGTTGCTATGATTAGTGTGGAATCACTCATTTTAATTATTTTATTCCACCCGTACTCTCTATTTAATTCGCGCTCCCAAATTGTGTTGCCATTATCGAGATTCATTCCTATCAAGGTGTGATTGTTTCCAACCAATCCATTATCCTTATATCCTATAACTATATTTTTGGGAATGTTGTAATAATATAACTCATTTTTGGTTTCCCAAATCTCTGCGCCATTCTCAATATTTAAACGGAATCTTTTGTTACCCTTATATTGAACAAGAATATTGGATTTTTGGTAAATACTACCGCTTGAATAATCAATTTTCTTAAGCCATCTTACTTCGTCTTTGCTTGGGTCATAAACCAAAACAGTACCGGTTAGGCTACTAACTTTTCCCTTTTTATTTAATTTTCGCAACTGAACCGTAGCGTAACCAGACACTGAGTCTATATATAATTCATGGATATTTTCGGGAAACAGAAATTCTTTGGCATTTAAATTTTGCTGGGTTAAAACGTTCTTACCAATGGTTTTAATCTTTTGCTGAACCTTGGAATTTGCAATCTGGGGATGCGATTGATATGTTGTTAGCATTATTATAACAACTAAAAATATTGGTCTCATAATAACTATTGTTAGATTTTTACAAAATGTCACTTTTATAACTCATAAACTACTTAAAGTTAAGAAATTAATCAGACAATTTATAATTTAACAAGCTAAATATCAGCTTGATTAGCTACAAGAGGTATCAATACAAAGCGCTAAAGAACAAATTTTGAAACTAATTAAAATTCATCCCAAAAGTAGAGATATGACACTATTAAAACGTAATGTTTTCGACAGTTTTGATAAAGTAAAAAACCTATAGTACTGTTAGTACTGTGACACATATAGACTTTACATCCCTTCTTAACAAAAGTTGCTGCTGGAATTCCATATTTCTAATTGCAATTTTAAAAGTATTATATAGTTATCTTCGAAAACTTTAAAAAACACCCTATCTGTAATAATTTTTAATTACAAAGTAGTATTGCTTAAAATATTACTTTTATGCTTTGGGGATTGTAAATTTAAATTCACTTCCTTTTCCCAGCTCGCTTTCAACCCAGATTTTTCCGTGTTGCTTTTCTACAAATTCCTTGCAAAGAATTAAGCCTAAACCGGTTCCTTTTTCTTTAGCTGTTCCATCTTTTGACAATTCACAATCAATTGAAAAAAGTTTCTCCAAGTATTCAGGTTCAATTCCTATACCTGTATCAGAAACAATAAATAATACGTCCTTTTCTAAATTCTGAGTAGCAATTTTTACTTCACCTTCTGGATAGGTAAACTTTAATGCATTGGTTACTAAATTTCTTATTACTGTATGCAGCATTTGTTTATCTGCTTTAACAGCTATTGCTAAATCTAAAGATAACTTTAGTGCAATATTTTTGGACAAAGCAATGGGCTCGCATAATAGCTGTACATCTGTAGACACTTCAGCGGGGTTTACTTCAGTAAATTTTGGCGTTAAATTACCCATTTGTAATCTTGACCATTCTAAAAGATTTTCTAAAAGCGCAAAGGTGTTTTTTGCTGCATTTTGTATTTGATGGGCAAACTTTTGTATTTTTTCGACTGAGTAATTGGGGGCATTTACCGCTAACAAATCACTAAATCCTAAAATAGAAGTAAACGGATTTTTTAAGTCGTGCGCAATAATGGAAAAAAATTTATCCTTCGTAGCATTTAACTCTTGAAGTTGGTTGTTGGCTTCATGGAGTTGCTTTAATGCATTTTCCAACAATTGTTTTTCTTGCATTAATTTACGCTGAAGGTTACCAATTTCTCTGTTTAAATGATGCATGTTTTCATTTTGTTCTGCAAGTTGTTCAGCATCTATACCTCCTAAAATTAATATTTTTTGGCCTTTTCTATACACCTTGGCAGCAATACCTACATTTATAGAACTGTAATCACCTATGGTTAAAAATCCTTCAAAAATTAGAGGTTGATGATACTCTAGTGATATTAATTTATCGAAAGAGGGATTTAACATACTTTCTCTTGGGGATTTTTTAAACAGCAAAGACATGGCTTCATTGGCAAATAGCAATGTGCCATTTATAGAAAATAAAGCAATGCAAAAAGAACGACTTTCTTTAAGTGATGTATTAAACGCATCACTCCAATCCTTCAAAAGTTCTTCTGAGTATACTTTTTGCATTAATTAATGAAATTTATTGGTTGACTCCAGTTTTTCATCAGAAACTTTTACAAAAACGGGAATATTTATTTGCATCCATTCATACAAGGGAAGTACTTCTTTATATGTTTCTTTGGTTAATTGTTTCTTAAAAATCTGAACCCATGTGTTTAATTGCGCAGCCCAATAATTGGTTGCAAAACCATGACTTCTATAGGCTCTAAAAACCCATAAAATAGTTTCTACCAGTACTTCAGGATTGTTGCTTTTTAATATGGAAGCAATAAAACGTATGTGATTTGAATGGTTATCATGCATCATTTTAATATTGTCTTTGCCAACTAAACTTTTTAAATCAGTTCGTTCTGACATTAATTTGTTCATCTCTGTTATGAGTTGTTCTGACATTTGAGCATATTCATTATAAGCTGTTTCGCTAACTTGTTTTAACTGATTGGCTGTTTGTAAAAGATAATCTTTATTCATAATTATAAAGTGTTTTAATAAATTTATCAGTACTGATTAAATTAGGTTGATAAACAACATTCGGATATTTTTTTATCAGTTCGCCACCACCGTGTCTAAACGCCTGTCCGCCAACTAAAATGGGAATATCACTAAATTCTTTTTGAAATTCTTTTATCAGCTTCTCTAATTCAGGCAAATGGAAATATATACTTAAAGAAACCGCCAAAAAATCAATGTGAATGGTTTTGGCAAATGCTATTAAGTCTGAAGTAGGCGTATTTGACCCTAAAAAAAAGGTATTCCAACCATTCATCTCAAAAATATCACCTATCATTTTAACACCTATTTGATGATGTTCATTTTCAATACACGCTAGCAATACTGTTTTATTTATTTTTTTATGTGATGCTACCAAAAGGTAATGTTCGTTTAAAATAGATTCGGCAATGGCCGATGCTAAATGTTCTGTTGCCACACTTATCTTATTAAATTCCCATAACTCGCCTACTTCATACAATGATTTTTTGATAAGCTCTTCATAGATATCTTTTAATGAAACATTGTTTTTTATTAGGTCAATAACAATAGATGAACACAACAATCGGTTGCCTTTTAATAGCCCATTTAGAAAATGCTGTTGGGTTGCTGTGTCTAATTCCATTAATATAAGGGTAAGTTTATAACCTACCATAAAGATATTAAATTTAAATTAGTTACTCAACGCTGTTTGGTTGTTCATTTTTTTGATTATTTTGAGGTTAAATTAAATATAGAAAGAGCTACATTTCTGTAGCTCTATTCATAGATTATCTCATGTTTTTTAAACTAAATGGCAACCAGCCCTTCCGTATTTTTATGTTTAAAAGAAGTTTTTATATAAAATTAAATTGTAGGATTTATTAGAATTATTTTCCGAAAAAGAACTTAACCAGCAGATATATTAATTACAAATTACAGGGAATGTCTTTTAAGATAACGACCGTAAATTTTATAACAGACCTTAAATAATTGGGAAAAACAATATTTTTAAAAAAACTTCTTATATTTGTCAATCAAATTCAAAAAAAAATGAATTTTACACAATTACATCATCATCATTTTCTAAATTGCTCTCAGGCGATAGGGAAATGATATATGTAATCTAAAACAATATTCAAAATCCGTCTGAGTAAATCAGACGGATTTTTTATTTTAAATCCTTTTGTTTACTCAGACCTAAAAACTAAAAAAAATGAGTAAACTTAAAATTGCCATTCAAAAAAGTGGACGCTTAAATGAAGATTCTCTTAAATTATTAAAAGATTGTGGTATCTCTATTGAAAATGGAATTGACCAACTAAAAGTTAGTGTTTCTAATTTTCCTTTAGAAGTGTTGTATTTAAGAAACGCTGATATACCGCAATATATAGAGGATGGGGTTGTCGATATTGCAATTATCGGAGAAAACCTATTGATTGAAAAACAAAAAGAGATGGATGTTATTCAAAAATTAGGTTTTTCAAAATGCCGATTATCACTAGCCATTCCAAAAGATGTTTCCGATAATTCACTAACCTATTTTGAAGGAAAAAAAATTGCAACATCATATCCAAACACGTTAAAATCTTTTCTAACAAATAACAACATAAATGCCGAAATACATACCATTTCTGGCTCTGTCGAAATTGCCCCAAATATTGGTTTAGCTGATGGAATTTGCGACTTGGTAAGTTCGGGAAGTACCTTATTCAAAAACGGATTAAAAGAAACTCAAGTCATCTTAAAATCGGAGGCAGTACTTGTGAAATCCTTAAAGTTAGATAGTGCGAAAGAGCAACTATTAGATAAGTTACTGTTTAGAATAAAAACAGTTTTAAGAGCCAAAAACAGCAAATACATATTAATGAATGTACCCAATCATAAAATAAAAGAAGTTAGTGCAATCCTACCCGTTTTAAAAAGTCCGACAATACTTCCATTAGCCGAAAAAGGCTGGAGTTCTTTACACAGTGTTATTGATGAAGACGAATTTTGGACTGTAATAGATGCCTTAAAAGCTGCAGGAGCCGAAGGAATTTTAATTATCCCAATTGATAAAAAAGTGATCTAATGAACGTTATTAAAAATCCAGCAAAACAACAATGGACTGATTTAATTCAGCGCCCAAAAATAGCAAAAGAACAGCTAACTGATCTTATCTACAACATTCTAAATGAGGTAAAAGCAAAAGGAGATGAAGCACTTTTTAGGTTCAGTGAACAATTTGATCATGTAAAATTAAAACAACTCTTTGTAACAGACACAGAAATTCTAGAATCAAAAACTTTAGTACCAAACAAGTTAAAAGCGGCCATCGCTATAGCGAAACAAAATATTGAGAAGTTTCACGCGTCACAAAAAACCGAAGAAGTTGTAATTGAAACTACTAAAGGTGTTCAATGTTGGAGAAAGAGTGTGGGTGTAGAAAAAGTAGGTCTTTACATACCTGGTGGTACAGCTCCTTTATTTTCAACTATTTTGATGCTGGGGATTCCAGCAAAATTAGCCGGATGTGCTGAGATAATTTTATGCACACCTCCCAATAAAAACGGAACAATACACCCTGCCATTCTCTATACAGCCAATTTAATTGGTATTTCAAAGATTGTTAAAGTTGGGGGAGCGCAAGCAATAGCCGCCATGGCATTTGGAACAGAAACTATTCCGCAGGTTTATAAAATTTTCGGACCTGGCAATCAATTTGTCACTAAGGCAAAAGAGTTGATACAACAAGAAGGTGTGGCAATTGACATGCCAGCCGGACCAAGTGAAGTGTTAATTATCGCTGACGAAACGGCAAATCCCGCGTTTATAGCTGCTGACCTACTATCGCAGGCTGAGCACGGAGAAGATAGTCAAGTTATTTTGTTGTCTGATAACGAATCAATAATCGATTTAACGTTAAAAGAATTAGAAAAACAATTAGTCTGTTTACCTAGAAAAGAGATTGCTAAACAAGCTTTAAAAAACAGCAAATTCATTTTATTAAACACTTTGGATGAATGTGTAGATTTTAGTAATGTGTATGCTCCAGAACACTTAATCATAGCCTCAGAAAACGCATCAAATTATACCGATAAAATAATTAATGCTGGTTCTGTTTTTCTAGGTAATTACAGCTGTGAAAGTGCCGGTGATTATGCTAGTGGCACAAATCACACACTGCCTACCAACGGATTTGCAAAAAACTACAGTGGTGTTTCATTAGAAAGCTTTCAAAAAAAAATAACGTTTCAACAACTAAGTAAAGAAGGCTTGAAAAATATTGGTCAGGCTATTGAAATAATGGCTGAAACTGAAGAATTATTTGCTCATAAAAATGCTGTTTCAATCCGATTAAAAAATATAGAAAATGTTTAAATTAAAAGATATCATAAGAGAAAATATTTTATCACTTCAGCCTTACTCAAGTGCTAGAGATGAATTTAAAGGAAATGCAGGTGTTTTTTTAGATGCCAATGAAAATCCATTTGGAGAATTGAACAGGTATCCTGACCCTTATCAAAGAGCGTTAAAACTTAAGTTGTCTGAACTTAAAAAAATACCTTCAGATCAAATTTTTATTGGTAACGGAAGCGATGAGATTATCGATTTGACTTTTCGAATATTTTGCAATCCTAATAAAGATAAAGCCTTAACTTTTACTCCAACCTACGGAATGTACGATGTTTCGGCAGCTATTAATGCAATTGAATTAATTAAAGTTCCTTTAACAGCTGAATTTCAAATTGATTTAAATCTTGTAGAATATTTTCTTTCAGACAGTACTTTAAAAGTAATTTTTATTTGTTCGCCTAACAATCCGACTGCTAATATTTTTGAAAAGGAAAAAATAGAATATCTGTTGAAGAAATTTAATGGAATTATCTTTATTGATGAAGCTTATATCGATTTTAGTGATTCTGAATCATGGATTAAAATGCTAACCAAATACCCCAATTTAATGGTAAGTCAAACATTTAGTAAAGCTTGGGGATTAGCAGCTGCGCGAGTTGGAATAACTTATGCAAACGAAGAAATAATAAAATTATTCAACAATGTAAAACTACCGTATAATGTAAGTGATCTTAATCAGAAGGCTGCTTTAAATGCACTTTCAAATGCTGATTTTTTTAAGAAAAACCTTCAAATAATAAAAACGGAAAAACAGAAACTAATCGAAGCGTTAAAAACGTTAACGCAAGTTGTAAAAATATACCCATCCGATGCTAATTTTCTTTTAGTGGAAGTTACCGATGCCAATAAAATTTATAGCGAATTAGTAAGTCGGAAAATAATCACCAGAAACAGAAATGCGTTGGTAAAAAACTGTTTACGCATCACTATTGGAACCCCAGAAGAAAACGCAATCTTATTACAAACAATTAAAAACTTATCCTTATGAAAAAAGTGCTATTCATAGACCGAGATGGAACGCTCGTTATCGAACCTCCAATTGATTTTCAATTAGATAGTTTAGAAAAGTTAGAATTCTATCCAGGCGTTTTTCAATGGCTATCCAGAATTGCTCATGAGCTCGATTACGAATTAGTGATGGTTAGCAATCAGGATGGTTTGGGTACTACATCTTTTCCAGAAGAAACTTTTTGGCCAGCTCAAAATAAAATTATTCAGGCTTTTAAAAATGAGGGTATTGAATTTGCAGAAATATTAATTGATAAAAGTTTCCCAGAAGAAAATGCTCTAACCCGAAAACCAAGAACAGGAATGCTTCAAAAATACATTTATGGCGGTTATGATTTAGTCAATTCCTTTGTTATAGGAGATCGCTTAACCGATGTTGAATTGGCTAAAAACTTAAACTGTAAAGCTATTTTTATTGGAAATGAAAAGGTGTCAGACGCTGTTTTAGCAACACCTAATTGGCAAGATATTTATCATTTCTTAAAACAAATCCCAAGGACAGCAAGTATCAATCGAAAGACCAATGAAACCAATATTAATGTTGCCATTAATTTAGACGGAAATGGCAAAAATGAAATTTCTACAGGAATTGGGTTTTTTGATCATATGTTAGAACAAATTGCAAAACACGGAAATATCGACTTAAATATAACTGTTCAAGGTGATTTAGAAATTGATGAACATCACACAATAGAAGATGTTGCAATAACCTTAGGTGAAGCTTTTATCGTGGCCTTAGGCTCCAAAAAAGGAATTGAACGCTACGGATTTTTATTACCAATGGATGAGTCTTTAGCACAAGTAGCTATTGATTTTGGCGGAAGACCTTGGTTGGTTTGGAATGCAGAATTTAAAAGAGAAATGATTGGAGCAATGCCTACAGAAATGTTTATGCACTTTTTTAAATCGTTTAGTGATGCAGCCAAGTGTAATATAAATATCAAAGCAACTGGCGACAATGAACACCACAAAATTGAAGCAATTTTTAAAGCATTTGCAAAAGCAATAAAAATGGCAAAATCTAAAACAACTAATTTTTCAATCCCAAGTACAAAAGGAATATTATGATAGCGATTATCAAATACAATGCGGGGAATATTAGTTCCGTTCAAAATGCACTAACTCGTTTAGGGTATTCAAGTGTTATTACCGATGATACAGCAACAATTTTAAGTGCCGACAAGGTAATCTTTCCAGGTGTTGGCGAAGCGAGTTCAGCGATGGAATATCTAAAAGAAAACGGATTGGACAAAGTCATTTTAGAAGTTAAAAATCCGATGCTTGGAATCTGTTTAGGTTTGCAGCTTATGTGTGAATCATCAGAAGAAGGCAATACCACATGTTTGGGTATTTTTAACACCAAAGTAAAGAAATTTCCACTAACCGATATTGTTCCTCATATGGGGTGGAATAATTTTGAAAGTATAAAAGGATCTTTGTTTAAAGACATCATTACTAAAAATGATGTATATTATGTACATAGTTATTATGCTGAAATTAGTGAACAAACTTCGGCAATCTGTAATTATATAGTGCCATTTAGCGCTGTTTTACAAAAAGATAACTTTTACGCCACCCAATTTCATCCTGAAAAATCGGCAGCAATTGGCACCCAACTACTTAAAAACTTTTTAGCCTTATGAGAATTATACCCGCTATAGATATCATCGACGGAAAATGTGTTAGACTATCTAAAGGTGATTATAGTACTAAAAAAATATATAATGAAAACCCTTTAGAAGTAGCAAAAGAATTAGAGGCAAATGGAATTCAATACCTGCATTTAGTTGATTTAGATGGGGCAAAATCGCAACATATAGTTAATAACAAGATTTTGGAATTAATTGCCTCTAAAACCAATTTAAAAATTGATTTTGGAGGAGGATTAAAATCGGATGAAGATGTAATAACAGCTTTTGATTGCGGAGCAAATCAAATTACAGGTGGCAGTATAGCTGTTAAAAATGCTACTCTTTTTTTAGATTGGTTAAAAAAGTATGGTGCCGATAAAATAATTTTAGGAGCCGATAGTTTCAATAGAAAAATTGCAACACATGGGTGGGTAGAAAATTCGGACTTGGATGTAGTTGATTTTATTAAAAATTATGAAACCAAAGGAATTCGTCAAGTTATATGTACTGATATTGCCAAAGACGGAATGTTATTAGGAACTTCTAACGAGCTTTATGTTGAAATATTGATGCAATCTAACGTAAAATTAATTGCAAGTGGCGGTGTTTCTTCTATTAAAGATTTAGAGTTATTAAAAGAGATTGGTTGCGATGGAGCAATAATTGGAAAAGCAATTTACGAAGGAAATATTAGTCTTAAAGAACTTCAGAAACTATGTTAAAAAAAAGAATCATACCGTGTTTAGATATTAAAGATGGTAGAACAGTTAAAGGAATCAATTTTATTGAATTACGTGATGCCGGAAATCCTGTTGAGTTAGCAAAGCGCTACGTAGCGCAAGGAGCTGATGAATTGGTTTTTTTAGATATAACCGCCACCATTGAAAATAGAAAAACACTTGTTGCATTAGTTAAACAAATTGCCTTAGAAATTAATATTCCTTTTACGGTTGGCGGAGGAATCAATGCTATCGAAGATGTGTCTGTACTTATTAAAGCAGGTGCCGATAAGGTGAGTCTTAATTCTTCAGTTGTTAAAAACCCAGCTTTAATTACAGAAATTGCCAATCAGTTCGGTAGTCAGTGTGTAGTTGTCGCCATTGATACTAAATTTGAAAACGACGAATGGAAGGTATTTGTTAACGGTGGAAGAACTCTAACTTCACTAAAAACAATTGAATGGGCTCAAAAGGTTGAATCGTTAGGAGCAGGAGAAATCCTGTTAACCTCAATGAATAACGACGGAACCAAAGCTGGTTTTGCCATCGATATAACAAATAAAGTAAGTAAAGCAGTTAACATACCAATAATTGCATCGGGAGGTGCAGGCACAAAAAATCACTTTAAAGAAGTGTTTGAAAAAACAGCTGCTACTGGAGGTTTAGCAGCTAGTATTTTTCACTTTGGCGAAATTTCAATCCCAGAATTAAAGTACTATTTAAAAACAAATAAAATACCAATACGATGAAAATTGATTTTAATAAAGGTGATGGATTAGTTCCAGTTATCATTCAGCATGAAGTAAGCTTACAGGTATTAATGTTAGGTTATATGAATAAAGAAGCTTACGAAAAAACGATGAAGGAAAGGAAAGTAACGTTCTTTAGTCGAAGCAAAAACCGACTTTGGACAAAGGGTGAAGCATCTGGTAATTTTTTAATGGTTAAAGAGATATTTTTAGATTGTGATAACGATACTATTTTAATCAAAGTAACTCCAAAAGGACCAACCTGTCACACGGGCTCTGAATCTTGTTTTGGAGCTAAATCTACCAAAGGCTTTATATACGAATTAGAGCAAACAATCCACCAACGGATTGAAACTAAGAATCAAAATTCTTATACCAATAAATTATTTTTACAAGGTATTAATAAAGTTGCGCAAAAAGTGGGAGAAGAAGCTGTTGAGTTAATCATTGAAGCCAAAGACAACAACAGTGAATTATTTAAAAATGAAGCTGCCGATTTGCTGTATCATTATCTAATTTTATTAAAAGCTAAAGAATTTCAATTATCCGATATAGAAAATGTTTTAAAATTAAGAAGTAGTTAAACCTATTCTTTTGCACATATCATCTATCAAAAGTAACCATTTTATAAACCAATAATTGGTAGGTAGATAAAATTGAGGTTTATTTAAACAAATATTTGAAATGCTTTGAAAATAAGGGGAAGAGTGTAATTTTACTAGACTTTTAAGCACAAAAAAAGCTATCATTTCTGATAGCTTTTATTTAATTTGCTCCCCCTTCAGGACTTGAACCTGAGACCCTCTGATTAACAGTCAGATGCTCTAACCAACTGAGCTAAGGAGGAATTTCC
>JAGXRT010000052.1 GCA_018335575.1 Bacteroidota bacterium | reverse complement strand
ACCAGCCGATGTAGAGTCACTTTCAAGAGAAGTTCAAAAATTTGCCGATGAAAAACGTCAGGAAATTGATGTATTGCACGAACGCGAGCTTTACCGCCGCGAATTTTTAGGGAATATCTCACACGAGCTAAAAACACCTTTGTTTACAGTTCAGGGTTATATTTTAACCTTGCTAGACGGGGCCATCAAAGACAAAGAAGTGCGGATGAAATACCTGGAACGGGCTAATAAAGGGGTGGAACGACTTATTTTTATTGCAAAAGATTTAGAGTTGATTTCGGGTTTGGAATCGGAATCGCTTAAACTAAATTATTCCAGTTTTGATGTCATAAGCCTCATTCAAAGTGTTTTTGATTTACTGGAGATGAAAGCCAAAAAAAGACAAATTCAATTGCATTTTGCTGAGCAGTACCTGGCACCTAAATTAGTGTATGCCGATCAGGAACGGATTGAGCAGGTATTGATTAATTTAATTGTAAACGGTATTAAATATGGCAAACCCAATGGAGTGGTAGTACTCAAGGTTAGTACATCGACTGCTAAAATTACCATTGAAGTAAGTGATGATGGTGAGGGCATTAAAGCTGAAAACTTACCACGAATTTTTGAACGTTTTTATCGTGTTGATCAAAGTCGCTCTAGAGAACAAGGCGGATCGGGATTGGGATTGTCTATAGTAAAACATATTTTAGAAGCACACCACGAGCAAATTACTGTTAAAAGTACATTTGGCGAAGGATCTGTGTTTACATTTAGTTTGCCAAAAGGGAACTAAAGTTTTTTTTAACTGATTATCAACTTAAAATAGCTTGGCTACTTAAAAACATCAAATAGGTTTGATGGTATATGAGTTTTTTGAGGACTGAATCCTTTAATATCATCCATTTCGAATAATTTTTCGAGTGTAAATTCATCTTGATTGCAGTAAGTTGCATTCCTTTTTTGTTGATGAAACTGTGCTAAATATTCCTGCTCAGTTTGACCCGGAGTGGGAATAAAAAATACTTTTTTTCCTAAAACTGCAACATCCATAAGCGTGGAATATCCCGAACGAGCAAGTACCAACTTACTTTGACTCAACAGAAGGTTTAATTCACGAGCCGTTAAATAATTATAAAACCTAATACCCTCAATAGGATTAAGCGTGGCAATTTCTAAAGGCAAACCTCTTACAAAGCAAATGGCTCCTTGATAGTTTTTCAATTGTTCAATTAAAATCTTTTCCAATTGAGTCCGACTGGGTTCAGGACCCGATAAAACTATGGTTAAATCGTATGTAGGTGATGTTTGTAAATTTGTAAATCTGCTTATAACACCTAAATGCTTTACCTTTGTTTTCAAGTTTTCAGTACGCGATAATATCCCTGAATACGTTTGATTTTCATCATCAGGCACCCAACATTCATCGAATTTATGAATAATAAATCGATGTAAATAAGTGCTCATATATGTTGTAAAACCCGATAAAACCGTTAACTGATGTGTTATATATACCGATGGAATGTCTTGATGCCAAACGCCAAATCGGTTATCCGAAATTATACCTTCTAATTGCTCTTGAGCTACAATCGCTTTAAGGTGTTGTCGTTCTTTTAGATACGTCTTAATAAAATGAGGAAGTTGTTTTACAAAATGCCCATGAAGCGATCCTTTTTTGGGGTACGAAATATTATACGAAGGCAATTCAATAGCTTTCAGCTTTGGAAATTCTTTTCGCAATAATTCCAGCGCAGCACCATCCGAAGCAATAATGGGTTCAAAATTTTGCTTCATCAATTCGGTTATTATGGGTACACATCGACTGGCGTGTCCCAAACCCCAATTTAAGGGTGCCACCAAAATTTTTTTTTCCGTGCTAATGTTGTTTTATTTTAAAAGGGAAAGATACGGTTTATTAGTGAACAGTGAGCAGTGAGTAGTGAATCGTTGTACATCCCTAAATAGCGTTGACCGTTTTTTTGAATACTATTTTCGTTATCTTTACTTAAAAAGAAAAAGTTATGAATTCAAAAATTGCCTTTGAAAACATTTTGTTTTTAGATATTGAAACGGTGCCCGAAACCTCATCATTTGAAGCCTTAAGTCCTGATTTACAAGAATTATTCGCGCTTAAAACCCAGTACCAGCGAAATGAAGAAACCGCTGCAGCTGATTTCTACCATCGCGCCGGAATTTGGGCTGAGTTTGGAAAAATTGTGTGTATTTCAGTCGGATTTTTTACCAATGCAGGCTTAAGTCAATTTCGAATTAAATCATTTTATGGCGATGAAAAAAAACTGTTAATCGATTTTAAAAGCTTATTGGAACATCATTTTAAAGAGCCACAGTATCTGTTATGTGCACATAATGGAAAAGAGTTTGACTTTCCGTTTATTGCCCGACGCATGATTATCAATCAAATTTCATTGCCCGAAAAATTGCAGTTGTACGGCAAAAAACCATGGGAAATAAGTCATATCGACACCCTTGAATTTTGGAAGTTTGGCGATTACAAGCACTATTCATCCTTGAAATTGTTAACAACCATTTTAGGAATTCCTTCTCCTAAAGAAGATATTGACGGCAGTATGGTGGCTGAGGTCTATTATAAGGAAAACGATTTAAAACGCATTGTACGCTATTGTGAAGCTGATGTAGAAGCCATTGCACAGCTTTTACTACGCTTTTTCAACAAACCATTAATGGCAAAAAGTGCCGTTGTTTCGACCACTGATTTTGAGGCATTTAAGGGAATTTAAAATTGATGCTGAGCTTTTTACTGAAAGATGCTGAGCCTTTTATTAAAAGATGCTGAGCTTTTTACTAAAAGATGCTGAGCTTTTTATGTTATAAATCGAAGCCAATATCTTTGCGGTAATACATGTCATCAAATTTTATTTTTTCAGCATTTTGATAAGAGGTTTTTAAAGCTTCTTTAAAATCAACTCCAAAAGAAGTTATTGCCAAAACACGACCACCGTTAGTAACAATTTGATTGTTTATTTGTTTTGTTCCTGCATGGAAAACAACAGAGTTTTCTATACTATCCAATCCGGTAATTGTTTTGCCGTTTTCGTACGCTGATGGATATCCGCCCGAAACCAACATAACAGTAGTGGCAGCTTGTTCATCGATTTCCAATGTAAAGGTATCAAGCGATTGATTGGCGGTTGCTGTAAGCAAATCGACAAAGTCTGATTTTATGCGCGGAATAACAACTTCGGTTTCAGGATCACCCATCCTAACATTGTATTCGATAACAAACGGATCTCCGTTTACCTTTATCAAACCGATAAAGATGAATCCCACATAATCGATACCATCTTTTTTCAAACCCTGTATAGTGGGTTTTACGATGCGTTCATCTACCTTAGATAGAAATACTTCGTCTGCAAATGAAACAGGCGATACGGCACCCATACCACCTGTATTGAGACCTGTATCACCTTCTCCGATGCGTTTATAGTCTTTTGCGTTAGGCAAAGTCACATAGTTTTTACCATCGGTTAATACAAAACAACTCATTTCAATACCCGATAAAAATTCTTCAATAACCACTTTTGCACTAGCGTTACCAAATTTTTGATCTTGAAGCATTTGCTTTAATTCCTGTTTAGCATCCTGTAGATTATCAAGTATTACAACGCCCTTACCGGCAGCCAACCCATCTGCTTTTAATACATACGGTGGTTTTAGTGATTCTAAAAATGTACAACCATCGGCTAATGTGTCAACTGTAAAACTTTGATAAGCAGCGGTTGGAATGTGATGGCGCATCATATATTCTTTAGCAAACTCTTTACTGCCTTCAAGTTGAGCAGCATATTTTTTTGGTCCGATTACCTTCACATGTTTGAGTTCATCATCAGAAGCAAAGAAATCGTGAATACCGGCAACCAACGGAATTTCCGGACCTACTAAAACCAAGTTAATAGCATGCTCTAAGACTGCTTCTTTTACTATAGTAAAATCCAACACATCTATTAGAAGGTTAGTTGCAATTGCTGATGTTCCGGCATTACCCGGAGCTACAAATACGTTTGCTAATTTACTGCTTTGTGCAATTTTCCATGCAAAGGCATGTTCTCTTCCTCCAGATCCAATAATTAATATATTCATATTACTTTCCTTTACCGTTTAAAACCACCCAAACTGTTGCTAAAACAACTTTAAGGTCGGTTATCAAATTTATATTATCGAGGTATTTTAAATCGTATCGCGCTCGTTGAAGCATTTCATCCAAGGAATCAGCATACCCAAACCGTATTTGTCCGAGTGAAGAAATACCGGGCTTCAATGCTATCAATCTTTTATACTTTGGTAAGTATTGTGTGATTTTGCTTAAAAATTGATGACGCTCTGGTCTTGGCCCAACAATACTCATTTCGCCTTTCAATACATTATAAAATTGTGGCAACTCATCAATTCTGTATTTTCTTAATATTCTTCCTAAGCGTGTAATCCGTAGCTGTTCGTCTTTTGAAAGCAAGGGGTCGTTAGATGGTGGAACGCCTCTCATACTTCTAAACTTGATGATATTGAAAGGTTTGTTGTTTGCCCCAACGCGTTCCTGATAATAAAATATGGCTTCTCTCGAATCAAGATACACTAATATTGCAATTACAGGCACAAACCACCACAATAATAAAACAATTAAAGCAAGTGAAAACAATACATCGAAAATACGTTTTCCAAAAGCTTCGTAGTATGTTTTCATTAATGGGGGATTTTTAAACTATTTTTGTTCTGCAATTTGCTCTAATATTTTTTCGGTAATAAGGTAGGTGGGTTTAACCCCTGTTGTTCCTAATCCTCCGGAAGCCAGTGTACTACCGGTTTCTAACGGATTATCTGAGGCATAATACGCATACCTTACTTTTACTTTTTGCGAAATATTTCCCCTTATTTTAGAAGCCGATTGTATGGCTTTTTGATAGTGAGCCCCTTCCATTTCGATACCTATTACATTCCAGGTAGAATAGTGGAAAAATTTTAAGATGTCTTTATTTTGTAAGGAAGTACCAAGTACCGATACCATAGGTCCTTCAAAAACCAACAATCCCTGATTTTCAAAATGCTTCTTTTTTAATTGATTTTTAAAAGGGTAATTATCGGCAGTGCCTTCAAAAATATGCGCAGTAGGAATCATGATATCGCCTTTTCCGCCTTCTAGGATACCGGCCTTACCCATTATAGAAACCGATTCTACGTTAAGGTGAACTTTTTTATCATCAGTATAATACGGTTTTAAAAGCTCATCCATTGTTTCAAAGGCTTGTTCGCCAAAGGCATAATCCATTACCACCAAAACGGGCTTTTCTTTTTCTTGATTAAAATTGTAGTTAGTTTTTGATACATCTATTTTTTCGGTATCAATTATTTGAACATCAATTTGAGTACCTGAGGGTTCTTTTATAAACAGCATCCCATTTTTAGCAGCAAATTGTTCAACTTTTTTACGCAAAGCATCATTTTCCGGTTCGCTTAATTTTAAGTAAATACTTAAATTATCCGAGCCTTTAAATTCATCGGCCAATACAATTGGCGCATAAATAGAATTCATGACACTGTGCATGTTAGCGCTTATAATATGTATTGGTCGGGTTAATAAGTTATGATTAGCTAAGGTTTTTTTTATGTTGTTGGCCCAAATTTCACCATAAATATGATGTCCGATTTCTTCTCTAAGAATGGTACTGAAGTTGATAGAACGTTTTTCATTATGATGCACTTCGCGTTTAGCTAAATAACCTAACCAATAAATAATATGCAAAAATCGGTCTGGAAAAGCTTTTGTTGTAAATGCCTTATAGGCATCTAAGGTTTCTTCATAGGTTCTGCCTAAAATACTTCCTAAATGAGCAATAGTAATTTCGCGTTCTTCTTGTGAAAGTGTTCTGTTATTTAGCACAATTTCTTCTAGTATCTTCCATTCTCTTATGCTTGTTTTGCCGTCAAATGAAGTTACTTTACGCATAATTTTATGCGATTCGATAAATAAAAACGTTAAGTGGGTAAGTATGTCGTATATATCTGATCTTCCGCGAGTTATTTCGATGTTCATTTGATTTTTATCAATGCGATAACAATTTCTTCTTCGTTTAGGCGGAATCATTACTTTAAAACTGGATTTTGAAAATCCTTCATCGGCTGTTAAGTTTATAAACTGACATTCTTCTATTCCATCCGGAAGTCTTTCTAACACATAGATCAATCCATTTAATTCAACTTTCTCCTCGGCAATGGAACCGTAAATTTCAGGCCGGAGTAATAACAATGATTCTCTCAAAGAATCGCCTGAAATACCCATCGGTTTATAAAATCCACGCGAAAATAAATGACGCATGGTGATGTACATTTTTTCTATAGCGGCCGAAGATTCCTGTGCTCTTGATCTTCCTTTATTTTTCATATCTATAAATTTGTTTTACTAAAATACAATCTTTTGGTGTAACTACGGATTTGTTTAAGTGTTTTCATTTACAACAGAAATGAACTTTTCAATTAGAATTTTCATTTTTTCACCAAGCGCTTCCGATTTCCACTCTTTAATATCTATAAATGTTATTATTAGAATGTAACTTTCTGTACAATTAGAATAGATTAAATGTTTATTCGTTCTGTATGTTTCACGCATTTGTCTTTTAATCCTATTGCGTTGAACAGCTTTTTTTATAAGGCGTTTTGGCACAGCCAGTGCCACCTGAACAGGTGTTGGTATCTCTAGCTTTTTAGGTAAATAAACTAATCTGAAAGGGAAAATTTTAAGCTGTTTTCCTTCTGAAAACAATTGCTCAAACAACTTTTTATTGGTAAGTCGCTCTTCTTTTGTAAACGTTTGCAACATAGTACATGCAAAACTACGCTTTTTTCGAATTACTACAATTGTTTAATGAATAAATCCGCCCGTAGGCGGATTTATTTTAGTGTAAATATTCTGTTGATTTTTTCCAAGGAGGCATTAACCATAATAGAAACATTAAAATTAATATCGGCAAGACCAGCCAAGCAGTGGCCATTAATGTACCTTCCATACCAAAAATATTAATTTTGTATGTTGTAAATCCGCTAAAACTTTTTGAAAACATTTGACCTCCCATTACAACATTCCATCGCATAAAGAAAATACCAAACAATACAAATAATCCAACTATAAAATAGGCTATTTTTCTTAATTTTTCGGAAGGTTGATATACCTGAAATAAACCCAAAACTGCTAATGGAATAATGGTACCAATAGTAATCTGGAATCCTAACAAGGTTAAATTGAGTTTACCATTTACAAGAATTTTAATAATGTCAAACGATTCTTCGGCTTCGTAAAAACGATGAATTTGATCAAGTGATTCTAGCGCAAATGCTATAATCAATATATAGAATAAATACTTAGCTATGGTGTCTAAACAAACCATGTCTATAGCTTGTCTTCGAACCCAATTTACAATCATATAAATAACCATTACTAAGGCAATCCCTGAAACCATGGCTGAGAATAAAAAAATTACCGGCATTAATACCGTTGACCACCATGGGTTTGCTTTTATAGATCCAAAAATAAAACCAACATAGCCGTGTAATAAAAAGGCAGAAGGAATACCTATTAAAGTGATGATATATCCTAGCTTATCATCGATTTTTACCGATTTTTCATCAGTATCATTGATGCCCAATGTAATGGTTTTGTAAAAGAATTTTTTAAATCCTTTACTATCTTTAGACCACAACACGAAATCGCGTCGGTAATCAAACCAAATTTCTAATAATAATACAACCATTAAATACCATAAATACACAAATCCGAATATAGCCATGGCTGATGTCGGATTTGGGGTAATTAAAATACGATACGCGTGTAATGGTTGGGTTAGGTGACTTACTAATGGTAATGTAGCTACAAATAAAAATGACAAGGCGGTTAAAAGTGCCAAATGATAGGTGGGTCTTAACACTTTAACATTAAATACCCGCTCTAATGAAGCTAAAATAAATGCACCGGCTACCAATCCTGTAATATAAGGATATAAAACAATCATTAATCCCCAGTTCATTTCTATTTCATTGGGATAAATATAACCGTCTACCTGAGACAGTATTTCGTATAAATGTTGATAATGCTCTTTCATATGTAAATAATTTGTTTTTTATAGTCATATGGAATTCGCCAAACTGTTCATTCCTAGTTGGAATACAGCATTGTTATGGCTCATTTCATAATTACTTAACTTCTGAACTTAGTCCGTTATAAAATACTCTTGAATGCGTATTAAGGTGTGGTTTTAAAACCTGAGTTGGATTCTTTTGCATAAATTTTACCAACTTACTGCTCTTATCTCTTAAATCGCCAAAAATACGGGCTTCTGTAGGGCATACCTCAACACAAGCTGGTAACAATCCTTCGTTAATTCGATGATAACAGAACGTACACTTATCAACCACTTGTTTTTCTGGATGAATGTATCGAGCGCCATAAGGACATGCCTGTATGCAGTATCTGCATCCTATACAGTACGATTCGTCTACCAAAACTACCCCATCAGGACTAACATAGGTTGCCCCAACAGGACATGCTTGAACACACGGTGCTTTAGTACAGTGGTTACAAAGTTTAGGTACATTGAATGATTTAAATATATCTTCGTTCTCAACAGACTGCTCCAATCCTCCAATGGCACCGTTAGGAGATTCAATCTTAACTTCACCGTCTTTTTTTATAGTGTATTGTTCTACCCAAGTTCTAAAGTAAAACGGTTCTGCCGGTACTTTATTTTCAACTTTACATGCTTCGGCACATTTACCGCATCCGATACATTTCTCAATGTCTACACCCATTCCCCATAACGGTAATTCTGGGTCAAGTTCAGTTTGATTGGCCTCCACCGCTTTGGCTTCAAAGGGTTTTATAAGTGAGTAGAAAACGGTACCACCCACTAGGGCTGCTGAAGTTTGAAAAAACTTACGTCTATTTTTATTTATTCGATCCATGGGTTATGAGGATTATGACATTCAACACAGTTTTTTTCGGTATTATGATCACTCATATCGATCATTTTGATTTTATTCTTTCTAGAAGCATTAATGCTATGGCATTGTCCACACATTTTTCTGGTCGATTCAAGTTTCGGAGGCTTAATTTTACATTCCGTTCTTGCATCAATTTTTGGTGAATGACAGGTTTCACACTTTAAATTAGAGTGTAAAATATATTCGTCATCATCAAAGGAAACGGTCTCTGATTTTTTTTCATAAATGTCTTCATGACATGAAGCACACGCATCTTCCCCTTTAAACTGAGGAATAATTTTTTTATTATCATCTAATGAATTTGCCCGGTAATGTCCATATTTTCCAAATGACTCGGGAGTTAAGTAGTCTTGGATTAACATAAACACTCCAACAAAAACTAGAAAGGATAATACTAAACGAAAAATTAATTTACCCATAGTTTTATGATTTATATAATCACTAATTTAATGTTAATTATGTAACATATATTACATTTTTCTTGAATTTATGTTAATATATATTAAGTCTAAATAAACTTTTATTGCATTTAATGCAATTTATCTAATGTCAATCAATAAAAAAACCGGCTATAAGCCGGTTTCAAACTGAATATTTTATTTATTTTTTTAATGACCTCATGTAGTGAACCACCAGCCAAATGTCGTCATCATATAGTTTTTTAAAGTTTGGCATATCGGCTCTTCCAAACTTGGTTTTGTAGAAAAGTTCTCCATCTGTTTGAGATTGAAACTTAACCGAAGAAAAATCGCCTAAATCGCCTTTCATGTTTTTGGCTTTTGGGCCATCACCTAATCCTTTGCTTCCGTGGCATGATTTGCAGTGTTGTTCGTACAAAGCTTTTCCTTCTTTTAAATCGGCAGAAACCGGGTTTTTAAGTTGTTTGAAATTTTCGGGAACTATCCAGTCGTTTGCAGCAATTTTTGGTTCATCTTTTACCACTACCACTACTTTTTCTTCTTCAACTTTGGTAGGGATTGGTTTTGGCTCTGTAGTTTTTTCTTCTTCTTTTTTTAAAGGGTCAGATATTTTAGGCTCTATCACAACCGTTGTTTCAGTTTTTTTAATTTCTTTTTTTTCAACAACTTCCCTTTTTACTTCTGGTGCTTTTTCTGATTTTACAATTTTTGTTTCCGTTTCTTCAACTACTGTTTTGGCATTTCTTTCTTCTAGAGTTTCGGTAGGGTTAGCTACAATTGTATCTGTGGTATTTGATTCAATAATTAGAGTGTCTTTTGTTTCGTTAACTTCATTTGCTTTTTTGTCGTTTTTGCATGCTAAAATTGAACTTAACAGGATAAAGGATATAAATAAAAAATTTCTCATGACTTTGAATTTTAATTGTTTCTAAGATACTGATTTTTATCGGCAAAAACCATAAAAAAACTGGAGTTTACTCCAGTTTTAAAACCATTAGGCGAATTTTATTTTTTTAGTGCTCTCATGTAGATTACTGTTAGCCAAATCTGTTCGTCATTGAGCTTTTTTGCATAACCAGGCATATCTGCTCTACCTACTTTGGTTTTGTAAAATAACTCACCATCTGTTTGTGCATGAAAGTTCACTGATGAAAAATCACCTAAATCACCTTTTAAATTTTTAGCCTTAGGACCGTCGCCTAAACCTTTGGTACCGTGACACGATTTACAGTGCACATTATAAAGCACCTTAGCTTCGTTTAGGTTTTCTTTACTTGCTTCAATCGGGTTTTTCATTTTTTTCTCTTTTTCAGGTACTACCCATTTTTCTTGATCAACAAATGATGTACTTAATAAACCGATTACAATTAATACCATAAAAATTTTTAGTGTTTTCATATGTAGATAATTATTTGTTTTTTTATTTGTTATTCCGATAAATCGGAACAAGTTAGTGGTATCGCCATATCTTCAAGTAGTGTTTTTTTCAACAACTTTGTTGTTAGAGGCGATTTCATTGGACTTACTTTTTACTTTTTTATATTATTTTAATTTCCTTGTATTGGACCTTTGTATAGGTCTTTTTTGATTGATTTTTTAAGTTTGAATAAACTTATAACCACGTAAACATAGTTTGCCCATACTAATATTAACAAAAACGCAAGCACTGCATACATCCAGCCCGGAGCGTTTTTAGACCACAAAGAGTTTTTAACTTTTTTTGGTACCGAATGCTCCACTCCCCAATTCATGGTTTTCATTTTTGTAACATTACCAAATTCTTCATGATCTTCTATTTGAGCATAAAACGTTAACAATCCATTTTCATCGCCGGGTAAATTATGCTCGTACTCAAATTCATAAGATCCGGATTCCAGTGTTCCGTCATTTATTTTCATTTTAGATAACATTCCTCCAATGTAAAAAGCAACATCGGTTTCTTCAACTAATAACTGCTCGCCTTTATTGTTAAGTGTATAAGCATTTAAGGTTATGGTTTTAACACTATCGATTTCAGCCAAATTAAAATCAAGGAAAATATCTTTAAACATAATCTCTTCTTCCTGTGCTTCTAATTTTTCGGTTTCTTCAAACCGAGCTATTAGGGTTATATTACCTTCTTTATCTTTTAAATATTTCTGATTTTCTGGTAAGGTTAGCGTGGCAATTCCATTTTTAGAAGTCAAAACCTCTGCTAAAATTACTTCTTGATCATCGAGTTTATTAATAAATTTAATTTGGGCTTTATAAACCGGATGCTCTACCGTTTTATCTTCGGCATGCTGTAATACATATCTTACTTTTAACGAACGGGTATTATCGTCTTGTTTAAGCATGCTAAAGTTGTAAAAGGTTCTGTAGTTATCCTGAACAAATTCTTGAGCATATGTATTGATAACTGATGCTATAGCAAAAATTATAACTATGATGCGCGATAATTTATTATTAATAATTTTCATCGTATATTTTTTAAATGATTTTCTGTTTAATAGACTATTGCAAATTGTTAGGTTCAGTTATTGAAAGTTCTGCCTCTTCTTCATTTTCTATTATGCCTTGTATAGGAATAACGGGGACAAATTTTATCAGCAGAGTGAAAAACAAACAGAATGCTGCTATACCGGTAAAACTCAACGCATATTCTACCCAAGTTGCTGTATAGTATAAAAACTCAGGACGTGTATCTTGAATGGGTATAAACGGGGTTTCTAAAGTAGGAACTACAATTAAATACCGGTTTAACCAAAGACCTAAGACCGAAATTACCGCAGCAATGGTAACACCTAATGGTGTTCTGAATTTACGATACAGTAAAATGATCACTGGTACAATAACCCCAATATAATTTGCAAAAATAAATTCCCAGAAATAATTGTTAAAAAGAGTGTTTAATAAATTGATATCATCGGGCTTGTGACTAAACCATTTGGCAAAATAATCAGTAAAGGTAAAATATCCGAAGAGTATAGAAAGGATCAGTAAAATGATGCCGGAAGCAAAAAAGTGAATTTTTCTGATGTAATGCTTAAGGTTAAATATTTCTCTTATCAAAAACATTAAAATAATAATAACTCCAACACCTGAATACAGCCCTGCAATAATAAAATACGGAGCAAAAATGGTACTGTTCCATCCGGGTTGAATAGTTAAACTAAAAATCCAAGCGAGCACCGAATAAGCCATTAAAGCCAGCATGATAATCATAATTGACATGGAGCGTACCAGTTTATGAATTGTTTTTCGCTGTTCTGGGGTATCTTGATAACCAAAAGCTAGAAATTTATAGACTTTTTTCTGCCAATTTGGAACGTTTAAGTCTTGGCTATCGCGTAGTACAGCCATATCCGGGATAAAAGTTAAATACAGGAAAATAAAACAACCTATTAAATCAGTCATAATCGCTATGATATCCCATGTAATTGGTGATTGTATTCTTGGGTAAAGGAACAGATAATGGAGTCTATCTAATCGACCAATACAGAGTAGTATAAAAACTGGTCCAATTACCAACGAAAGTACGGTCATGATTTCAATAATTCTTGAAATGGCATTTTTCCATGGTGATTTATAATAGTGTAATACTCCAGAGATAAAGGCTCCTGAATAACTGATTCCTACAAAAAAAATGAAATTAATGATATAAATACCCCAAACTACATTGTCTCTCATTCCGGTAATTTCATGTCCTTTGGTTACTTGCAGGTAAAAGGCATAGAATCCCACCAAAATGATTGCTATAAGGATTCCTATCCAAACCTTCAACAGAATACTATACTTTTCGATTGTAGGAGAAAACTCTCTCACTAGTTCTCTTTGTCTGTTTGCTTTGTCCATTTTATTACTATTTAAATTTTCCCTTGTTTTTTTAATTCTTGTATGTATGGAACATTTTTATAACGTTCTATTATTTCATCTTCTTTATCTAAACCTCCCTCTAAAGGGAATTGCTTTTCAACCGGAGGTAAATAATAAACGTTTGGCTCAGCTCCAAGTCGTTCTAAATAGCGATATCCGCCTCGTTCATTAATCAGTTTACTAAATTGAACTGTTTCTTCTCCATTGGTAACCAAATCCTCTAAAATGTCACCGAAATATAAAACACCCATAGGACACGACCGTACACAATGAGGCAACTCTCCTTGTCTTAGCATATCGGGGCAAAAATCACATTTTAATACGGTGCCTTCTGTACCCGGTACACTTGTTTCCGGAGAATATTTTACATCCTTTCTGTCGTACACTTCACGATGTCCCCAATTGAATATTCGTGCAGAATAAGGACAACTGGTAATACAAAATTTACAACCAATGCATCGGGTAGTATCTACTAAAACGATATTATCATCCCTCTTAAAGGTGGCTCCGGTAGGACATACCTTTACGCAAGAAGGCTCGTCGCAATGAAAACACGGTTTTGGAAACCAATAGGGATTGGCTTGTTTATGGTCTTGAATCAGTTGAATTTTCATAAATTCCTGATGATAATCAAGGTTATGAGCTTTCTGACAGGCCTCTACACAAACTCTGGCATTGTTACATCGGGCAAGATCAATAACCATCACAAATTTGCGGTTTGGTATGCCTTTTCTTGATTCTTCTGGGGTGATGTGCGCTTCGGGATATTTGTTTAAATGTTCGGCATCAACTTCAACCATTTGACCATCTGGAGTTAATACTTTAATTTTAACCCCAGAACCATCCTGATCTGAAATTAGATTATTGATGATGGTATTTCCTGCTAATGCAGTTGCTCCAGAAATTAAACCTAACTTCAGGAATTTTCTTCTAGAACTTTTATTTTTTTCTTCCATGATAATTTAATTAGTTAAAAATTTATAATTCTTTGTTTAACACGATTAATCTACCTGAAATTCTTTTGGTTAACTTCTACATCGAGGGCAATAAACTAGAGCATTAGCTTGTTAACCTGTTGTGGAATATAATATTCAACTTGCGCACATCTTTGCTGCATTGGTATATATTGCCTATTAAATACTAAAAATATTATTTCTAAACTGTGGTGTGAAGTAACTAACCCGTAACAGAACATATACGTAAACCATCTGTATGCCAGATTAAATAATAAATACCTTACAAAAAATAAACCTAACAAAACAACACCTAAGCGGCATATATCATATATCTTTTCAGATTTATTTTATTGCTACCCTTAAAGATAGCTAATAGCGATTAAAAAAAAACTGACATTTGTCATGTTTTAAATCTTGGAAAAGAACTTATGTAGCTATTTTAATGAGGATATTAAATAAAAAAAGTCGGCTAGTAGCCGACTTTTTTACGTATTAAAACTAAAAAATTATTTTTTAAGTTCTCTCATATAGATTACAGATAACCAGATTTCTTCATCAGATAACTTTTTGAAGTTTGGCATATCTGCTCTACCATTTTTGGTTTTGTAGAATAACTCTCCATCTGTTTGAGCGTGGAATTTAGCAGATGAAAAATCTCCTAAATCTCCTTTCATGCTTTTAGCTTTAGGACCATCTCCTAAACCTTTAGTTCCATGACAAGCTTTGCAATGCTGCATATAAATAGTTTTTGCCTCTTTAAGATTTTCAGCATTATTTGCAACAGGGTTTTTAATAGCTTTATCTTTAGCAGGTACTACCCATGGATCTTGATCCATTGCAAAAGACATTGCAGTAATTGCAACTACAGCAACCATAAACATAATTCCAAATTGTTTCATAATTTCTAATTTTAAGATTTACTAATTTTTATTAAATTTCTAATCAAATATACAAATATCCCCAATATTCCCAACAATACTATATTCGGAAATATTAAAAAGAACAAGGGCGTTTTTCCGGCAGGAGACCATAAGGTTCTTTTATCATAAGTAGATAAATCAGTACCAGCAATACCAAAATCAGCATGCATTTGTGATCTAACTGTTCCGAATTCATCGTGCTCTTCTAAAACGACTTCAAAGATCAAATTGCCATCAAAACTATGATAATCTTCTTCTATATCGACAACAACCATGCCAGTTTCATCAGTATAATATACACCATCTCCAATAGGTAAGCCTTTAATTAATCGTTTTACCTGAACTTTTAATCCTTCATCAACAATTGGGTTTCCTTCCATGTCTAGAAGCGTGGCAGTAATCTGTTTTCCATCGGTACTTACATTGAGCTTAGCCTTAAGATCAACTTCTTTAAAATCGAGTGGTTCAGCTGTGTCTTCATAAACAGGATGATCGGTAATTCTAAGTTCGATAGAGTTTTCTAATCCTACTTTATCGGTTGGAATAACAAATTTAGCTCTTCCACTTAAATCAGTCATTCCTGTCCCTAAAGAGATTTCTTCCTCTTGTGTTATTTTAACTACCTCAAATGGAACCTTGGAAGCGTTTTGCCAGCCATTTTCATCTTTGAAGCTTGTTGAAATTTTTAAGAACGATTCTACTCCGACATTTTTATGATAGGTGAGTCCTATACTTAAACTTTGTTTTTCTTCTTGGGCATTAACAATAAATGACCCTGCAAAAACTATCAACAATATGATAGTATTAAACCATTTTATATGCTGTACTGTTTTCATATGTTTTTAGTTTTTATCGTCATTTTCATCGTTCGTAATTCCATTTTCATCCAATGTACGTTGTATCGGAATTACAGGAACAAATCTCATTAAAATTGTAATTATTAATAGCGCCATTGCTAAAGTTGCACCGGTAATTAACCATTCATGTAATGATGGGAAGTAACTACTCCAGTCTTCTGAAACTCCTTGTTTAGGTAATAGTGGTGATAACATAGTTGGAGTAACTATTACATAACGTTTCCACCATGAAGTAACAACTACCAAAATTGCAATAATAAATAAAGGGAAAGGTTTTCTCATTCTTCTATATAGCAATAAAATGGCAGGTAATATAAGACCACCCCCTACTACAAACCAGAACATCCAAGCAAAATGACCGAAAAACATTTCGTTAATATGGTCAATTTCTCCTTGTGTTGACTTATAGGCAGGGATTAAATATTCACTTATGTTAAAATATAAGTACACTAAACATGCCAATACAAGCAACCTTCCTAATTTATCAAAATGTTTTTCTGTAATGTACTCGTGCATATTATAAAACTTACGAACCACAAATGCGGTGGCAATTAAGGCCGCAGTTCCTGCAACAAACGCACCTGCAATGAAATAGGCACCTAAATTTGGACTATCCCATCCAATTCTAAATGTAGTAGAAAATAACCAGGCATCAATTGTTTGTAAAATTAGGGCTAACGGAATCATCGTTACGGCCAAAACTTGGATTGTTTTTTCGTGTACTTTCTTTTGTTTTTCGGTGCCTCTCCAATTAATTGCTAAAAATGCGTAAAACTTACTCCATTTTGGTTTATGCTGATAGTATTTTTTCAACAAGGCAAAATCTGGAATATTAGGAATGTAAAGTAATAAAATACTAAACGTTAAGTAGATGGTTATAATTAATACGTCCCAAGTAATAGGAGATTGTAAACGAGGATACATAAATAAATAATGGAGTCTATCTGGTCTTCCCATATCCAAGATAATGGTTAACCCAGCCATTGCTATACAGGCAACAGAAACCATCTCCGCAATCCTTACCAATGGAGTTCTCCATTTTCTTCGGGTTAATCTTAAAATTGAAGCGGTTATCGCTCCAACAAAACTTGTAGCCACGAAGAACACGAAGTTTGAGATATAAACACCCCAAAGTGCGTAATCTCGTAAATTGGTTACCTTCATTCCGTTGATTATCTGATCGATATAAGCGATGATTCCTAATAGTGTAACCACGCTAAGAACGGCAACCCATACCACTCCAATTTTACTAAATTTCTTTGGAGCTAAATCATTTAAAACTTTATTATATGTACTCATGATTAGTTCTCTGTATTTGGTATTGATATATATTGTACTTGCTCAAAATTATAATCGGCATCGTGAAAATCTACCAATCGATCTACCGGTGGTAAATAGTAAACGCTAGGATCTGTTCCTAAGTTCTCTAATAAACGATATCCCGCTTTATCTTTAATCAGTTTACTAAACTTCACGGTTTCTTCACCGTTTGTAACGGTGTCTTCATAAATGTCGCCGAAATAGAAAACTCCCTGAGGGCAGGCAGTTACACAGAAAGGTAAATCGCCTTTGGCAATTTCATGCGGACAAAAATCACATTTATCAACGGTTCCCATTTTACTTGGTAATCCAGCATGATCGGGTGTATACTCATATCCTTCTGGTAAAGCTGGTTGGTTTGGTTGTTCCCAGTTAAATACACGAACAGAATATGGACAAGCTGCCATACAGAAACGACAACCTATACAACGTTCGTTGTCAATTAACACAATACCATCCCGGCGTTTAAATGTTGCATCAACAGGACAAACCGTTACACAGGCTGGTTGGTCGCAATGCTGACATTGTACTGGTTGCCAATAAGGAGAGGTATCCTTATTATTTTGCATTTTGTAAACTTTTAACCATGCGTTCTGACCCATTATGTTGTGGCCTGCATTACATGCTTCAGTACACTTTAAGGCGTTTTTACATTTTGCGAGATCTATAACCATAACAAATTTACGCCCTGGAAACCCTTCTCGCACATTGTATTCTTTCTTTAATCCTGCAGCATGTTTATTAGCAACTTTACGGATGGTGTTTGAATCTACCTCAACCACGTGTCCGTCCTGTGTTAAAACTTTTACTTTTTCACCTTCCTGAGCGGTTGCGTCAACTAATTTAGTTGCAATCGCTCCTCCAACAACACCCATAAGTCCAAGTTTAAGGCTACTGTCAAGAAACTTTCTTCTCGAATTTTTATCTTTATCTTCCATTTTTAAAAAAATTTAAACCATTGCTGTATTAGTTTTTTATAACTTTTTTAGTTATCATTGGTAAAGTTACTTATATTAAAAAATATAAAAAGTGACAAATATCATTTTTAATTTATTTTTTTAGTGTTGATTTTCAGATATTTAAGTTCTATAATTATCTTAATTAAAATCATTCTAAATATCTGAAAGATTTTTTTTCAAAATTTACCTCTTTTTTGCAATATATGTTACACTGATAATCTTCTTAAATAGTGCTAATTATATGCATTTATAAAAAAGGGCACTTTTAAAAAGTGCCCTTTTTGATTAGTTGATTTTTTATTTTAAAAATTATATCTGCGTGTAATGGTAAATCCTAACATAAATTGTTTACCAAAATCATCAAAACCAAGTTCATTTACTTGATTGAACTGACTGCGTTGATTTAAGATTCCTTTATAATTGGTTAAGTAAATTTGGAAAGCGTGTGC
>JAGXRT010000051.1 GCA_018335575.1 Bacteroidota bacterium | reverse complement strand
AAATGTACTTCCTTTATCTTTTTCGCTTTCGACTGTTATTTTTCCTTGATGTAGCTCTATCATTTTTTTAACATAAGACAACCCTAAACCATGCCCTTTAATATCGTGAACGTTGCCTTTTTGTTCTCTGTAAAACTTGTCAAATATATGTTTCTGAACACTTTTAGACATTCCCATTCCTTGATCTACAACTTTAATAACCAGAAACTTGGGTATATTTTCTGTGTAAACATCAACTTTTGGACTTTCTATTGAATACTTTATAGCATTGTCTAACATATTCATTAATACATTTATAAGATGAAAATAATCGCCTTTAATAACCGATTTTTTAGCTGAAAAATGCGTTTTAATGTAACCTTTTCTATCATCTACAACCAGATGTAAATGGGTAATAGCTTCTTCTATAATATCATGTACATCAACATTTTCAAGGGTAAGTGTAAGTTGATTTTTTTCTAATTTTGAAATTCTCAATACATTCTCTACTTGTGTATTCATCCGCCTGTTTTCATCTCTAATCATGGCTATATACCTGTTTACTTTCTCACTATCACTAATAATTTTAGGATTTTTAATAGCGTCTAAAGCAAGGTTAATGGTAGCAATAGGGGTTTTAAACTCATGTGTCATATTGTTGATAAAATCAGTTTTTATTTCTGATATTTTCTTTTGTTCCAATATTTGATATAAAGCTATACCAAAAGCAATCATGATAATAAAGATAAAGAATGCTGATAGTAAAAGAATTTGCGAAATAGTTGAGAGTAAATAACTACGTTCTTCCGGAAATTCTACATATAACTTATACCTACTTACACCGTCATTATCTTGGAATAAGGGAACTGAATATTGTTTACCATTGTTAAGTTTAAAATGATCACTCTTTATTTTTGTACCTAGTCCGTTACTAAAAATTCCATACGTAAAATTGGTAGCGATACCGCGTTCATTGAATTCATTTTGTAAATTCATGTTAATTTCAAGATTTGAAACTCTTTTATACAACGGAATTCTATCCAACCAAATTTTAACTGCATCTTCAAATTCTGCTTTTTCAGCACCTCTTAAACGTTGTATCCTAACCAAACGTTCTTCGGGTGGCAGAGCACTTCCTTTCATTTCACCTTCGCTTCTATAGTCTCTTACTATTTTGATGTCTTTTTTACTAAATATCTTTTTAAAAGTGATGGAATCTATTTCGAAAAAATCTACCGGTACTTTATAATTTTCTTCTAAAATTGTTTGGGAATAGGTAAACGATTCTTTTTGAATGGTATCTTCTAATTGATAAAAGTAATTTTTAATATCTGTAGAGGTTAAGTTTTGTTTTTGGTTGTACAGATTAACATAGCGCTCAAAATATTCATTTAATTCTCGTTGTTGAATGTTATCTGCTACTTTTGCCAGTGCAAATTTTACATCGTTTGAAAATTGCTTTTCGCGCACTTCAATAAAATTACGTATCCAAAAAAACTGTACTGTAATAATACCAACCAGTGCTATGGTCATTAAAATAACAATCCAAAAAAAGTTGCGTCTACTCATAAAGCAAATTTAAAAAATTAGCTGTATGTAATTCCAATAATTTTATGATTGTGTTAAAAAAAACAAATATTAACAATTAATTAAGAAAACGAATCAATTTATTTAGAACTTTCAATAATTTTTAACAATTTAGAGTGAATAGTATTCACCTGATTTTCTAGAATTTTTAAATCATCGTTATATATTACAAAATCAGATTTTTGAATTTTTTGGTTATCGTCCCATTGCTTTGAAATTCGGTCTAAAATCTGACTTCTTGTATAACCATCACGTTTTTGAATTCTTGAAATCCTCAATTCTAATGGCGCAACTACTGTTACGATGTAATCACACAATTCATCAAATCCGTTTTCAAACAGAATTGCATTTTCAAAAAGTAGGTATTTCGCTGTTTGCAACTTTAAAAACTCTTTAAAATGCTTTTTTACTACTGGATGAACAATTGAATTTATAATGTTAAGCTTTTGTTTGTCTTTAAAAACTATCTCTGCTAAATAGGCAGTATTTAAACTATTGTTTTCATATGCTTTTTCACCGAAATTTTTAATTAATGCTGATTTAACAGTAGCATCAGTTTGCATTATATTTTTAGCTTCAGCATCGGCAATATAAACGGTTACCCCAAGTTTTTCAAACATTTTTGATACTGTAGTTTTTCCACTACCCATTCCGCCTGTTAATCCTACAATTTTCATTTTCTTATAATAAAATCTACTTTCTGTGGGTTAATATAAATATTTTGAACTGCTGATGGTTTTTTAGATACTTTTGGCACCAAATAACTTAAGTTATTTTCTTGAGCATAAGCTAAATCTCCTATAACTTCAAAATTACCGGCATTCACTTTTGAAATTTCAGATAATTCTAATTGAAAAACAACTTCTACTTTTGAAGGATAAGTTTCTACACGTAATTGATTGGGGTTGTTAATAATTTTAAATGGTATCGTAAATACTAATTCGGTAAATTTTTCTACTTCGGCTGTAACTTTAATACTATTTGCTGATACCTTAACTGATTTTGGTTTTGATTTTAGATTTAACGATACCTCTTCGCTTAAGTTCGTATATAAATTTTCCTTTTTTAAAAGTGAGGTTTGAACAAATTGTATAGGTGTAACTTTATCTTCTGGTCCAGATATTATAACTGAATCCGGATCAATCTTAACTTCTCCTTTTATTTTATATCCTTTTTCATAAGTAATTGATTTTTTTAACATTACAGGAACTTTTTTTGATATTACTTCACCCAATTCAACATCAATTGTCGAATTTAAAATTTCAATAATTTCTGTACCAATCAACAGTTGCTGTTGTATTTCATCAATTAATAAACTTGTTTTTATTTGATGTGTTGTGTTTTTAACTCGTTTTGCAGTTGTAGCGTTAATTTTAATTTTTTTATTAAACAGTTTATATCCAATTAAATTATAACCCGTTGCCTTTACGTAAATGTTTAATTTTATTTTTTCTGATTTTAGAAGTATTTTATTGGCAGGTATATTAACTATTGCAACCTCTAAAGGTAAGGTTGTTTTATACTCTTTGGACAATTTATTTAATATAAGTGAGCCTGATGACAATATTAAAAAAAGTAAAAAAACCCTGAATTTATTATTATAAAATAACTGAGAAAGCAACTTTATCATGCGTCTTAATAAGTTTTTAAGTGAGTTAAAGGTACAAAAAAAGTGAGCAAATGCTCACTTTCTACATTTTATTTCAAATAACTTTTAATTGTTATCTGAAGTTAATTTTTTACTCAATTCCATTGAAATCGCACTGCGTTCAAATTTAATTCTTCCAGCTCCAGTTTCAATAATTACTGTATTATCAGAATCAACAATATCAACAACTTTACCGTGTATACCGCTATTAGTGATAACTTTGGCTCCTTTGGTTAACTGAGCCTGAAATGTTTTTTCTTGTTTTTGACGTTTCATTTGTGGTCTGATCATAAAAAAATAGATTACCACAAACATTAAAATAAAAGGCAAAAAGGCAGAAATTCCACCATTTGCCTGTAAAAAAATTGATAAATAATTCATTCGTTATTTTTTAAAAGTTAACAATTATTTTGCTTTTGGAGTAACAAAGGTTTTTATACTAACATTTTCACTACCATTCTCTGTATTGGTTGTTATTGTAATTGTTTTGCTTTGTTTGTTTTGTCTGCCATTAGAATCAAAAGACACTTTAAGCAACCCTTTTTCTTTAGGTTTGATAGGTTCTTTTGGCCATTCAGGCACTGTACATCCACAGGTTGCAAATGCGTTTGTAATAACTAAATCTGAAGTACCCACATTTTCTATTTCAAAAGTTGTTTCAACAACTTCTCCTTCATTAATAACACCAAAGTCGTGTTCTGTTTTATCAAATTTTACAATAGGCATTCCGGTAACTGCGTTTGCATCTCTTACTTTTGCTTCTTCCAAATTAGTTTGATCTATTTTTGAAGTAGCGCTTTGATTACATGAAAGTGCCATAGACAAGAAAGCACTTAATACAATAAACTTAATTTTCATAGGTAATATTCTTGATTTTTAAAGCAGTAAAAATATAAAATTATAACAATCCTCTACCAACTTTTACCATTCTTTTTGATTCAGTAAAATCTTTTTGAAGTTTATCTAAAACTCCGTTGATAAAAATACTACTCTTTTCTGTAGAGTAATCTTTAGAGATCTCTAAATATTCATTGATGGTAACTTTTGACGGAATTGACGGAAATCTTAAAAATTCGCAAATAGCCATTTTAATTAAAATCATATCTAAATCGGCAATACGGTCTAATTCCCAATTTGGAGTTTTATCGATTATCTCCTTTTCAAAATCGGTATGATTTAACATAACTTTCTCAAACAATTCTTTGCCAAATTTATAGTCATCATCATCTTTAAACAACGATTCCAAGACAAAACTAGTACCGGCTTTTAATCCTTTTAGTTGCTTGTATATCCATGTATTTACAAAAGGTATATCGTCAGACCAACCTATATTTTGATCTTCGTAATAATCTGCCAACTTTTCATTTGGAGCAATAAAGTTTTTAAACAAGTCGCACACAAATTTTAAATCGTCATCAAATGATAATTTCTCTGATGTAATATATTTATGATAAAACTGACTTGTGCGAATTTCATCCCAAATAAGTTGTACATATTCATCATCTAATTTCCAATTATCCAATTTGTAATCTTCTACATGCTTTTTTAGTGAACTACTATTTTTTAGCATTAAAAGTACCTGATTGTTTACAAATTTTTTATTAGGATTTAAATCTTCGGCAGTAGCCAAAATTTTCTTCTTTGATTTTTCTTGAAGTTTAATTGCCCGATTCTGAATTTCTACAAGTAACTGTAAATTAATTACATATAACTCATACATTTTTACAATGTTAGCATTCAAAAACTCCTTTTCTTTTGTGATATTATCACTTCCCGAACGCAACATTGCATAAACCGATTGCATTACTTTTACCCTGATATGTCTTCTATTAATCATTTAAAGAACTTAGTTAAGAAAAAAAGCGAATGATTTTACTCAATCGCTTTGCAAAAATACAATTTTTTTATTGGGTTATGATACTAAATCTTTTTTTCGTTTTTCAATTCTTCTCAACGCAATATTTAAAGCTGCTTCATGGGTAGTAATACCTTCCTTATCTGATAAATTAAAAATTTCCAAAGTAGTATTATAAATATTTTCGGTTCTTTTCATTGATTCTTTTAAGTCATAACCAGCAACTTCGGCATTTACATTAATAATACCACCTGCATTGATTAAAAAGTCTGGTGCATAAACGATACCTTTTTCTTTTAATAATTTACCATGCTTATTTTCATCTTCTAACTGATTATTCGCTCCACCGGCAATTATCTTCGCTTTTAATTTATTTATTGTTTGATCGTTGATTGTAGCTCCCAATGCACAAGGAGCATATATATCAACTGATTGACTAAATACATCCAAACCATCATATATGGTCGCCCCATATTTATTACTTATCTCTTTTAATTTTTCTTTATAAATGTCGGTTATTATAACATGTGCACCTGCTTCAGTTAGATGCTTTACTAAAGTTTCTCCAACATTACCTACACCTTGAACCCATATTTTTTTACCATGAATTTCATCAGATCCATATACATATTTGCAACTTGCTTTTATACCCATAAAAACTCCATAAGCAGTTACCGGCGATGGATTACCTGAACCTCCTAAACTTTCTGAAATTCCAGAAACATACGGAGTTACTTCTTTCATAATATCCATATCCCTGGTTTCCATTCCTATATCTTCTGCTGTAATATACTTGCCACTCAATGAGTGAACGAATTCGGCAAAACGTTTCATTAAGGCATCATTTTTTTGCTTTTTAGCATCCCCGATAATCACAGCTTTTCCACCACCCAGATCTAAGCCAGCCAAAGCAGATTTAAATGTCATACCTCTTGAGAGTCTTAAAACATCATACAAGGCTTCCCACTCACTTTGGTAATTCCACATACGGGTTCCACCCAAAGCAGGACCTAAAACTGTATTGTGAATACCAATTATTGCTTTTAATCCTGTATCTTCGTCATTGCAAAAAACAATTTGTTCGTGATTGTCAAAAGAAAAGTGGTTAAAAACTGGACCCATTTTCTGAATTTTTTCTGAGGTAAAAAGCTCTACGTTCATCTGTTTTTTTATTGAAAAAAATTTATTAATCCGTTAATTTTAGACTGTAAAATTACAATAATCAATAGTGATAACAAAAATTGAAAGAAGCTTATCACTATAAAAGACACTAAAACGCACTCAATGAACGCTTTAAAATACTTAAATAAATTTTTTTATAAATACCGTTATCGTTTAATAGCAGGTATTGTAATAACCATAATTTCGCGCATTTTTTCATTGGTAACGCCTCGTTTGGTTGGTGATTCATTATCCGTAGTAGAAAAATATTTAAAAAACAAAGACATTACTTTAGAAGCAGTAAAAAACGATTTACTAATAAATATTTTACTCATTATTGGTGCAACATTAATAGCTGGAATATTTACCTTTTTAATGCGTCAGCTAATTATTGTTATGTCGCGTTATATAGAGTTTGATTTAAAAAATGAGATTTTTAAACATTATGAAAAACTATCGCTAAACTTCTACAAAAAAAACAGAACAGGCGATTTAATGAACAGAATTAGCGAAGATGTTGGTAAAGTAAGAATGTATTTTGGACCAGCAATTATGTATACCATTAACATGATTACCTTATTTGTAATTGTGATTGCAAACATGTTAAGAATAGACGCTTCTTTAACTTTGTATACGGTTTTGCCTTTGCCAATTTTATCGTATTCTATTTATGTTTTAAGCCGTTCTATCAATCAAAAAAGTGCTATTGTGCAGCAATACTTATCAAAGTTAACTACGTTTAGTCAAGAAACATTTTCAGGGATAGGAGTTATTAAATCATACGGAATTGAACCTCAAACCTATAATGAGTTTAAAGTATTGGCCAATGATAGTAAACAAAAAAATATCGATTTATACAAAGTGCAAGCATTATTTTTTCCAATGATGATTTTACTAATAGGGGTAAGTAATTTATTGGTGATTTATGTGGGTGGAATGCGCTATATTGACGGAAAAATTGAAACTATAGGCGTAATTGCGGAGTTTATTATTTATATCAATATGTTAACATGGCCGGTAGCAGTTGTTGGGTGGGTAACATCAATTATACAAGAAGCAGAAGCTTCTCAAAAGCGAATCAATGAATTTTTAGAAACCGAACCTGAAATAATCAATACTACAGACCTTAAAACTGATATAAAAGGTAAAATAGAATTTAAAAATGTAAGCTTTACTTATGATGACACCCAAATAGAAGCCCTTAAAAATGTTTCATTTGTGGTAGAACAAGGCAAAACTTTAGCCATTTTAGGAAAAACAGGTGCAGGAAAATCAACTATTGCACAACTAATTGCACGATTATACGACCTTAATAAAGGCGAAATATTAATTGATAATATTCCTATCAAAAAACATCACTTGTATGGTTTAAGAGAACAAATAGGATTTGTCCCTCAAGATTCGTTTTTATTCTCTGACACCATTTCAAACAATATAAAGTTTGGATCTGAAAATGCAACCGAAGAAGAGATTATTGAAGCGGCTAAATTAGCTGATGTTCATCAAAACATTGTTGAATTTAAAAAAGGTTATGAAACCATTTTAGGAGAACGTGGTATTACCTTGTCTGGAGGTCAAAAACAACGTGTTTCCATTGCAAGGGCCTTAATCAAAAATCCTCCAATCTTAATTTTTGATGATTGCTTATCAGCCGTAGATACAGAAACTGAAGAACAAATTTTACAAAACTTAAATCAATTCTCAACCGGAAGAACAACCCTTATTATAGGCCATAGAATATCTTCAACCAAAAATTCCGATAAAATAATAGTAATGGATAATGGTAAAATTATTCAAGAAGGCACTCATGATGAGTTAATTATGATTGATGGTTACTATAAAGATTTATACGATGAACAAACTCACGAAAACTAAGCATTTAGAATCTTTTTAAATAAGCATAAATTGTATTACGAGTATTGTAAAAGCAATTTATTTTGTTAGATTTGTGTCACACTTTAAACAAGTTTGTTAATTATAAAGAGCGATATTATGAGTGAAAATGAAAATTTAGAACAAGAAGAAATTTTCTCACAGATACTGAGAGCAGGAAGAAGAACCTATTTTTTTGATGTAAGATCTACTAAAGCAGACGATTACTACTTAACAATTACCGAAAGTAAAAAATTTACACACGATGATGGTTCGTACCATTACAAAAAACACAAGATTTACTTGTATAAAGAAGATTTTGCAGAATTTTTAAACATTTTAAAATCAGCTACTGATTTTGTATTGGATGAAAAAGGTGAAGAGGTTATTAGTGAGCGTCACCAAAAAGACTTCAAAAAAAATAGTTCTGATGAAGAAGTGTCAGCTGAAAATTTTACTGATGTTCGATTCGAAGATATTTAATATAATTTTTTTGTTACTTTTAAGCCACGCTTTTAGCGTGGTTTTTTTTATAATCACTAATCATGAAAAAATATTTTTTAGTTTACGTACTTTTCTCTAGTATCAACCTGATAGCTCAAAACCCAAAAGAGTTATCATATTTCTTACCGCAAAATGTTAGCTATAACCAGTCCATCCCAACTCCTGAACGTTATTTTGGATTTCAAGTTGGTGAATGGCATCCATCCCATGATCAAGTTCTTGGTTATATTACAAAGTTATCAAGCATTTCAAATAGATTTTTAATTGAAATTAAAGGTTATACCCATGAAAAAAGACCTTTGGTTTTAATTACGATTTCATCACCAAAAAATATTGCTCAACTAGATAATCTAAAAGCAGATCATCTTAAATTAACTGATATTGAACAATCCAAAAAATTAGATATTTCATCAATGCCATTGGTTATTTATCAAGGGTTTTCAGTACATGGTAATGAATCAAGCGGAATAAATGCTAGCGTACTTTTAGCTTATTATTTAGCTGCGGCCGAAGGCCCTAAAATCGATGAAATGCTGGATAAAACTATTATTTTATTAGATCCATCGCTTAACCCTGATGGATATCAACGATTTTCATCATGGGTAAATATGCATAAAAGTGATTATCTAAATACGGATTCAAACGACCGAGAATTTAACGAAGCATGGCCTGGCGGAAGAACCAATCATTATTGGTTTGATTTAAACAGGGATTGGTTGGTTGCTCAACAACCAGAATCTAAAGTTCGTATAAAATCATTTCATGAGTGGTATCCCAATATCTTGACTGATTTTCACGAAATGGGAACTAATGCAACCTACTTTTTTCAACCTGGTGTCCCTTCTGGCACACACCCTTTAACACCCGTTTTAAACCAACAATTAACCAAAGAAATTTCAACTTATTTTGCTAAAAATTTGGATAAAATTGGATCAACTTATTTTACCGAAGAAAATTTTGATGATTTTTATTATGGTAAAGGCTCTACTTATCCAGACATTAATGGAGGTATCGGCATTCTATTTGAACAAGCACGGGTAAGTGGCATTGCACAACAATCAGAAAATGGAGTTTTAAGCTTTTCACAAGCTATTAAAAATCAATTCATCAGCACTTTAGCTACATTGGAAGCTGGCACAAGCTTACGTACTACCTTATTAAATTATCAACGTAATTTTTATATTGATGCCCATAAAAAAGCAACAACTGATAAAACTAAAGCCCTCGTTTTTTCAGATAATTATGATTTAAAAAAAGCAAACTTATTGGCACAAACTTTAAATCAACATCAAATCAAAATTCATCAACTGAATAATGATTATACTGTAAAAGGGAAAACCTTTACTAAAAAAAATAGCTTTGTAATTCCTTTAGAACAAAAACATTATTTGTTAATTAAATCGATGTTTGAAAAACGCACTAAATTTGCTGACAGCTTATTTTACGACATTTCAACTTGGACATTACCATTAGCATATAATGTAGCATTTGACAGCATTTCTTCTTCAAAATTTATTGGTACTGAAATAACAGATTTTACCTACAGCAAACCTAAACCATTCGCAAAAAGCGAGGTCGCTTATTTGTTTCAATGGCACAACTACAACTCACCAAAGGCTTTAAATAAAATTTTGGCTAAAGGGATTCGGGTTAAAACATCGATGAAAACATTTAAACAAAACAATACTGATTTTGACTTTGGAACTATTCAAATCCCTGTTCAGAATCAATCTCTTACACCTAATGAATTACATGAATTCTTAAGTAATCTGGCTATAGAAACAGAAATAGAAATTATTCCTACTGAAACGAGTTTAACAGAAGGTATTGATTTAGGAAGTCCAAATTTTAGCAGTCTTAGAAAACAACCTAAAATAGCTATGATAATTGGCGATGGAATTTCTGGATACGATGCAGGTGAGCTTTGGCATTTGTTTGACAAAAGAAATGAAATGAACATCACAAAAATTGATATCAGTAGAATTTCAAGAATTAATTTAACAAATTATACAACAATAATTATTCCTTCATTTTCTGGAAAATTTGATATTGTTGTTGCCGATAAATTGAGAGATTTTGTACAAAATGGCGGAATTTTAGTAGGATATAAAAATGCTGTAAAAGTCTTAAGTGATATGAAATTACTGAATGTGTCATTTAAAAAAGTGAAGCCCGAAACTAAAAATGTTTCGTTTGAACAACGCAGAGAATATAGAGGAGCGCAAGAAATTGGCGGTGCAATTTTTGAAGTTGAATTAGATCGAAGTCATCCTATAAATTTTGGATTACCAACTGCTAAAATGGCTTTCTTTAGAGATACAGAAATTTTTATAGAACCCGATTCAACCAACTTTAAACATCCAATACAATACACTAAATATCCGTTAATTAGCGGCTATATTTCAAAAGAAAATTTAAAAGCTATTGCACAAACACTTCCATTTAAAGTGGAAAATTTAGGTCGTGGAAAAGTTGTAGGTTTAACAGACAATGGAAATTTCAGAGCATTTTGGTTAGGTACTGAAAAAATAATTATGAATATAATATTCTTTGGACATTTAATGTAACCATTTCTTCAACATAAAAAATCCCGCTAAAGCGGGATTTTTTTATTATATTAAAATTATGTCTTAGAAAGCTAAAACTTCTTTTACTTTATCTGCCGCTTCCTGGAATTCAACAACAGAATGAACTGCCAATCCGCTTTGATCAATTAATACTTTGGCTTCAGTAGCATTAGTACCTTGTAAACGTACAATAATTGGCACTTTAATATCGTCACCCATATTTTTATATGCATCCACAATTCCCTGAGCAACACGGTCACAACGAACAATACCTCCAAAAATATTAACTAAAATAGCTTTTACTTTTGGATCTTTAAGAATGATACGGAATCCAGTTTCTACGCGTTCTGCATCAGCTGTACCACCTACATCTAAGAAATTAGCTGGTTCTCCACCCGACTGTTTTATTAAATCCATAGTACTCATAGCTAATCCGGCACCGTTTACCATACATCCAACATTTCCGTCTAGGGCCACATAATTTAACCCAACTGCATTTGCTTCAACTTCAATCGGATTTTCTTCACGTAAATCTCTTAAGTTTAAATAATCTTTATGACGGAACATAGCACTATCATCTATGGTAACCTTAGCATCAACTGCTAAGATTTTATTGTCTGATGTTTTTAACACCGGATTAATTTCAAACAATGAAGCATCAGCATTTATATATGCAGTGTATAAACTAGACACAAACTTAACCATGTCTTTAAATGCATCACCAGATAAACCTAAGTTAAAAGCAATTTTACGCGCTTGAAATGGCATTAAACCTAAGGATGGATCTATTTCTTCAGTGAAAATTAAATGAGGTGTTTCTTCTGCAACTGTTTCAATATCCATTCCTCCTTCTGTAGAATACATTATCATGTTTTTGCCAGTTGCTCTGTTTAAAAGAACGGACATGTAAAACTCTTCATGCTGAGATTCACCAGGATAGTAAACATCTTCTGCAATTAATACCTGATTTACTTTTTTACCTTCGGCAGAAGTTTGAGGAGTTATCAACATCATACCTATGATATTTTTAGCATGCATTTCAACATCTTGTAATGATTTAGCTAATTTTACGCCTCCTCCTTTTCCTCGTCCACCAGCATGAATCTGTGCTTTAACAACCCACCAACTTGTTCCTGTTTCAACAGAAAGTTGCTTAGCTGCTTCAACGGCTTTTAAATGATTATCTGCAACAATTCCGCGTTGTATTCTAACTCCGAAACTGCTCAATATTTCTTTTCCTTGATATTCGTGTAAATTCATTGTAAAACTGTTTAAATTTTGCACAAAAGTACTAATCAATTTTAGAACATCAGAACATTTTTTTCAAAAGATTATAACAACAAATTGTTAACTAAAAAATCTTTAAAGAAATTTTAACAAAATAGTTGGTCACTTTTAACTTAAAATTTGGAATCTTTGTGAATCGAATCGGAAAACGAACCCAATGAAAATAATAAAACCACTAATTCTTATTGTATTTATTTTAAAAAACACCCTCATTTTTAGTCAGTTACAAAAAGAAAACAATAATTATTTAACTAATAAAAAAATATTAAATACCACTAAAGCTAACGAGCCAATAAAAATAGATGGTGTTTTAGACGAACCTATTTGGAGTACCTTAGAAAGCGCAACCGATTTTACCATGTTTGAACCAGGCAGCGGAAAGCCAGCCCCAAATTCAAAAAAAACGGAAGTAAAAATAACCTATACTGAAGAAGCCATATATATTGGGGCTTATTTATATGATGATGATGTGTCTTCCATTCCAATGGAAGTTAATGGACGGGATAATTTTGGGCAAGCCGATTATTTTTTTGTTGTAATTAATCCAAATAATGATGCATTAAACGATGTTGCATTTGTTGTTTTCAGTTCTGGATCACAAGCAGATGCTAAAGTTATAAACGGAAATGAAGATTTTTCTTGGAATGCCGTTTGGGACAGCAGCGTAAAAATTAATGATGATGGATGGGTAGTAGAAATGAAAATTCCGTACTTAAATTTGCGATTTTCAAATCAAGAAAATCAGGTTTGGGGAATAAACTTTGCAAGAAGTATCCAAAGCTTAAAAGAAAAATACTCATGGAATTTTGTAGACAAAACAAAAGGTTCTTATACGCTTTACTCTGGTCTTCTAAAAGGAATTACAAAAATTGACACGCCTACACGTTTAAGTTTTTTCCCATACGCTTCCTCAACACTAATAAAATACGATGGTAGTACTTCAACTGATTACAGTGTTGGTTTAGACTTAAAGTATGGTATAAACGATAGTTTTACCATTGACGCAACTTTAATACCCGATTTTAGTCAAACCGATTTTGATGCAACAGAATTAAACCTAGGGCCGTTTGAACAGAATTATTCAGAAAAAAGAAGTTTTTTTAATGAAGGAACAGAGCTTTTTAATAAAGGTAATCTATTTTATTCCAGAAGAATTGGCGGAAACGCTTCGCTTTCTGAAGATGATATACTGCTTAACAATAACGAAACAGTTATTGATTATCCGGAAAAAGTAACGATGTTAAATGCTTTAAAACTATCTGGAAGAACCAAAAACGGTTTAGGTATAGGTGTTTTTAATGCCATAACAGAAAAAACAGAAGCAACCATTAAAAATGAATCAGATTTAACGTACAGAAAAGTTACTGTAGAACCCCTTGCCAATTACAACATTGTAGTTTTAGATCAACAGTTTAATAAAAACTCATCCGTTAGTTTTATAAATACCAATGTTACTAGGGTTGGTGATTTTAGAGATGCCAATGTAAGCGGTTTAATCTTTAATGTTACTAATAAAAGCAATACATTTAATGTAAGAGGTGATGCTATAGTAAGTAAAATATTTGATGATCCGGACAACAAAAATTTAGGCGTTGGGGGCTTTTTACGTCTTGAAAGGGTAAGTGGTAATTTTGAGTACAACTTAGGCACTTTTTTTAATGACGAAAATTTTAATAAACGTGACTTAGGCTTTCAAAGAAACAACAACTTTATAAATTATTTCGGTGCAATATCATACAGAATATTTGAACCTACCAAAAATTTTAACGCCTTTAGAATTCAATTAGAAGCAAGAACGAATTACAGATTTAATCCAAATAAATACAGTGGAAACCGGTTGGAATTAAATTATTTTGCCACAACTAAAAAGCAGTTTACTTTTGGAGGTAATATTGAAACCAGTATTGGAAATCAATACGATTTTAACGAACCAAGAACAGACGGCAGGTATTATAAAGCGAATTCAAGATTTGAGTTATCTAACTTTATTTCAACAGATTACCGAAAAAAAACAGCTATTGATGTAAGAGCTTATTTTACACATCGTTATGACGATTCATCAAACAGATTTCATTTAAATATTTCGCCTAGATATCGTTTTAACAATAATTTATCAATGTTTTATTCCTTACAAACACGCTTTGTTAAAAATGAAAATGGTTATGTTAATGATGTTGGTTCGAGAATTATTTTTGGCGAACGCGATTCTGAAACGTATACCAATTCTATTTCTGGACAATATAATTTCAGTACAAAATCAGCTTTAACATTATCGTTTAGACATAATTGGACTCCAGTTCAGTACGATGAGCAATTTTATGATTTAGCCCTAAATGGAGAATTAATACCTAATTCATATTCAGCTAATCATGATATTAATTACAATTCATGGAATTTTGATTTAAAATACAATTGGGAATTTGCACCTGGAAGTCAAATTATTGCCTTATACAGAAATTCAATTTTTAATGAGACATCAAACGCTTATTTAAATTTTAGCGAAAACCTCGATGACTTATTTAATCAACCAACTGAACATTTATTTTCATTGAGATTGGTTTATTTTTTAGATTACAACCGTTTAAAAAAGAAAAACTCATAAATAAATTGAAAAGAGAAGATAATCACTTCTCTTTTTTTATTTTTGTTTTTAACTATTATAATACGTTAATGATTTCGGCTAAAAATATTTTTAAATCATACGGTACTGTACACGTTTTAAATGGCGTTGATATTACCATTGATAAAGGTGCTGTTGTAGCCATTGTAGGACCGTCGGGTGCAGGAAAAACAACCTTATTACACATATTAGGAACACTCGATCTACCCAACCTTAATTCAAATACTAGTGTAACTATAAATCAGCAATCTGTTTTAAATTTAAACGACAAAGAATTATCAAAATTTAGAAATCAACACATCGGATTTATATTTCAGTTTCACCAATTATTACCAGAGTTTACTGCTTTAGAAAATGTTTGTATTCCAGGATTTATTGCCAATAGAAACAAAAAAGAAGTAGAAAAGGAAGCTCTAAAATTATTGAATTTTTTAGGATTATCACATCGAATAAACCATAAACCCAACGAACTTTCTGGCGGAGAACAACAGCGAGTTGCGGTTGCCAGAGCATTAATTAACAATCCGGCAGTTATCTTTGCTGATGAGCCAAGCGGAAATTTAGATTCTACTTCTGCAAAAAATTTACATCAACTTTTCTTTGATTTACGAGACAATTTCGGACAAACATTTGTAATTGTAACTCACAACAAAGAACTGGCCAATATGGCTGATAAAAAGTTTGAAATGAAAGATGGTGTAATAATTAATTCATAGTAAAGTAATGAAAATTGGTATTATTAGCGCCATGCGCGAAGAAATGCAAGAGCTACTTAATGAACTTCAACAAACTAAGATCACAACCAAAGGAAAACGCGTTTATTACGAAGGAGTTTTATTTAATCAAGAAGTAGTGTTGGTTTTTTCGCGCTGGGGAAAAGTAGCCGCTGCTGTTACTGCCACACAATTGATTAATGATTATAAATTGCGCGAAATCATATTTACCGGTGTTGCAGGCGCATTAAATAAAAATCTAAATATTGGCGATATTGTTGTTGGAAAAACGCTTTATCAACACGATATGGATGCATCACCTTTGTATCAAAAGTTTGAAATTCCATTATTAAATAAAAAGGGTTTTGAAATTGTATTAAATAACGATTTGGTTAATGCTTGTGTTGATTTTGTTGCGAATTTTAACAACTATATTCCTAAAGAAAAATCAGAACCATTCGAAATATTTAATCCAAAACATCTAATCGGAACTATTTTAAGCGGAGATCAATTTATCAGTTCTAAGAATAAAATTGATAAATTATTAATACAAATACCTGAGGCCGATTGTGTTGAAATGGAAGGTGCGGCCATTGCTCAAGTATGTTATGAGTACAATATTCCTTTTTCAATTATTAGAATTATTTCTGATAAAGCAATGGACAACTCACACATCGACTTTCAAAGATTTGCTAACGAAATTGCCAGTCATTACGCAAAAGCAATACTTAATATTTATTTTTCAGCTATTTAAACATAGATTTTTTTATCTTTGATAAATCTTTCTAAAATGTTGAACCTATTTACATTTTATAAACTTGCTTCAAACGCTATGTTTCATAGCTTTTTTTTAACTCTAAAAGTTTCATTTTCAATTCACATAATCTATAAACTATGAATGTTTTAATAAAGTCAGCTACCATTATTTCACCAAAAACTGCTTTTCACAATACAGTACAAGATTTATTAATAGAAAATGGAATTATTAAAAAAATAGCGACCTCTATCAAAAACACACATAATTACCATCTAATAGATTATTCAAATTTACATGTATCTATTGGTTGGTTTGACGGTAGTGTTTCTTTTGGCGAACCGGGTTTTGAAGAACGAGAGACTATAGATAACGGCTTAAATGTAGCCGCTAAAAGTGGATTTACTGGTATTGCCCTTAATTCTGATACAAATCCGGTGGTTGATAATAAATCTATAATTGAATTTTTAATAAATAAATCCATTAAAACTGCTACAAAATTACATCCAATTGGAAGTTTAACTAAAAATGCAGCAGGTAAAGAATTAACTGAATTATTTGATTTAAAAAATTCTGGTGCTGTTGCATTTTATGATTATAACAAAGGAATAAACAATGCCAATTTGCTAAAAATTGCACTGTTATATGCGCAAAGTTTTGATGGATTGGTAATGAGTTTTCCTCAAAATAATGATATTGCCGGTGATGGATTAATGAATGAAAGCAAACAAAATACCTTGCTTGGATTAAAAGGAATTCCAAATTTTGCCGAAGAGCTGCAAATTAAACGCGATTTAGCATTGTTAAAATATACCGGTGGAAAATTGCATATTCCAACTATTTCAACAGCCGAAAGTGTTATGTTAATTAAAAAAGCCAAAGCAGAAGGTTTAAAAGTAACCTGCAGTGTATCAATTAACAACTTAGTTTTAACTGATGAGGTTTTACACGATTTTAATACCAACTATAAAACACTTCCCCCTTTAAGAACTAAAACAGATCAAAAAGCATTAATTAAAGGAATAAAAGAAGGTATAATTGATTTTATAGTTAGTGACCACTGCCCAATTGATATTGAACACAAAAAAGTAGAATTTCAATTAGCTAAATTTGGCTCAATAGGGCTTGAAAGTTTTTATGGTGCCCTAAATTCTATTTTAGATTTAACCGATTTTATAGAACTAATAACAATAAATCCTAGAAAAATTTATAACTTAGAGATTCCAGAAATAGCCATTGAAAAACCAGCTAATTTAACGTTGTTTAATCCGAATGCTGAAATAATTTTTAAGGAAAATAATATTTTATCAACATCAAAAAATTCAGCTTTATTAAACCAAAAATTAAAAGGAGTTGTTTATGGAATAATAGCAAATAATCAATTAGTTTTAAATCAATAAATTATGAAGAAAAGCATTGTTGAAGAAGGCAAAACCTTAGCTATTGTTAGCTACCTGACTTATATTGGTACAATCATTTCATTTATTTTAAACAATGATAAAAAAAATGCATTTGCAGCATTTCACTTGCGTCAAGCTGTTGGACTTGGAATTATTTTTTTCTTGGTAGAGATGTTAACAGCATTTTCATCACACGGTATAATTAAATCTGTTTTTTATGTTTTTCTTTTTGTTCTTTGGATAATAGGTTTCATTGGCGCCATAAATGGTGAATACAAAAAAATTCCTATACTTGGTGATGCTTTTCAACAATGGTTTAAAAATTATTTTTAGTTTAATTAAAGAACGTTAATTTTGTGGCAATTTAAAAAACCATGGAATCAACAAAAAGCAGTTTACACTACGAAATACGAAAACCAAAAATTGATATAGAAAATCCTCCATTATTAATAATGCTTCATGGCTATGGAAGCAATGAGCTTGATTTGTTTTCTTTTGCTGATGAATTACCCGATGAATTGCTAATTATTAGTGCCAGAGCTCCCCTATCATTAGGATACCATGCATATGCTTGGTACACCATAAACTTTGACAATATCAACGGAAAATTTTCTGATATAGATGAGGCTAAAGTTGCCCTAGAGAAAGTTGCTGATTTTATAGATGAAATTAAAGAAAAATACCGTGTTAATGAAAACAAGGTATTTTTACTTGGATTTAGTCAAGGTACTATTTTAAGTTATGCTGTTGCCTTAAAATACCCTGAAAAATTAAATTATCTAGTGGCATTAAGTGGTTATATGAATGAAGATTTATCGCCAGAATCATTGAATAAAAATTACAGACATTTAGATTTTTTCATTTCACACGGAACTCAAGATCAGGTATTACCTGTTCAATGGGCAAAGACTGTTCCTGAAATTTGTTACTTACTTAGAATTAAAAACGTATATAAAGAGTACAATGCCGGACACGGTGTGCATCCTCAAAATTTTTATGATTTTAGGAATTGGATTATTGAACGACTTAAATAGTTAGTTTTAACCCATCGTACGCTAAAAAAATATTTTCAGGTAATTTATTTTGAACTTCTTCATGAAACCCCATATCAATACTGATGTGCGTAAAATAGGTACGCTCAGGTTTTAATTCATTTACTAAATTTATGGCTTCTTCCAGATTTAAATGTGAGTGATGTTGTTTTTCTCTAAGTGCATTTATTACCAAAACTTTTAAATTTTTTAATTTTTCTTTTTCTGTAGCTGTAATGGATTTAATATCGGTTAAATAAGCAAAATCATTAAATCGATAACCCAATACCAACGTATCTGCATGGAATGCTTCAACAGGAATTACTTTTAGGTCTTTTAAATAAAAAGGATTTAAGTCAACCTCATTTAACTGAACACTGGGAGCTCCTGGGTATTTATTTTCTTTAACAAATACATATTCAAATCGTTTTTTTAAATTTTCTATAACTTTTTTGTGAGCATAAAAAGGTACTGCGCCTAATTTAAAACTAAAAGGCCTTATATCATCAATACCTGCAGTATGATCGGCATGTTCATGGGTAAAAAGAATTCCATCGATATGGTTTATATTTTCGCGTAGCATTTGATACCTGAAATCGGGTCCACAATCTATAATATACCTGTAATCTTCCCATTCTATAGCAATAGATACACGCAATCGTTTATCCCTTTTATCTGTAGAAAAACAAACAGGATTAGTAGATCCTATTACAGGTATTCCTTGCGAAGTACCTGTTCCTAAAAAGGTAATTTTTAACATTTAACTATTCGTTTAAATAACTAATTTATGTAATTAATAAAAAAACAAGGTAATATTTATTTAACTTAATTTTAATTATGCAGTAAATTAAACATATTTTTAATATAGCATGCTAATTTTTATCAGTTTAAGTTTATAACCTAATTAATTAAATAACTGATTTTTATCATTTCAAAAATTACTAAAATCACTATATTTGCAAAACTTTTTAAAATTGTAGCAATACAGTAAAAAGCAGAATATAAATTCAAACTTAAAATTTAAAAAAGTGAAAATAGGTATTTTAAAAGAACACAAACAAGGTGAAAGACGTGTTGCTGTTTCACCTACCATCACAAAAGCTTTCATAAGTAAAGGTTTTGAATGTTTGGTAGAAGAAGGTGCAGGGGTAAGCTCATCTTACAAAGACGTAGATTATGAAAGTGCAGGAGGAAAGATTTTATCACAAAAAGAAGTCTTTAACCAAGCCGATATTTTAGTAAAAATAAATCCGTTTAGTGATACTGAAATAGAAATGTTAAAAAAAGGACAGGTAACTATTAGTACACTTTATCATTTATCCAGTCCAGAATTAATTGCAAAACTTGCCGCAAAAGAAGTAAATGCATTTTCATTAGATGCAATGCCTCGTATTTCAAGAGCACAAGATATGGATATCTTAAGTTCACAAAATAACTTGGCCGGATATAAAGCTGTTATATTAGGAGCTTACGAAATGACTAAAATTTTCCCATTGATGATGACTGCTGCTGGAACTATTACACCATCTAGAGTTGTTATTTTTGGTGTTGGAGTTGCTGGTCTACAAGCTATTGCTACAGCAAAACGTTTAGGTGCCGTTGTAGAAGCAACCGATATTAGAACAGAAACTAAAGAACAAGCAGAATCATTAGGAGCTAAGTTTATCTCTGTTGACAACACCGGAGAAACATCTGTTGGCGGTTACGCAACAGAAGCATCAGAAGACTACGCAAGAAGACAAAAAGAAGCCGTAAATGAATCTTTAGCTAAAGCAGATTTAGTAATAACAACTGCTTTTGTTCCGGGAAGAAAAGCTCCAACTCTTATATCAAAAGAACAAGTTGAAATGATGAAAAATGGTGCTGTTATTATTGATTTAGCAGGTGGACAAGGCGGTAACTGTGAATTAGGAAAATTAAATGAAACTGTAATTCACAATGGTGTAAAAATTATTAGCACTACTAATTCTCCTGAAAGTGTTTCAACCAATGCAAGTGAGTTATTTGGTAAGAATATTTACAATTTTGTTATGCATTTAACAAATGAAAACAAAATGAAATGGGAGCTAGAAGAAGAAATCACCGACGGAACTTTAATTGTTCATGAAGGTAAAATCAGAAAAAATTAAAATAAATTGAGTTATGGATTATTTTATAGAATTTATAAGCAGTAATCTCCAATTAATTTATATCCTAATTTTAGCGATATTTATTGGAGTTGAGTTAATTAAAAACGTGCCAACCGTATTGCATACACCTCTAATGTCCGGAGCAAACGCTTTATCTGGAGTAGTAATTGTAGGTGCAATTTTAGTGATGTTACAATCAGATCCTTCAGATTACTTGGCATTAGCTTTAGGATTTGTGGCTGTTGTGCTCGGAATAATAAATGTTGTTGGTGGTTTTGCCGTAACCAACAGAATGTTACAAATGTTTAAAAAGAAGAAATAATGAGTATAGCATTAAGTATTATTTATTTGATTGGAACCCTAACATTTGTTATCGGTTTAAAAATGTTGGGACATCCAGAAACAGCTAAAAGAGGAAACTTAATTGCTGCTTTTGGTATGGGTATAGCCATTTTAGGAACATTGTTCCTACACGATTTTGAAGTAAGCAATTTCATATACACATTAGTAATTGCAGCTATTCTTATTGGTGGAATAATTGGATGGGTTATCGCTGTTAAAGTTGAAATGACTAAAATGCCAGAATTAGTATCCTTATTTAATGGTTTTGGTGGTGGTAGCGCCCTTTTAATTGGTTTAGTTGAATTTAGCAAAAATATTGGTGTAGCAGAAGCAGATAAAGCAAGTATTTCCATAGTTACTACCATTTTAGCAGCTATTATTATTGGAAGTATCACATTTACTGGCAGTTTAATTGCTTGGGCAAAATTAAACGGATCTATGAATGATATTCGACTTCCAAAATACAATTTAATTAACAACATAGTTGTAATAGGTTTAGTTGCATTCGGTGCATATATTGTTACCGTTAATACTGACAGTTTACTTTTAATCTACTTACTATTAGTTGCATCGTTAATTTATGGTGTATTATTTGTTATTCCTATTGGAGGAGCTGATATGCCTGTAGTTATCTCGTTATTAAATTCTTTAACCGGTATTGCAGCTGCAATTACAGGTATTTTATATGACAACATGGTAATGCTAGTAGGTGGTATTTTAGTTGGTTCTGCCGGATTAATCTTAACATTTGCAATGTGTAAAGCGATGAATCGCTCTTTAGGAAATGTGATTTTTGGTGCTTTTGGTGGTGATGCTGCAGTTGCCGGAGCAACTGGTAAAACAGGCGGAACTATCAAAAAAACCAGCGCAAGTGACGCTGCTGTAATGATGAATTATTCATCGAATGTGGTAATTGTTCCTGGATATGGATTGGCTGTAGCTCAAGCTCAGCACGTAATCCACGAATTAGAAGAATTACTGACAAAACGCGGTGTAAATGTTCGTTATGCAATTCATCCAGTTGCAGGTCGAATGCCTGGACATATGAATGTACTATTGGCAGAGAGTAATGTGGCTTATGATAAATTAGTAGAAATGGATGACATCAACCCTCAGTTCCCTAATACTGATGTTGTATTAGTTGTAGGAGCTAATGATGTTGTTAATCCAGCCGCCCATAATGACCCTTCTAGTCCAATATACGGAATGCCAATTTTAGATGTAGAAAATGCTAAACATATTATTGTAAACAAACGTAGTATGAATGCTGGTTATGCTGGTATTGAAAACGAATTGTTCTTTAATCAAAAAACATCTATGTTATTTGGCGACGCTAAATCTGCCTTAACAGAATTAGTTAACGAAATTAAAAATATGTAATCAAATTAATTTGATAATTAAAAGGGAGTAATTAATTACTCCCTTTTTTATTACCTTTAAATAGTTTTGATTTCATCTTAAACCTTTCTATCTTTTCATCGTCTAAAAAACATTAGCATTTAGAGGGTGACAAACGAAGAAATTTTAATACAAAATCTTAAAAATCCTACGACTCAAGAACGTGCTTTTATTGAGCTGATGGGTTTGTACAAAGAACGCTTGTATTGGCATATTCGAAGAATTGTTTTAAATCATGATGATGCCGATGATGTTTTGCAAAATACATTTATAAAAGTGTATCGCAACATAGACTCGTTTAAAGAGGAAAGTAAATTATATTCATGGATGTATCGCATCGCTACTAATGAATCTATTACATTTATCAATAAAAGAGCTAAAGAAAATCATTTAGATGTAACCGATTTTCAAGAGAAAATGGCCAAAAATTTAAGTCATGATCCGCTTTTTGAAGGCGACGAAATACAATTAGTTTTACAGCGTGCTATTGCTACTTTACCTCAAAAGCAACAACTTGTTTTTAGGATGAAGTATTTTGATGAAATGAAATATACAGATATGGCAACTATTTTGGAAACATCAGTAGGCGCTTTAAAAGCTTCTTATTTTCATGCAGTAAAGAAAATTGAAGAAATAATAAGCTCACATTAAACTTTTTATGCAAAATTTTGTCTAAATTAAAGAATGAAAAAAGAAGAATTACATAGTATTGCACCTATTCTTGCGGCTTTAAAGTTTAAACCTGAAGCATTTAAAATGCCTCAAAATGGATTGGATGAAGTTGAAAAAGCAGTTTTATCAACTTTATATTCGCAAAAATTAAAAGATATTACTGGCTCTGCTAATCCGTTTAAAGTTCATACAACATATTTTAATGAAGTTGAAGATAAGGTATTTGATAAATTATCATCATCAAATAAAATAAAGAATAATCTTAAAGTACCAGAAAATTACTTTGAAAACTTAGAACAACAGGTTTTAAATAAACTTAAATCTAAGAGTTTAGAGCAGCAAACAAAAGTAATTTCATTGAGAAGTAGCATTATAAAAATATCAGCAACTGTTGCAGTTGCTGCTTCTTTAGCATTATTATTTATTTTAAATCCGTTTAATAAAACGGAACATATTACATTTGATTCTTTAGCCATTTCAGATATCGAATCATGGATAGAAAATGACCGTTTGGATTTAGATGCGTATCAAATTGCTGCAGTATATAATGAAGTTAAATTAACACCTAAAGTTATAAGTGCAAGTATTGACGAAACTGAATTGGAAAGTTTCTTAAGAAATCAGGATATTGAAGTATTGCTATATGAAGAATAATTTATTTATTACAAGTATAATGAACATAAAAATTACAATTATTCTCTTGTTATTTTTTGTTCAATCATTTAGTTCTCAAGCTCAAAACACGGAGAACGAATCTATAAGAGCGTTAAAAGTTGTGTTCATAACTGAACAACTTGAATTAAGCCCTAAAGAAGCAGAAAAATTTTGGCCGGTGTATAATTTATATTCAGCTAAAGAATATAATTTAAAATTTCATGAAACACGTAAACTCAGAAACCAGATAATGTCTAGTGGTGGAGTTGATGCAATTTCTGATACTGAGGCAGATCAACTCCTCAAAAAATTGATTGATATTGAAAATGAAATTGCTATTGTTAAAAATGAAATGTATGTAAAATTAAAACCAATTATTGGTTCAAAAAAACTGATTAAACTTCAAATTGCTGAAGTTGAATTCAATAAAAAGGTCTTAGAAGAATTGCGCAAAAAACGCTTAGAACGATACCGTAAAAATTAAAAAAAGGAAGCTAAAGCTTCCTTTTTTTTATTGATACATTGCGTTCCGCAATTCTTTAATTTTTTTATCCTCGATATAATCATCAAAAGACATGTATCTATCAATTATTCCTTTTGGTGTTAACTCTATAACTCTGTTAGATACAGTACTTAAAAACTCATGGTCATGAGTAGTTAACAATACAGTTCCTTTAAAGTTTATAAGCGAATTATTAAATGCCTGGATAGATTCAAGATCTAAGTGATTTGTTGGCTCGTCTAACATTAAAACATTAGCTCGTATCATCATCATTCTAGAAATCATACAACGCACCTTTTCCCCTCCAGATAACACATTACTTTGCTTTAATGCTTCTTCACCGCTAAACAACATCTTGCCTAAAAACCCTCTCAAGTATACTTCTTCACGTTCTTCTTCAGTAGTTGCATATTGACGTAACCAATCTACCAGTGATAAATTATTTTGAAAAAACTCCATATTTTCTAATGGTAAATACGATTGTGATGTAGTAACTCCCCATTGAAATTTTCCTCCATCGGCATTTTCTAATCCATTTACAATTTGATAGAACGTTGTAACTGCCTTAGAATTTCTAGAGATTAGTGCAACTTTATCATCTTTTTTAAGATTAAAACTTATGTTAGAGAACAAAATTTCACCATCTAACGATTTGGATAAATTTTCAATATTTAGAATTTGATCACCTGCCTCACGTTCCTTTTCAAAAATAATGGCCGGATAACGTCTGCTAGATGGTTTAATTTCTTCAATGTTTAACTTTTCAATCATTTTTTTTCTACTGGTAGCTTGTTTTGATTTAGCAACGTTAGCAGAAAATCTTCTGATAAATTCTTCTAATTCTTTACGTTTTTCTTCAGCCTTTTTGTTTTGTTGTGCGCGTTGTCTTGCTGCTAATTGACTCGACTCATACCAAAAAGTATAGTTTCCAGAATAGTGATTAATTTTTCCAAAATCGATATCAGAAATATGGGTACAAACAGCATCTAAAAAGTGACGGTCGTGCGAAACAACAATAACAGTATTTTCATAATTTGCAATAAAATTTTCTAACCATGAAATCGTTTCAAAATCAAGATCATTGGTAGGTTCATCCATTATTAACACATCAGGATTTCCGAATAAAGCTTGCGCCAGTAATACTCTTACTTTTATTTTACCATCCAGATCTTTCATTAAAGAATAGTGCAAATCTTCATTAATACCTAAAGATGATAATAATGATGCCGCATTATTTTCAGCATTCCACCCTCCCATCTCTTCAAAAACTACTCCCAAATCAGCAGCTTTAATTCCATCTTCTTCACTAAAATCTGGCTTATTGTAAATAGCGTCTAATTCATTTTTTAAATCGTATAATTTCTTATTTCCAATAATTACGGCTTCTAATACAGGATATTCGTTAAAAGCGGAGTGATCCTGATTTAAAACAGACATTCGTTTACCTGTTTCAAGATGTACGTTTCCCGTTGTTGGAGTCTTAACACCTGAAATAATTTTAAGAAAGGTAGATTTTCCAGATCCATTTGCTCCAATAATCCCGTAGCAATTACCTTTTGTAAATTTTACATTTACATCATCAAACAAAACTCGCTTCCCAAACTGAAGAGATAAATTAGAAACACTTAACATGTTATTTTTTTTAAAATTTTTGCAAAGTTACAAATTATAATTACTTAAAGAATTCTATATGAAATATCTCCTCGATTATTTGAAAAATGATTAGTGTATACTACATTTAACATCACATTAACATCAACTCTCTGCTTAAACTGTATATTTGTTTCACTATTTGTGGTTTCTAAAAATTGATGAAAAAAATACTTTTATTTTTACTGCTTGTTTGTTTTTTTAGTTGTAATGAAACTGAAAAAGATTCTGATTGGACATATTTTGGAGGACAAATAATAAATCCAAAAGTTGATTATGTTTATTTGGTTAAAAACGGTGAAGTACTAGATTCTACCTTGCTGGATAACGAAAATAATTTCTTAATGAAATTGAAACTATCTGATGAAAGTTTATTTCAATTTAAACATGGAAACGAATTTCAATATGTTTACTTACAACCCAAAGACAGTGTTTTAGTAAGACTTAATACCTGGGATTTTGATGAGTCACTAGTTTTTACTGGTAACGGTGCTGAAAAAAACAACTTTCTTATCAATATTTTCTTATTAAATGAGCAAGAAGATAAGGATTTTTACCCTTACTTTAAATTAGATTATCAAACATTTGCTAATAAGATTGATTCAACACTAGCAATCAAAAATAAACTGTTGAGTAATTTTTTAGAAAACAATAAACAAGTTTCAGACAGATTTTTAAAGGTTGCTAAAGCAGGTTTAACTTTGAACTTATATCGTAAAAAAGAACATTATTCGTATGGCCATATGAAATTGCTAGAATTAAAAGATGGTGTAGCGATTGATGATAATTTTTATAGCTATAGAAAAGAAATTAATCTTAACGATACAACGCTGCTATATTTTCATCCTTATCAGAACTACTTAAACAGTTTAATTTATAACAAAGCGTTAAAATCAAGAGAAACAGACACTCTTAATCAAAGTATTTCTCTATTAGCACTTCAAAAAGTTGTTGAACAAAGTTACGATAATACCGTTAAAAATATGTTACTGCGACAAGTTTTGTTAGAAAGTTTCTTAAAAAAACCTACTTGTAATTTTAATGCAGACGAATTAAATTATTATGAAAAAAATACCACAGAAGGCAAAGATAAAACCATGATTATAAAATTAATTAATGATGCAAACTCTGCTAAAAATGGTGATAAATTATATAATTTTAACGTAGTTGATAAAAACGGTAAGGTACATCAAATTAATAACTTGATTGATAAAAACAATACCGTACTTTACTTTTGGGCACCCAATACTTTTTCTATTGAATACTTAACATCTCGAATTCAATTTTTAGAAAAACAACACCCAAACATCTTATTTTTAGGTATTAATACCAATACAAAACCAGAATCTAAAGAAGTTTCATTAAATTCTAATTTAAAAAATCAATTTTTCTTACCCGATAATAGTTTTGGAAAAACACACGTAAACAGTTCATTCCCAAGAGTTATACTAATTGATAAAAATCTTACCATTGTAAATAGTTTTACTTATCTATCTTCCAAGCATTTTAACAATCAGCTCACTGAATTAGAAAAAATAAAATAACATTACCTTTTCAATAAATTAAACGTACCTTTGCAAACTTTGCAACAGTAAAGTTACTTTTATATAAGTATTTGTTAATCTATTAATTATACATGATCAATTTTAAAGAGTTTTCACTCAAACCAGAAATTTTACGTGCTTTAGACGAATTAGGGTATGTTAGTCCAACACCAATTCAAGAGAAAGCAATACCGCAACTTTTAGATTCATCACAAGATTTAAAAGCTTTTGCGCAAACAGGAACAGGTAAAACAGCAGCTTTTAGTTTGCCAATTTTACAAAATGTGGATTTATTAAATTATAAAACTCAGGCTATTGTTTTAGCGCCAACTAGAGAATTGGCACTTCAAATAACTAATAATATTGAAGAATACGCTAAATACTTACCAAATTTTAGAGCACTTACCATATATGGAGGTGCTAGTATCGAAAATCAAATAAGAGGATTAAAAAAAGGAGCTCAAGTTTTGGTTGGAACTCCAGGTAGAACGGTCGATTTAATTAAAAGAAAACAAATAGATTTATCCCAAATTAAATGGTTGGTACTTGATGAAGCCGATGAGATGCTTAATATGGGTTTTAAGGATGAGTTAGATCGCATCTTAGAAGAAACACCATCTGAAAAACAAACCATGCTTTTTTCGGCAACATTTCCACAAGAAGTACATAACATTGCCAAAAATTATATGCATAAACCAATAGAAGTAAGTGCAGGTAAAGTTAATCTTGGTGCTGATAGTGTAGAACATCATTATTACGTTGTTGCTGAGAAAAACAGGTATGCAGCCCTCAAAAGAATTGCAGATTTAAACCCAGATATTTATGCTATTATATTTTGCAGAACTAAAATAGAGACTCAAAATATTGCAGATGCATTAATTGCAGATGGATATAATGCTGATTCCTTACATGGTGATTTATCACAAAATCAACGTGATTTAGTGATGCAAAAATTCAGAAATAAAACACTTCAAATTTTAGTTGCTACAGATGTTGCAGCTCGGGGATTGGATGTAAATGATTTAACACACGTAATTAATTATAAATTACCAGATCAACCAGAGGTTTATACACACCGAAGTGGTAGAACCGGAAGGGCTGGAAAAACAGGAAATTCTGTATCTATAATCAACGGTAAAGAAGGTAGAAAAGTTCAGGAAATACAACGTATTATTGGTAAAAAGTTTATACAAAAACTAATTCCAGATGGAAAAGAAATCTGTGAAAAACAGTTATTCAAGTTAATTGATAAAGTAAAAACTGTAGAAGTTAATGAAGAACAAATTGCTGATTATCTAACGGTTATTTATGAAAAACTTGGATCGTTAGATCGTGATGAACTTATCAAAAAATTTGTTTCCATCGAATTTAATTCATTTTTAAGTTATTATGAAGATGCTGAAGATTTAAACATTTCAGTATCTTCAAAAAGTAAAGATGGAAGAGATGGATCCAAAGGAGACAAATATTCATCTGAAAATTTTACACGTTATTTTATCAATTTAGGAAGAAAAGATCAAATAAATCCAGCACGATTAATTGGTGTAATAAATGAGCAAAACATCACAAAAAATTTAGAAATTGGTCATATAGATATTTTAGATTCATTTTCATTTTTTGAAGCTGATAAAGCCTTTACCGATGAAACCCTACAAAAATTAAACGGTGTATTATTTAACGGCAGAAGAATTTCTGTAGAAATTACTACTACACCTAAAAAAGGAAGAAATGATCGTAGCGGTAGACGAAAAGGGAACGAACGAGGCAGACGCGAAGGGAAAATATTACATGCAAAAACTGGTTTTTCTGGAGAAAGAAGAAGTGCTGACAATTCAGCGAGTGAAAGTAAACGAAGATATTCAGACAATTCTGCTGGCGATAGCAAAAGAAGAGGTAATTTTCCTGACAATACTAGAAAAGATTCAAGGGGTCAAAAAAGTAGTGATAACGGCGGATTTAGACGAAGAAAAAAGAAATTCTAATAAAAAAAAGCGACTAAAAGTCGCTTTTTTTTATTATTTAAACTCCAGAATTGTTTTCTTAATAATTGAAATACAATCCATTAGTTGCTCTTCATTCATTACTAAAGGCGGTGCAAAACGTATGATATTTCCATGTGTTGGCTTTGCTAATAATCCGTTATCTCTAAGTTTCAAACAAATTTTCCAAGCCGTATCGCTATCTTCTGTATCATTGATAACTATTGCATTTAATAATCCTTTCCCTCGTACTAATTTTACTAAATTAGTTTGTTTTGACAAATCGGATAATTCATTTCTGAAAATAATGCCTAGCTGCTCTGCCTTATTAGCTAAATCTTCTTCTGCTACAACTTCTAAAGCGGCAATTGCAACGGCAGCTGCAATTGGATTTCCACCGTAAGTTGATCCATGCTGACCCGGTTTGATAACGCTCATTATATCATTGTTTGCCAGCACAGCTGAAACTGGATAAACGCCGCCTGACAAGGCTTTGCCTAATATCAATACATCTGGTTTAACATTTTCATGGTCAACTGCTAACAGTTTCCCAGTTCGGGCAATTCCTGTTTGTACTTCATCTGCTATAAATAATACATTGTATTTTTCACATATTTTTTTAGTAGCTGCTAAATACCCCTCATTAGGAACATATACGCCTGCTTCTCCTTGAATTGGTTCAACCAAAAAACCGGCAATATTTTTATTTTCAGACAATACTTTTTCCAACGCTTCTACGTCATTATACGGTATAATTATAAAACCAGGTGTAAATGGTCCAAAGTTTTTACTAGCATTAGTATCTGATGAAAAAGAAACTATTGTTGTAGTTCTTCCATGAAAATTATTCTTACAAACTACTATTTGCGCCTTATTTTCATTAATCCCTTTCTTTTCATACGCCCATTTTCTAGTTAATTTAATAGCAGTTTCAACTGCCTCTGCACCGGTGTTCATCGGCAATAGCTTATCAAAACCAAAAAAATTGGTGGTATATTTTTCATATACTCCCAACACATCATTATAAAATGCTCTGGATGTAAGCGTAAGTTTTTGTGCTTGATTGATTAGCGCATTTATAATCTTTGGATGTCCGTGTCCTTGATTTATGGCAGAATATGCCGATAAAAAATCATAGTATTTTTTTCCTTCAACATCCCAAACAAAAACACCCTCACCCCTACTTAACACCACTGGTAACGGATGGTAATTATGTGCTCCGTGTTGCTCTTCTAATTCGATAAGATGTTGTGATGTTGTAATTTTAGTTGCAATCATAAATTAAAATTTAAAGTAAATAACCTACAATTCCTTCTTGATGGAGAGAAATCATCCAATAGCATGCAAATTAATCAAAGTATTTCAATTATCTATAGAATATAGCTATCTCTTTATAATGAAATAATATTTTTTGAAATTAAATCTTATAAGTCTAATCTCTAATTTTGATACTATAAATAAAATATCAATGAAAAACACAATTTTAACACTAGCAATTATTTCTTTAATCACTATTAGTTGTGGAGACAAGAAAAAAGATGAAGCTCCAAAAGCAGAAGAAGCAACAACTGAACAAGCTGCAGAATTAACATTAGCAGATGGTGAAGCTTTATTTACATCAAAAACATGTACAACTTGCCATCAACCAGACACAAAAGTTATTGGTCCATCAATAAAAGATATCAATGCAAAATATGCCGAGCAAAACGCTAGTATTGTAGCTTTCTTAAAAGGAGAAACCAGCCCGATTGTTGATACTGATCCTGCTCAAGTTGCTATTATGAAGGCTAATCTTGATAGTTTTGTTAAAGATTTAACAGAAGCTGAATTAAAAGCAATTGAAAAATACATGTTATCAGTAAAATAATATTTTTTAAAAATAAAAATTTGAAGCACTCTAAATCAGGGTGCTTTTTTTGTTGAATATCTTATCTTTGCCAGATGTCAAGAAAAAAAACAAATCATAAAATATTTGAAAATATTACCGTTATAGATGTTGGTTCACAAGGTAAAGCTGTTGCAAAAGCTCCCGATGGACGAGTAATATTTCTTACCAATGCTGTACCTGGTGATATAGTGGATGTGCAAACTGGTAGACAACGAAAATCATACTACGAAGGAAAAGTTATAAAATATCATCACTATTCTGATAAAAGAGCAAAACCAATATGTGAACATTTTGATGTATGTGGTGGATGCAAATGGCAAAATCTAGGATATGAGTATCAACTTTATCATAAAGAAAATGAAGTTGTAAACAATTTAAAACGAATTGGGCATTTAGAATTACCAGAAGTCACTCCTATTTTTGGAGCCAAAGAACATTATTATTACAGAAATAAAATGGAATTTTCATTTTCGAGCAATCGTTGGCTTTCTTATGTTGAAATTGAAAATTCTGTAGCTATTGAAAACAGAAATGCCTGTGGATTTCATATTGCAGGCATGTGGGACAAGATTTTAGACATCAACTTTTGTCATTTGCAAAAAGAGCCTTCAAATGCCATAAGAAATTTTGTAAAACATTTTGCAATTGAAAATGATATTTCATTTTTCAATCCAAAAACATTAAGTGGCATGATGCGCACCATTATGATTCGCATTACTTCTATTAATGAAATTATGGTTGTTGTTCAATTTTTTGAAAACAATAAACGTCAGATTGAACTAATTATGAATGCTTTAGCAAGTAAATTCCCTGAAATTACTTCATTACAATACATTATAAACGGTAAACAAAATGATACCATTTACGATCAGGAAATAATTCTCTTTAAAGGCAGAAATCATATTTTTGAGGAAATGGAAGGATTAAAATTTAAAATTAATGCTAAATCATTTTATCAAACAAATTCAGTTCAAGCCTATGAATTGTATAAAATTACCAGAGATTTTGCAGCTATAAAAAATATAGATTTGGTTTATGATTTGTATACAGGTACTGGAACCATTGCTCAGTTTATATCAAAAAATGCAAAAAAAGTTATTGGAATCGAGTCAGTTCCTGAAGCAATTTTAGATGCCAAACAAAATGCTATTGCCAATAAAATTGACAATGTAGATTTTTTTGTTGGAGATATGAAATCTGTTTTCACCGAAGAATTTATCAACAAAAATGGCACACCCAACATTATCATAACAGATCCACCACGCGACGGTATGCATAAAGATGTAGTTGCCCAACTATTAACTATACGACCTAAAAAAATTGTATATGTTAGTTGCAATTCTGCCACTCAAGCCAGAGATTTGGCCTTGATGAAAGATGATTATAAAATTACTAAAACGCAAGCAGTTGACATGTTTCCACAAACACATCATGTAGAAAATGTTGTACTTTTGGAATTAAAATAATACCTTATGAATAAATTATTTTTTGTTTTGTTTGTTGTTGTGCTTGCCACTTTTTACAGTTGTGAAAATGATGATATCTGTTTAGAATCTACTACACCTCAACTAATTATTCGTTTTTATGATGTATCCAATCCAACGGTCAAAAAATCTGTAAATTCTTTAAATGTTTGGATTGCGGCAAAAGACAGTATTATAAAAAATAAAGCAACAGATTCTATTGCAATTCCACTAAACACAAATACTACCAATACTGTTTATCGATTTTCATCTGCAAATAAAATAGATGATTTATCTTTTACATATCAAAAGGGTGAAGTTTATATTTCGCGCTCTTGTGGTTTTAAATCTATATTTCAAAACCTAACAGCTACTAAATCTTCCTCAAATTGGATACAACAAGTAATTATAACAAATCCTACCATCGAAAATGAAAAAAACGCACATATTTCTATTTTGCATTAGTCTTTTTTTTCTTTCACATTTAAGTGGATTTGCTCAAAAAAAAGACACTTTAAAAGTAACTAAACCCTACAGTATAAGGTTTGGAATAGATTTAAGTAAACCTTTAACTAGTCTAATTGATAACGATAAAAATGGATTTGAAATTACTGCCGATTTTAGATTTAAAAACCGTTATTACATCGCTTCAGAAATTGGTTATACCAATAAAACAACAGCCGAAGACTATATCAATTTTACATCTAAAGGATCGTATATAAAACTTGGAGTAAATTACAATGCGTACAACAATTGGCTTGATATGAACAATGAAATTTATGTAGGAATACGTTATGGATTTAGTTCATTTAACCAAACTTTAAACAGTTATACAATCAATCAGCATGGAAATTATTTTGATGAAAATATAAACAATACACCTATTGAATACGATAATTTGTCAGCACACTGGGTAGAGTTATTATTGGGGGTTAAAGTAGAAACTTTTAAAAACCTTTTTTTA
>JAGXRT010000050.1 GCA_018335575.1 Bacteroidota bacterium | reverse complement strand
AAAATTGCCGAAAATCTACGTCCGCATACCAAAGTCCCTGCCGAAATGCGTCCTTTGGTTTTTATATCCCATATGGAACATCATTCAAATCAAACATCGTGGTTAGAAACGATTGCTGATGTAATAATCATTCCTTGTCAAGAATCAGGGTTGATATGCTTTGAAAATTTCAGACGTTTATTGGATGAAAATCAAGATAGACCCATTAAAATAGCCTCTATAACGGCCTGTTCCAATGTGACTGGAATTAAAACAGATTATCATAAAGTTGCCAAAATAATTCATCAATACAATGGCGTTTGTTTTGTTGATTTTGCCTGTTCTGCACCGTATGTCCCAATCGATATGCACCCTGATGATGAAGGTTATTTAGATGCCATTTTCTTTTCACCTCATAAGTTTTTGGGAGGTCCAGGAACTTCCGGAGTTTTAGTGTTTAATAAAAATCTGTATCATAACATGATACCCGATAATCCGGGTGGTGGAACGGTTTATTATACCAATCCATGGGGAGATCGAGATTATATAGAAGATATTGAAGTACGTGAAGACGGAGGAACACCTGGTTTTTTACAAACGATAAAAATTGCCTTGGCCATTAAATTAAAAGAAGAAATGGATCCCGCAAAAATTGAAGCACGGGAAGAAGAGATAAATTCAGTAATCTTTCATAAACTTAAACAAATACCTAATCTACATATTTTAGCAGAACAACATAAACATCGCTTAGGAATTTTTTCATTTTATATTGAGAATGCACATTATAATTTGATTGTAAAAATATTAAACGACCGTTATGGAATTCAAACGCGAGGTGGGTGCTCTTGTGCCGGAACCTATGGTCATTACTTATTACATGTAGACAATATTACCTCTAAAGAAATAGAAAAACATCTTATTGAAGGCTGTATGATAGATAGACCAGGTTGGGTACGTATGTCCATACATCCTACTATGACTGATGAAGAAGTACTTTATGTTTGCGAAAGTATTAAACAAACCGCTGAAAATATTGATATTTGGAAAGAAGATTACGTATATCAGACCTCCAGTAATGAGTTTGTACATAAATCAGGTTTAAAGCTAGAAGAGGAATTAGTTAGAGATTGGTTTAATTAAGAGAGGCTTTGTCTTTATGTTTCCATCGTTTATGTGTCCAAAAATAAAAAGCAGGTTTTCTTTTAATTTGATTTTCAACCAAGGTTAAATACTTATCAGTTATTTCAAAATTCTTAAGATTGGATGCATCATCTGAAATTAATTCAAACGTAACTTCATAAAAACCACGTTTAATTTTTTCTACATTAAAAAATACTACAGCTAAATCATATTTTTTGGCAATAGCTTCTGCACCCGTGTGAACTGGCACTTTAACACCCATAAATGGTCTCCAATAATGAGTTTTATGTAACATGGGCGATTGATCGCTCACTAACCCATAAAGTCCTAATAGGCCATTTTCTTTATTGTATTTTACTGTAGGTATGGTTTCTGCGGATGTTAGTAATTGACCACCAAATTTTCCTCTAGATTTTCTGATTAATTTATCGAAGTATGGATTTTTTAATTGATTATAGGTTCCGTATGATTTATGCGGGGCAAATTGAGAAACGTGTACAATCCATTCCCAATTGGCATAATGTGAACCCATTAAAGCTACACCCTTTTTTTTATTAAATAGTTCTTGAAAAATTTCAGGATTTTTATAATGATATCGTTTTAACATATCTTCATTACTCATAGAAAATGCTTTTACAGATTCCATAAGCATATCACCAAAATGAAGGTAAAAAGCTTTTGCAATAGTAGTTAGCTCTTGTTTAGATTTATCAGGAAATACTAATTTTAAATTACTGAAAACTATCTTTTTTCTGTATCGAATAATGTAATAGGTAAAAAAGTAAAGTACATCAGAAATGCGATAAATAACCCAAAAAGGCAATCGTGATAACAGTATAATTACTGGATATAACAATATGTACGAAATTAAATACATCATTTTTGTGCTGCAAATATCGCACTAAATTTTATCTTTGAAATAAAATTTTTAAAAATGAATACTTTATTAATTGTAATTATTATTTCAAATGTTTTAGTTTCTGTAAAAGGATTTAGTGATAATTATTTTTTTAATCGTTATAAATTCCAAATTTTATCAATCAATAAAGGTGAAAAATTTAGAATGTTGACATCCGGATTTTTACACGCTGATTGGCTACATCTCATTTTTAATATGTATGCTCTTTACCTTTTTGGAAAAATAGTAATTATTGAAGGAGGTAATATAAATTTTCTGTTAATTTATTTTGGGAGTCTTTTAGCTGGTAGTTTATACACTATGTTTGTGCATAAAAGTGAACTGTATTATAGTGCTGTTGGTGCATCTGGAGCTGTAATGGGAATTATTTATGCATCTATTTTATATTATCCAGAAATGACTTTATATATTTTCCCTTTACCAATTCCAATAAAGGGATACATATTCGGAATTTTATACCTGTTATTTTCGATTTATGGTATGAAAAAACAATTAGGAAATATTGGTCATGCTGCACATATTGGAGGTACTATTGGTGGTTATGTATTAACCTTATTATTAAGTCCATATATTTGGGATGAAAATACTTCGCTTATTTTCTTATTGGCTATTCCGATTGGCGTATTATTAGTGTTACAAAAACTAGGTAAATTTTAATTGGCAGTATTTTTGTTATAATAACTAATCTAAACATAACATTATGAAAAAACTATTAATCTTTGTTGTATTAATACTACCATTAGTATCATTCGTACAAGCTCAAGAAAAGCCATATATAGCTGTAACGGGTGAAAGTGTTGTAAAAGTAATGCCTGATTATGCCATTGTAAAAGTAAGGGTTGAAGCAAATGCCAAAGCAGCTTCAGAAGCTAAGAAAAAACATGATATAAGCGTTGATGCTGTATTAAAATTACTTAAAAAAATGAAATTTGATTCTAAAGAAATAGCAACACAATACATGCATTTAAATAAAACGTATGATTATAATACGAAAGAGTATAATTATGTAGCCACTCAATCTATTCACATAACCTTAAAAGATTTTAATAAATACGAAGCATTACTTCAAGGATTGTTTGAAAGCGGAGTAAATTCAATTGATGGAATTCAGTTTGCAACAACCGAATTTGAAAAGCATAAAGTATCAGCACGTAAATTAGCGATTCAACAAGCAAAACAAAAAGCTATTGAATATGCCGGTGAATTAAATCAAGCAGTTGGAAAGGCTATTGTTATTTCTGAATTTGAAAACATTAATGTACCTCGTTTTGATCAAAAAATGGCTCTCGAAGAAGTTGTAGTAAGTGGTTATAGAGAAACCATTGCAATAGGAGAAATATTGGTAACGGCAAAAGTAAATGTTACGTTTGAACTAAAATAAAAAAAACCTCCAAACTGGAGGTTTTTTTATGAACAAGAGACGAAGCTTCCCTCAGCTGTGCTATCGGGATAAACTTCTCGCCAAAACGTTTAAATAAAAAATCCCAAACTAAAAGTTTGAGATTTTTAGAGCGGGAGACGAGGCTCGAACTCGCGACAACCAGCTTGGAAGGCTGGAGCTCTACCAACTGAGCTACTCCCGCAAAAGCATGGCAAATATACAAATGCCTTAGAATATTGCAAATTATTAATTAATAAAATTGTCGATCATCACGTAAAATTTTCACAAAATGAAACCCATAGATTTCATAGCCTTCATTGTAATAAAATTTATGGGATTTTCGATTTTGAACATAGGTATTTAATTCACTGGCTTCACAGCCTTTAGATTTTGCATATTCGTATATCCAGTTAAATAATTTTTTTCCCAAGCCCTGATTTCGGTAGTTGCTGTCAATTACCACATGATCGGGTTCTATGCTTTTACCAACATAATGTCGGGTCATATACCACAATCCGCAGATGCCAATTAACCGTTCCTCATTATACATTCCTATACACTCATAATTTTCTGTTGCCATTGCAAGTATCCGTTCTTTTAAGACTTCATCAGGTGTGGTTGTATTTAACGTTTTTAACAGAGGCATAATGCTTAAAATATTATCTTGTGGAATAATTTTGATTTTTATGGAATCCATATAGTATTTTTGTTTTAAAAATAAGAAAATGGAAGTTAAAATAATACAGGCATCAGAAACATTTCCGGTTAGGATTGAAGTTTTGCGTAAGGGCATACCTTTACCGTATGAATTTCCCGGCGATTTTGATGAAAACACCACGCATTTTGGATTGTTTATATCAGATAAACTCGTTTCTGTAGCAACGGTTTTAGTCTCGTCGCATGCTTATTTTGAGGGGCATCAGTTTCAGCTTAGGGGAATGGCAACCTTATCGAAGTACCAAGGAAAAGGGATTGGCAGTGTTTTGTTAAAGCATATCATCGAATTTGTTAAAACCAACAAAGCTGAGGTATTGTGGTTTAATGCCCGGATTAAAGCCCTGCGATTTTATCAGAAACTGGGGTTTGAAATTATCGGACCTGAGTTTGATATTCTACATGTTGGTGGACATTATGTGATGTATAAGAAATTTTAGACGTAATACCATAAGCTATGTTAACAATTACATTAGTTAAAGATTTATCAGATATTTTAACTATTCAACATTTAGCTTCCATCATTTGGAAAGAACATTATACTGCTATTATAGGAGTTGATCAAGTTAATTATATGTTGAACAATTTTCAATCAGAAAAGGCTATTAAAGATCAAATCAGGAAGCACTATCAATATTGCTTAATTCATGTTGATGATCAGGCTATTGGTTATTTTTCAACTCAGAAAAATGAGAATTCGATATTTTTAAGTAAATTATATGTCTTAAAAGATTTTAGAGGAAAAGGTGTAGGTAATTTTGCTCTTTCGTATATTGAAAATGAAGCACTAAAAATGGGTTGCAACCGTATTAATCTGACTGTAAATAAATACAATTTGAATACTATAAAAGCCTATCAAAAAATGGGATTTACTATTGTAGATGAAATTGTAAGTGATATCGGTAACAATTTTGTGATGGATGATTTTGTGATGGAGAAAAAGTTATTGTTTAAAAAGAAATAATAATAGCTCTTACTGATATGAATCGAAACGTTTTTATTAAACTCATTAAAACATTAGTTTTTCCATTAACTCCTGTTGTACTTCTTTTTTGTTTAACCATTTTAGTTACTTTATATACACTAATAATTACATGCTTCATTAATCCTGAATTTGCATTGGTATCCGCTGTAATTGTTGCTATTTCGATACCTGTTTTGATACTTTATATTTTAGATAGAATTATCGTTAAAAGAATTCCATATAATTTTATAATTGTTGGAGAATTTTTTTTAGGGTTGGTATTTGTTTTAATGTATTTTCATCAAAATAACACCAACGAAATAAAAATTAAAACGGCTAATACGTATGTTCTTATTATAGCTGATTCAAAAGCCAATGCTATAAACGATTTTAGTCAGTTTGATAGAATAGGTTTGTTTAAAAGAAGATTGGAAGTAAGCAAACAAACTATTTATATTGACAGTACTTTTTATAAAGAAAATGCTCTAAAAATTGCCTATCCAAATGATTGGATAAATTATGAATCATTTCACGAGTCGTATAAAAAAAACGGCAGAACGATTAATTATGAAATTTGCTTTAAGAATTACCATCCTAATAACAGATTTGTTAAAGATAGCATTGTAAAAACCCATTTTTCTTCGAATTAAAAAAGCGATTTAGACTTAACTAAACCGCTTGATTTGAAAGTTTTATTAATTGTAGCGAGGAGCAGATTTGAACTGCCGACCTTCGGGTTATGAATTACAACTTTGTGTATTTCGCAACTGTTTTATTGGGCTAAAGACCACAAAAAAACATCCTTTTTAGCATAAATAGTGTACGATTTATGGTATGTTTTTTATTCTAAATATCTAATTTTATAGTGTTATTATCATTAAAAACTTCATCTTCAACACCAAATATCCAATTGGCATTTACATTGTATTTTGAGCATATTTTTTCAATATGATTAACAGTAAAATGAGTACTGCCTTTCTTAATTTTTGACACACTTTGAGTTAATATTCCTATTTCATCACAAAACTCTTTTACATAGCTTATTTTCCTTTGAAAAATCAAAAGATCGATGAGCCTCAATATTCTTTTATCAGTAGAGTACATGAGCGTAAATTAACAATCAATATTTTCTAATTCTTTTCTCCAGGCATTATTAACTAAGTTGAGCTGTATTTGATCAATTGGTTGCCTTTCATTTATCTGTTTTACTTGACTTTCATATTTTTGATTTATTGAACGTATTTCATCTTCGCAAGAATCATCACTGCAACTTAATAAAGAGAGAAAAGTAATTAATAAAATATTCTTCATAATTCAATAGTTTAATCTACAATTCTAAATGACAAAAATTCCTTATCAGTCAAAATTAATGCTTGATCAATTATTAAGGCTCCATAAGCGTTTTTTCCTCTAAACTTAAAGTCATAAAATCTTACATCAGATGAATTATCTCCAGTTCCTTCTATATATTCTAATTCTTTTTCAACATTAGAATTAAAGCTTATGAATTCAAAACTACTAGGATCATTCATTGTCTCTTTTATTTTTATTTCAATATTCTTTATTAACAACTGTCTATTGTCCATTTTAGGTTGGCAACTAATAAAAATAATTGCGACCAGGATATATAATGTCTTTTTCATAATTTAAAAGTATTGGTTAAAATGTTCTTTTTATCAATTTGTAAATGGAATGTACATCGTTTAGATTGAGTTTAAAATTTGGGAACTCAGGAGATTTATTTCTAGAGGAGCAAGTAATAAATCCATGTTCATCTGGTCCTTTAATATCTTTATGAAATATACCGGTTAAACAAATAATGATCCAGCCGTATTGTGTGGGTTTAAAGCCATCTTTCCAATGATGTCTGCCTAGCTCACGTGTTAATACCTGTGCTCCTGATGGAGTGTCATCTAAACTTCCGCCATTCATGCTATCATTTTTAACAGTAAATGCAAGGTATTTCCCTCGTCCAATTTTATCAACTGTAAAATAGATACTTTCAAATTCTTCATGAACCTGGTATTCGTCATCATAAATCTCTAAAAAAGATGCGTATGCATTAAATGGAATTAACGGAACGCTAATCATTAAACTTCCGTCTGGTAATTTAACAAACTTATTACCATTAGTGTTTTCTATTATATCATATTCGATATCATGATCATTTACTTGATTTAAACTTGTAATTTGTTTGTAGTAATTTTCAAAGCCTACAAGTTTTTCAAAGTACTTCTCTCTTGTTTTTTTCTGTGGATTTCCCTCCTTATTTAAGAAATCACTCACAGCTTGTTGCGTATCACCAACCATTGATGCTAGCTCAGACTGTGTTATGTTTTTGATTTCTATGTATTTGCGAAGTGTTTCTTTAAACATGATCCGAAATATTAAAGTTGACAAGAAAAAAACTTGTAAATAATTTGTTTACTTGTATTTTACTTGTATATTTGTAGTGTAAAACTTTTATATAAAGTAAATATACAAATTATGACAATATAAAATCACAAATTATTATCAAAAGATTTAAGTGCGATTTTATTAACTGTAATAACTAAACCATCAAAAAATGAAATTAAACATTAAAAATTTTACGGGAACACTGCAAAGCGGCGAACTGTATAGAATTGTATTTAAAGATGAGTATGATGAAATTTTTAAAAAAAGGTACATCTACTTAATTAGAGAATTCCTTAATGCTGACTTTGACAGCTGGTTCACAAGAGAAGTTATTGCTAAGTCATATGACGACATCAAAAATTATAAAGAAGCTCTTAGAAATCTTCTAACCGAAGCGGAGCTACAATGGAAAATTCAATTATTAAAAGCAGAACTAAAAGTAGCAGCATGAAAAAAAATAGTATCACAGTCGCCATTATAGGAATGTCCAGCCCAATGATAGCTGCCATTTGGTTATTAGTTAATGAGGGTGTAAGTCATGCAATAGCATTGCTAGTTACTTTATCTATTTATTTAGCCGCCTTTGTATTTGGCTATTATGTAAGAAAGGCCTTGAAAAACATCTTTAACAGATAAACCAATAAATCTAGATCAATTAAAAAAGTTAAATAATTAAAATTAAAAAAATGGTAATAGTAGGAAACCCAATTACAGAAGAGCAGAAATCAATATTTCACAGACTCTTAACCACCAATGATTTGATTGATATCTCAACTAAAGTTAATGTGAGTTACTCAACAGTTAGAAATATCTTTTATCGCACACAGTCAATTACAGAAGAAAATAAGGAAGTGGTTGCTAAGATGATCTCAAAATCATTTGAGAAAACAGAAGATGCTTTGATCTATTTCGAAAAAGCTAAATCAGAATTAAAACAAATGCTTCAAGAGCAAGAATAATGATTGCCGACACTGTATATCCAATTGTAAAAGTGCTTTCCATAGAAGAGCAAATTAAGCTTTTTGACAGGCTTCAAAAGGATTTGCAGGGTAAGCAAAAAATTCATAAAAAAAGAAAACAATTAGTTACTGATGATGAAGCTCGAAATTATCTCATAAAACTACTTGTAAAATAAAAAACCTACTGCTGAAACAGTAGGAAACTAAACAGAAGTTTAATTATTAATTACAATTCAAAGATATGGAAAATTCAATTGCCATTAAACAAATTACCCTTAAAAACTTTAAAGGGATAAGAAATCTAACAATCAATTTTAACCATGTTACTAATATTTTTGGTGAGAATGGTATTGGAAAGACAACAATTTTTGACGGATTTACCTGGTTACTTTTTGGTAAAGACAGTACCGACAGAAAAGACTTCGAAATTAAAACACTCGATAAAGATAATAAGGTGATTCCTCAAATAGAACACGAGGTTTCTGCTGTTATTGATGTAAAAGGCGAGGAAATTGTTATTAGAAGAATTCTAAAAGAAAATTGGGTTAAGAAAAGAGGTTCGTTAGATGCTGAATTCTCCGGGAATGTAACCGAATATTTCTGGAATGAGGTGCCAAAACAACAAAAAGAGTTCCATGAGAAAATAGCAAGCATTTTAGATGAATCAGTTTTTAAAATGATTACCAATCCATTGGCATTTAATTCATTGAAATGGCAGGATAAAAGAAGTGCTTTAATTGAATTAGTTGGGAATGTAAGCGATGCAGAAATAGCAGGAAACGACCAAATGTTTACCGAGTTAATGGCTAAACTAACTAACAAAAGTTTAGATGAGTATAAGAAACAATTAGCAGCGCAACGCAAATTATTAAACGATGCTATTAAATCAATTCCTACCAGAGTAGATGAAGTTACTAGAAATACTCCTGAAGCTTTAGATTTTGATGCATTGAAAAAAGAAAAAGAAGTTTTAATAAACTCTTTAAACGATGTACAGGCGCAAATTGATGATAAAACAAAAGCATTTGATGCTATTCTAAGCAAAAGAAATGCCGTTGCTAATGAAGTGTTTGAACTAAAATCAAAGCTTCAAAACATCGAGTTTGAAACTAAGCAAGCAGTAAGTAGATCAATGAAGTCTGAAACCTCTGGTGTAAATGATTTAAACAATGAATTATCTGCTAAAAAAGCTGAGTTGCAAACCTATGAAAATGGATTAACCACCTTAGGTTTAAAATTAAAAGGTTTAAATGAGCAGCTCAATAATTTCACAACCGGCATTGCTTATAAAAGAACGGAATGGGGTCTTGAAAATGAAAAAGAACTCAATTTTGATGAGGCAAACTTTGCATGCCCAACATGTAAAAGAGATTTTGAAGCTTCCGATGTAGAAGCTAAAAAAGAGGAGTTAAAAGCCAATTTCATTAAAACAAAAAATGAAAACCTTTCTAAAATTAGTGCAGAAGGTAAATCATTAACAGAGCAAAAATCAGCTGTAGAAAATGAAATTAATAGCCTTGAAATTAGAATCGAAAACGGCAATACTAGCGTAAAAACTATTTTGCTTGACATTCTAAACATTGAGGAGAAAATTAAGCATTTAGAAAATGCCCCAAAAAGCAGTGAACCTCAAGATGAAACTGTTTTAGTTGCAAATGAATTGGCTAAAAATAGCGATTATAAAAAGCTTAAAACCGAGCTTTCAGAGAAGGAAACAGCTTTACAACAACAAGAAACCATCAATGTAGATGATTTAAAAGCTGCTAAAGCAAGTATTGAAAGCGAAATAGCTGAAATTAATAGAGGTTTGGCAATTGAAGATCAAATTAAAGCTTCCATCAAACGTATAGAAGAGTTACAAAATCAAGAAACTACCTTGGCTCAACAAATCTCTGATTTAGAAAAAGAGCAATACACAATTGAATTGTTCATCAAAAAGAAAATTGACACCTTAGAATCCTTAATCAACGAGAAATTCAACTTTGTAAAATTCAAATTATTTGAAACACAAATCAATGGTGCTGAGGTTGAATGTTGCCATACGTTAATTGATGGTGTTCCTTTTTCTGATGCCAACACAGCATCCAAAATAAACGCAGGATTAGATATCATCAATACCCTTTGCGAATACTACAAAATTACAGCTCCAATATTTATAGACAATCGCGAGAGCATTGTAGATATTATTGAATGTAAATCGCAAATAGTGAATTTGATTGTTTCAAAACCTGATAAGAAATTAAGAGTAGCATAATCATTATTAATAATTAAATATTTCAAAATGAGTACACAAATTAAAAAATTTACTGAAGATACTGTTGGAACAGTATTAGCTAAAGTAGCACAATTTTCAAGTGAAGGAGGATTAAAACTCCCTGATAATTATAGTGCAGAAAATGCTTTGAGAAGTGCTTTTCTAATATTACAGGAAACTGTTGACTTAAATAAGCGACCAGCTTTAGAGGTTTGCACTAAAGAAAGTGTTGCAAACGCATTGTTAGATACTGTTTTACAAGGTTTGTCACCATCCAAAAAGCAATGTTATTACATCGTATATGGCAATAAATTAGTAATGCAGCGCAGTTACATGGGTACAATGGCTGTAGGTAAAAGAGTTGCAGGAATAAAAGAAGTAGTTGCAATTGCTATTTATGAGAATGATGTTTTTGAATATGCTTTTGATTTTCAAACAGGAAGAAAAAACATTACTAAGCACGATCAGAATTTTGAAAACATCAATCCGCAAAAAGTGAAAGGCGCTTATGCTATTGCCATTTTTAATGATGGAACAACAGATGCAGAGGTTATGAACATGGAACAAATAAGAACTGCCTGGGAAATGGGAAAAGCAAAAGGAAACTCACCGGCACATCAAAAATTTCCTGATGAAATGGCTAAGAAAACAGTGGTTTCAAGATTGCTTAAAACCAAAATAGGAAGCTCAGATGATAGCGATCTATTTGATGAAATTGAAATCATTGACACTACTGCAGCTTATGTAGAAAATGAGGTAACGCAAAACGCTAACAAAGAAACCTTAGATATCGATTCAGAAGATGTAATTGAAAATGAAATAGCATCCTATGATGTTGAAGTAGAGGAAATCGAAAATGAAGAAGAGCAACCAGTAGCAACATCAGGACCAGGATTTTAATATGGAGTTAAAAGTTATAGGCACAGGAAGTAAAGGTAATTGTTACATTTTAGAGAACAATGAGGAAGCTCTTATTATCGAATGTGGTGTAAATGTTCAGGCAATAAAACAAGCTATAAATTTCAATTCCTCCAAAGTAGCTGGTTGTATCGTTTCACACGAACATATGGATCACGCCAAAAGCATTAATGAACTAACAAAATTAGGGATTAATGTATATTCTTCTAACGGAACATTTAAGGCATTGCAAATCAATAATCATCGCGCTATACCGATGCAGAATAAAATTGCTTTGGCAATTGGCAATTTTAAAGTAATGCCTTTTGATGTTCAACATGATGCTGCTGAACCTTTCGGATTTATAATTAAGCACAAAGAATGTGGTAATTTGCTTTTTTTAACCGATACTTTTTACTGTGCCTACACTTTTAACAATATCAATAATATTTTAATTGAAGCTAATTATTCTAAAAAAATAATTGATGCTAAAATGAATGCAGGAGCATCACCAGAATTTTTAAGAAATAGAATCTTAAAATCGCACATGAGTTTAGAAAATTGCCTCACCACTTTATCTGCAAACGATTTATCTAAAGTAAACAACATCGTATTAATTCATTTAAGCGATAGTAATAGTGATGAGATAGCATTTAAAGCAGCTGTAGAAAATACCACAGGAAAAACAGTTACCGTAGCCAGTAACGGCACAAGTATCAATTTTAATAAAACACCTTTTTAACTAAAAAAAATAAGAACGATGTCAAATTTCAGCACCAAATTAAATTTAGCTTCCTTAAAGCACACCAGAAAACTATTAAAAGGACAATCTGGAGAAATAGATTGCTTAATCATCCCTATTGATGCTAACAACCTTTACAGAGGCGAAAAAGGATTGTATTTAGATTTATATCATATACAATTAAAAAATCCAATTGAAGGGCAAAACACTCATTTAGTTAAACAGAATTTACCTAAAGAATTGTATGAGCAAATGAGTGAAGCTGAGCGCATGGCAATGCCAATTTTAGGGAACTCAACTGTTTGGGTTCCACAAAGCAATGAAGCTCCATTAGCAGAGGCCATTGGTGAAGATGATGATTTACCGTTTTAGTAAACTATCCTTGGAAGTGGGCGGATAAACTTTCATTCTTTTTTTCATAGCAATTTCCACCCTTTTTTATGAGGAGAGGGTGGTTTTTTAAAAACAAAAAATAAATAAATAAATGGTAAAAATTATAACATCAAGTATTTCACATCAAGACTTAGAAAATAAGATTAACGAGTGGAATTTAAGCAATAAGAATATTCAAAGTATATCATTTACAATTACTCTGATGCGTGAGAATTATAATGATGGGAGTATCTGCAATCAATGGATTGATTACACAGCAATAATACTATACTAATGATCTACAATCCAATAAACGAAATCGATGTACAACGATCTGTTGACAAATTAAAATACTTCATAGAAAAAAAGAAGGTATTTGAATTAAAACAGAAACAGGTTTCTAAAACCTATCCGCAGCTTAAATACGTGCATTTAATAATGGGATGGTTTGCCTTGGAATATGGAGAAACAGTAGAATATATCAAACTAGAATACTTTAAAAAATTAGTGAATCCTGAAATCTTTGAATATGAATTTATCAATAGAAAAACAGGTGAAATTAGAACTGAATATAAAAGTTTGGCTGATGTTACTAAAGATGAATTAACACTGGCTATCAACAGATTTAGAGATTACGCAAGCAAAGAAGCTGGTATCTATTTACCAGAACCCAGCGACTTAACGATTATGCAACAAATAGAAATTGAATTAACCAATAATAAACAATATTTATGAAAGCTCAACTAGATTTATTTGAAACAATGAATTCAAGCGATGTTGGAAAATTTATGGAATACCATCAAAAATATCCAACAGTTTACCAACGGTTTAAACAGTTAGCATTTGATGCTAAACAAATAGGACACAAACATTTTTCAGCACGTGGCTTGTTTCAGGTGATGCGCTTTAAAATGGGGGGTGAGGTAAAAGATGACGGCTTTAAATACAACAATAACTACACACCAATGTATGTGCGATTGTTGGAAAGAGAATGTCCGGAATTTAAAGACTTCTTCGAAAAAAGAAAATCTAAAAGTGATGAAACCATACATTATCTAACAGTAAATAATTAAGAAATGGGAGTTGTAACAGGAAAAATTAAGAAAATAGAAGATCTGTCTCAAGGTGTTCATTTTAAAAATAGGTTAACCTTAAAAACAACTGAAGGTGGTTTGGTTTTTATAGAGTTTAGAGGAGCCATGAAAAAAGTGAGTGATGCTTTTGAACCGGAAGAAGAAGTTATTATAGAGCATACGTATGACGGAAAAACTTCACAAAAAACAGGTGTTGCATTTAACAACTTACCAGGAATCAGTATCACAAAAATTTAACCAATAAATCTATAATATATGTCAGTAATTACCATTAAATCAGGAAAAGTACAAGGCGGATTATTTCTGCAGTATTCTTTTGAAGAAAAAAAAGAAGAATGTACCGAAACAGTAACTAAAAAATCAGATTTACCAATTCATGAAGATTGCCAAACGGCTTATGTAAATTTGATTCCTCACCTCATTTTATTGTGCGAGCAAGAACCAATTAACGATACCATTAAAAACGCCATTTATGAAGGAATTAATGATATTAATTATGATGATTGCTACTTTAAAAACTACAAAGTATCTGAATTTAAAATAACCGGTTCTACCAATTCTGAAGGAGTCGTTATTTCTGGAAGCCGTTATTTATCTACAGGAAAATCAATCGGATTGAGCACTCCTTTTATTCGTTGGGATGACGAAGAATACAAATTTATTGAGGAATTGATAGAAAGCATTGAAGCATTGCGTGAAGAGGTATATCAATACTCACAAGGTAAACACGCACCACTTCCAAAACAAACTTCATTTGATTTTGATGAGGATTTAGAGGAAGAAGAAGATCATTCTCCAACTGGAAAAGTTAAAAAAATGGTATCCAATTTAAAAGAGCAAGGAATTACCATCGAGGTAAGTTCGTCTGTTGAATCATAAAAATAGATAAGCAACTAAGAAGTTGCAATTTAATAATTGAAAAACTAAATAATTCCCTTAAAAAATGGAGAACATAATTGAAAATAAATTACAGATTTTAGAGATCAATAGTATTGAATTGTCTAAAACCAATCCAAGAAAAGATATTGATGAGAAAAGCTTAAAAGAATTAAGTGATAGTATTAATCAAAAAGGAATATTGCAACCAATATTAGTACGTCCAAAAGGCAAAAACTTTGAATTGGTTTGTGGTGAACGTAGGTTTAGAGCTTCTCTTTTAGCTAAACAAACTACAATTCCTGCTAATATTAGAGAGCTTACAGATGAAGAAGCTTTTGAAATTCAAATAATAGAAAATTTAGAGCGCAAAGATGTGCATCCACTAGATGAAGCAGATGCCTTTAAAAAAATGGTAGATAGTGGTAACTATACCATTGCTGATATAGCTGTTAAATTATCTAAAAGTGAAGTTTTTGTTACCGGAAGATTAAAACTAGTTGATCTAATAGAACCTATTAGAAATCATTTTAAAGCGGGTTATTTAGGTATTAGCCATGCCACTTTAATTGCAAAGTGTGAAGCTGATAAACAAGAACAAATATACAGTTCTGCTAAACCATGGAGAGAAACCGATGAACCGGATTATGGTACTTTACAAAGTATTAAAGAGTTTATTAAAGAAGAATCTCAAAACTTATCAGATGCTCCCTTTGATTTAGCAGATGATTTATTGGTAAATGGTGTTTGTGCATGTGTTGTTTGTCCTAAAAGATCAAAAGCAAATCCAATGTTATTTGCTGAATTTCAAGAGGAAGATAATTGTTTTGATGAAACCTGTTATAACAATAAATTAAAAACGCATACCCATAAAGAAGTTGCGAGAATAATCAATGAAAATGAGGATGTGTTTATAATATCGAGTCATTCAAAACCCGATGAAGTAATCATCAATATTTGCAAGGAATTTAATATAAAAATATTAAAACAGTATGATGATTATAGAGGTTATTCGTCAAAAGGATTTACAGCTGCAAAAGGATTTTGTGTATCTGGTCATGATATAGGAAAATATGAAAATATATGGGTAAAGAATGAATCTAAAGAAATACCAGGTATTACTCCAGAAATAGTAAAAAACGAAACAATAAAAGAAGATATTTCTAAAATTGAAGAAAGAGCTAAAAGAGCTTTGGAATTGGATGCAGAGAAAGTTTGGGCAGCTATTCGAACTATTGACAAATCAACTTTTAAAAACAATGATGCACCATTATCAAACAATGAAAAAGTAGCTTTAATTGTGGCGCTTCATTCTGAATGTTATCAACTACACAATGAATTGGATTTTGTAAAACATTTAAACATTAATAAAATACTTACTGAAGCAATTCCAGATCAATTAGTGAATTTAACTATCAGACATTTTATTAGTCACAAACTAAATGTGAATTATGGCTCACACGAAAATAATTCTAGTGCTGCAGCTTACAAACAAATTTTAGAAGAGTATTATTCAGAGGATATTAAATCAATTGAAGCTGCGCAGCAGGAAATTGCAGACAAACGTATTGAACGCTCAACTCAAAGAATTGATGCGTTGAAATCGCAATTAGAAGTAATTGATGAGAAAACTACAAAGACTAAAAAAACTCCTAAATCTAAGTAGTTTATGCAAATAATTCAGTATCCAAGAGAATTTCACATACGTATAGGGTTCAATAATTTTAGAACTAGAAATTTAACAGCTATTCAAGCATTGTCTAGCAGACGTTTTGATCCGGTTAAAAAACTGTGGATTGCTCCAATACATGTTTCAAATGAAGTGTTGGATTTGGTAAAAACCCATAGAGCTGAATTAATAGTGGTAGAAAAACACAATGCCGTAGAAATTACAGATTTGCCCGAATTACCAACCTTAGATTTTGAATTGCCATTACACCATCCAAACGGATTTGGTTTTAGACCGTATCAAAGTAAAGGTGTTGCGCAGGGATTACTTTTGAAACGTTTTATCAATGGTGATGAACAAGGTCTTGGAAAAACCTTACAGGCCATTGGTACGTTACATGGTGGTAATTTGCAAGGTGAAAAAACATTTCCTTGTTTGGTTGTTTGTCCTTCCTCTACCAAAATAAACTGGCAACGCGAGTGGAACCAGTGGGCTGGTAAAAAAGCCATTATTTTAGATGATAAAAATAAAAGTACCTGGCACCGATTCTATGAAATGGGATTGGCAGATGTGTTTATTGTAAACTATGAAAGCTTAAAAAAGTTCTTTGTTGATTATATGCCACCTAAAGGCAGAATGCGTAATTCAATGGATATTAAATTGAATGAAAGAGCAGGTTTGTTTAAATCGGTTATTATCGATGAATCGCACCGATGTAAAGACACTAAAACACAACAAACCAAATTAGCTTTAAGAATTGCCATGGGTAAAGAGTGGCGCATTTTATTAACCGGTACACCTGTTGTAAACAAACCAATCGATTTATTCTCTCAATTAGCCATCATGGGAAGGTTAAATGAATTTGGAGGCGCAAAAGGGTTTAAAATGAGATATTGCGAGGGTGGATATGGTGCTTCTAATTTAAAAGAACTTAATTTCTTATTAAACAAATATTGTTTTTTTAGAAGAGAGAAAAAAGACGTTGCAAAGGATCTTCCGGAAAAACAACGCCAAACTATTCTATGTGATATCACTACTAGAACAGATTACAACAAAGCTAAAAATCAGTTTGTAAAATATTTGGAAGAGCAAGGGTGTTCCGATAAAGAAATCCTTAAAAAACTTAGAGGTGAGATCATGGTAAAAATGGGTGAACTAAAACGCATTTCTGCCTTAGGAAAATTAGCTGAAGTAAAAGAGTTTATCAATGAGGTTTTAGACTCAGGAGAAAAACTAATTGTGTTCTGCAGCTTACACGCTATTGTTGATGCTGTTTTAAAAGAGTTTCCACATGCGGTTACCTTAACCGGTAGAGATAATATGGATGTAAAGCAGCTTAATATCGATGCTTTCCAAAGAAATCCAGATGTAAAACTAATAGTGTGTAATATTAAAGCTGCAGGAGTGGGTATTACGCTAACAGCGAGTTCTAGGGTTGCTTTTATTGAATATCCATGGACTTATGCCGATTGTGTACAATGTGAGGACAGAGCGCACCGTATAGGGCAAAAAAACAATGTGATGTGTACCTACTTCTTAGGACAAAATACTATTGATGAGCAATTGTTTGAAATGATCCAATCTAAAGCTGAAACAGCTAATGCAATTACTGGAGCAACAGATGAAATGAAAACCGATTTTATTGATAAAGTATTAGACTTATTTAAAAATTAAAAGTATGAATGAATTTGAAAAATTAGTATTTGATATGCGAAACAGCCAAAAGGAATATTTTAAAACAAAATATCCTAGCTGGCTAAAACGCTCGAAAGAATTAGAAGCTAAAGTTGATCGGTATCTGATGAATATTAACCAACCTAAAATGAAATTTTAAGATGAGTAGAATTATAAAATTTAGAGCAAAAATAGCCGGTACAGATAAATGGATTTTTGGATTACCAAACGCTGTGTATTCAGAAAATGAAATTGATTCAATTCAAGATATAAAAAATAAACAGATTGAATATATAAAAACGGACACGTTAGGACAATTCACCGGATTTAAAGATAAAAACGGTGTGGAAATTTATGATGGTGATGTAGTTAAGTGGGATGATGGTTCTAATGGTAAACATTGGCGTGTTGCTATTATAGAGTTATTTCCAGAATTAAAATTTAGATGTATTCATTCATTTAATGGTTTAGAAAGTTCTTGTAAAGATTATGTTTTCACATATGGAAGTTTTATATACAGAGATACTGAAAATCATTTTTTTGTTATAGGAAATAAATATGATGATGTTGAACTTTTAAAAGAATAATGAAATGGCAAGACCTGAAAGAAATAGTGTTGATTATTTTCCTTTTTTATGTGAAGAAGGAAATAAGATGTTTTACCTAGAAGAAACTTATGGAAATGATGGGTTTGCAACTTTCGTGAAGTTATTAAGAGAGCTTGGTAAAACAGATTATCACTACTTAAATTTATCAAAACCAAGTACATTAATGTACTTATCTGCTAAGTGTAAAGTCTCAAAAGAAGTACTAGAATCGATTATAAATGATTTGGTTGATTTAGGAAAATTTGATGCAATTCTTTGGCGAGAAAATAAGATTATTTGGTGTCAAGATTTTATTGATAGTATTCAAGATGCTTATAAAAAGCGAAATAATAAATGTATCACTTTAGAGGGTTTATTCACCCTTTTAACCAGTTTAGGGATACGTAAACAAGGTTTATTACCAACTATAGGACCCATAAACACACAAAGTAAAGTAAAGAAGAGTAAAGTAAAGGAAAGTAAAGAAAATTATAATGCCAGAAAATTAAAATTTTCTACCACACTCACTCCTTTTTTAGAAATGTATGGTAAAGAGTTTTTAAATGAGTTTTATAAATACTGGACAGAACCTAATAAATCGCAAACAAAATTCAGACAAGAATTAGAGCCAACTTGGGATCTTGAAAGAAGATTACAAACCTGGGCAAAAAACGATAAAAATTTTAGCAACAAAAAAACAGCTCCAGTTAGTGAAATGAATCAAACGGTAATCGATAAAATTAAGCAATATGATTAGCATAGCAACACCAATAGTCAATCATTTAAAAAATTGGGAAACTGTAATTAAAAATCAACCTAAAGAAATGCAAAAATTTAATAAAAATTTGTTTTGGAATTTATTTTTAGAAATCAGTAAAACTGAATTCGAAAAAATAAAAAAACATCGGGATGATCAATTCATCATCGACCAAAGAAATGATAAAATTATCTATACAATCTTAGGTTATTTCTTAAAACTTGAAAATTTTAATCAATACGGTTTAATAAAAAACAAAGCAAGTTTAGATAAAGGATTGTTGATTTATGGTGATTATGGCGTTGGGAAATCGTTTTTATTTAAAGTATTGCAGGAAATAGGAAAAAGAATCTCCTTAGATTATAACAACAACGCTTTTTATTTCAAAAGCATCAGTACCGGTTCTTTTGTAGATGAATACATGAACGCTGTTAAAAGTAATCAAACCAATTTTGAAATTAAAAACTATTACACCGGAAAGCTTTATATCGATGATTTAGGCTTTGAAAAATTAGCCTTTTTAAGCTTTGAATTGATGGGAGAGGTGTTATTTGAGCGCAATAGAAACCAGGCAATAACCTACGTAACCACCAATTTAAAACCTTCTGAAATTACAGAACGCTATAAAGAGCGCATTGGCGATCGTTTGCCGGAGATGTTCAATATCATTAAGTGGGAAGGTGTAAGTTTTAGAATGTAACCATGGAAGTAGTACAAACATACCAGGAAAAATACAATGAGTTACTAAACCAGTATCATCTGTACTACGATTTTTTAGGAGATGAAGAACTAAACTTTAAAGACCAATGTAAACTGATTAAAGAAATGCAACGGACCTTGGTACGGTTAGAAAAAATAAAAAACATGAATGTGGCCGATTTTTTACAACCAACAACAGATTACATCATTCAAAAAGAAAGTGAACTAAATTTTAAGCCATGCCAAAAATAGTCATAACACCAGAAATAGCAGCGTATATAAAAGCTAATTATTTAAAGCAAAGCGGCGTTTCTATTGCTAAAAAATTCGGAATTGAAAAAGGAGTTGTATATCGATTTCAGAAAAATGAAAATTTAGTAATACCGGCAGAACTTAAAATAAAATTTAGACTTAACGCCTTTTTAAAAGCCACTAAAGGAACTACCAATTTTACAAAAGAAGAAGATGCTTTTATAAAAGAAAATTACTTAAAAATACCGGTTAAAACCATGGCTAACATCATTGGAAGAAGTGGAAGCGGTATTACAGGAGCTTTAGAAAGAATGAATTTAACAATACCTCAACAATTAGCAGATGAACGTAAAAAAATGGGAATGTTCAGAAAAGGACAAATTCCGGCTAATAAAGGAAAAAAGCAAACCGAGTATATGACTGCAAAAGGTATTGAAAATAGTAAAGCAACCAGGTTTAAAAAAGGAAACCTACCTCATAATTCAGTAGGAATTAGCAATGGAGACATCAGAATAAGAGCTGATAAAAGAGGCGTTAAGCATAAATACATAAGAGTAAAATTAGGTATATGGGTGCAATTGCAAGTGTATAATTGGGAACAGAAATTTGGACCCGTTCCAAAAGGGTATATCCTACGGTTTGTAGATAACGACACCATGAATTGTGCACCTGAAAATTTAGAGTTAATTACCAGGAAAGAACATATAGCTAAAAACACCATACATCGTTATCCGGAAGAGCTTAAAAAAACCATCAGACTAATATCAAAAATCAATAAAAAAATCAATAAAAATAAGAACCATTAAATCAAACAAAATGTCAGAAGATACCATACAACAATTAGAACAGCTTATTGGAAAAACCAAGGTTTATTTAGGTAAGAAAATAGTAATAAAATCGTATAAAGAAATTACAGGAAGCGTTATTGTAATTAAAACAGACGGATTAACCTACTCTTTTTTACCTCATGAAATGGAGGAATTTTTTAAAGAATTAAAAGAGGTGCCTAAAAACTTACCGGAAGTTAAAAGTAAAAAAACAGAAATAACTATAAATGGCTATCAGCCAACCGCTGAAAATATTACACTAAAAGAATCTTTAATTAATGTTTTAAAAGAGATTAACAACAATGCTTCCGATGAAACCATTAAAAAAGCAAGTTCTATTTGTGCCGTTGCCAATACGATGGTTAATATACAGAAAGCAGAAATATATTTAATAAATACCTTAAAAAAATGATAAGTATAAAACAGCTTTTAGCATTAGGATTTGTAGAAAAACAACCTCGTTTTTATGAAGAAGAATTCTCTTATGATTGGCACAGTATTAAAAAAAACGACTGTGAGCTATCTGTAACTACCGAATACGATTTAAATAATGTAGCAAAATTACAGTATGTGGAATTTAATGGTGAAAAATTACAACAAGAAGCATTATTTGCCTTAGAATTCTTAATTAAATTAATGTAACCCATGAAAACACATAAACTTAAAATATTACCAGAGTATTTTCATGCCACAGCAGCAGGAAACAAATCTTTTGAAATTCGTTTAAATGATAGAGACTTTCAGCGAGGCGACAAACTCATATTACAAGAATTTGACGGAACCAACTACACCGCTAAAGAAATACATGCCTATGTATCTTATATTCTGACTGGTGGTGTATTAGGTATAGAAAAAAACTACTGCATCCTTAGCTTAAAAATAACAGAAATTATTAAACCAAAACAATGAAAAAAACTAACCTACCTAAACCTTCATTGATGTTGTTATTAGTACTAATTAACATCATAACTATCGCATTTGCGTTAAGCATCACTTTTTTTAAAATAATAGGAAAAACTCCAAATTTATGAGAAATGCCATTCTTAATACTGCAGCTTATTTAAAACTAGATAAAGTGCAACAGAACAACCTTAGAACCAAACACCAACTAACTGAAATAGAACACCATTATACCGTTGCTAAAAACAGAGGAAAAGACTGGTGGCTAGAAAACTTTAATCCACGACCCATTTATAAGGCCATTGTAGAAGAATTGTTAAACCAATAGAGAAATGATTTTAACTAGACTAGGAAATAAACGAAAAATGAAAGATCAATTATATAAACACTTCCCGCCGCACAAAATGAGAATTGAATTATTTTTTGGCGCAGGCGGTAGTTACTTTTATTTACCAAAACCGAAATATGCAATTCTAAATGATCTGGACGATGATGTTTATAACTTATATAAAATAATTCTTAATCAGAAAGAGCAATTAATTCATCAAATTAAGCTAATGCCTATTACAGAAAGTTTAGTTAAAGATTGGAAAAAAAATATTGAATTAGATCCTTTAACGAAAGCAATTAGGTTTTTGCTTTTATCAAATTTCACATACCTAGGGAAAGGCGATACATTAAGGTTTGGTTTAGAAAATGTTAAAAAAAATATCATTAAAAATATAGAACCAACTTTTCTATGGTTGCAAGATGCTACGCTTATGAATAGTGATTTTAGAGAGGTTGTTAATAAAATTAATTTCAGCGAAACACTATTAAGAAAAGAGGAATGCTTTATCTATATGGATCCGATTTATCTAGACACAACACATTTTTACAAAGTACCTAAATGGAGCGTGAAAGATACAGAGGATTGTTTTAAAATAATAGCTACTTCTGGTATTCCTTCTGCAATGAGTGAATTTGATAACGAAAAAGTTTTACAATTAGCAGCAGATTATAAAATGAATGTAATATTTCTAACAGAACGCAGAAACATAAATAACCGCAGAAACGAAATATTAATAACAAATTATTCTACTAACCAGGTTTCATTGAACTTAAAATAAAAAACCAAAAAAAATAAACAGATGAAAACAGAAAAACAACTTAAAGACTCCACTATGATAGCCGCTTATGCTTTTGCAGCAGCAACGGTATTAATAGTTGTCTATACTATTGTTGGATTTGTTCTAATGATTAAAAATCTAAAATGATGCCTTATGGAAAATCCAAACATTAAAGTACAAATTAAACACAGCGAAAGTAAAACCGCTTGGAATATTATAGGGACAAAACTTGGTGGTAAATATAAGATTGCCAGAGTGCCTTATATAGAAATAGCAAACAGTAAGTCCTGTACTGAAATACAAAAAGCAGAAGCACTTAAACACGCAGAATTTATAAGTTTTTGCTTTAATCACTCTGATATTATACTTGCAAATACGAGTGAAAAAACTGATCAAAACGTAAAATTGGTTTGTGAGTGTGGTAAGAAACTTGATTTATTTGAAAAACACATTGGTATTTGCATTGAATGTAAAAAACCAATTAAATAGTAAATTAATTACTTAAAAAAATAAGCAATAGAAAAATGCTAGTACAAAAATTAAGGATATATGCGATGTTAATGAGATTGCAAGAGTTAGAACAAGAAAGAATTGAAGAGATTAAAAAACGCTTAATAAAACCTTTCTTACCAGAACCTTTTCTTATTACCAATACTGCTCATCTGCATTTAGAAACTAAAGTTATAGATAATAAGTTTTTATATAATAATAAATCAAAATACCATAGATAGATATGACAATAATAAATTACAAAGCAAAACGTAACATAGAATTGCTTAATAAGGTATTCCTAGAAGGAGATATCATTTACGTAACCGAATCATTTTATGTAATGGATGGAAGATTGGATTATGCAAGAAAGGTTTTTGATGAGAATAAAAATTACTTAGGAATGATACGAGATAGTTATTTTGAAGATAGCATTAAAAACACATTGGAACAAAATAACGGCTAACAACAAGCTAAAAGGCGTTTCAATGCCATTTTAGCACACGTTAGCCGTTGTGGTTTTTTTAAAAATAAATTGTTTTTTCACCCATATTTAACCACAAAAAACAGCTTCAAATTCAATAGAAATAACTATATTTGAGCTTGTTATAGATACTTCAAAAGTCCTAAGAAAACCTTAGGCACACTATTTCTTTAAATTTTTCAACGCATTGGTTTACATCGGTATTGATCCAGGAGTTAAAACGGGTATTGGCTTTATTAATGGAACGCAAAAAATGGCTAAAACAATTGCCATACATAATGCTATAAACTTTATTATAGACCTATTAAACAAAGATTTGGAGGTGCATATTAGAGTAGAAGATGCACGTAAAAGAAAATGGTTTGGTCCACGCTCTCAAGAAAAACAACAAGGAGCTGGATCAGTAAAAAGAGATTGTTCTATATGGGAAGATTTCTTAACAGAAATCAATAAGCTTTCAGAAAACAAAATAACATTTGAAATGCTACATCCCGTTAAAGGAGCCACTAAATTAAATAAAGAAATGTTTCAAAAAATTACAGGTATTACATCGGTAACAAGCGAACACGCCAGAGATGCTTATATGCTGATTCATAATTTCAAAAAACGGTAAAAGTAATTTCAGTATGAGCGATAATTTACCAAAAGTAAAAATTGAAAAAGTTGTATTAATCGAGAATGAATACGAAGATCAACATGGAAATATCTATTCTGCCTTAAAATTAATAGAGCAATCTAAAAAGTATAAACAATTTGATTTACCATTGATTGGCATAAACTTAAACAGACCAGCTTGGAATATTGGCAACCTTGCTGATTTTATACATCATGTAGACAGGTTAAGACACACCAACATAGACCATCCCATTATTTTAGATAATGAAGGTGTTATTTGTGATGGTTTGCACAGGGTATGTAAAGCAATTTTAGAAGGTAAAACCACTATTAAAGCAATTAGATTGGAAGAAATGCCTCCTAAAGACAGACAAGAGAATAAAGATTAAATTATTTATATGAAATCAGTAGAATTTCCTGAAGTAACAAACAAAATAGCAGAACATCAAGTAGAATTTAACACCGTACATGTGCAATATCAATCAAATGATAGAAGTGTAAATATGTGTTTTGAATTTACCGATGAAGAAATAAAAGAAATTGTTCGAACCAAACAAATTTGGTATAAACAACAAATTGGAAACAGCCAAATGCATCCAATGCGTTTAGCCGCTTTTAAAAACGAAATAATTGAGTAATGGATCCAAAAGAGTTACGTATCGGAAATTTAGTTGAATATAATAACAACGGACATCCTGTAAAAATAACAGCATTAGGCATTAATATTTTATATTACAATATTGATTGTTACTCTAATTATAAATCAATGAATGGTATTCCACTAACAGAAGAATGGTTATTGAAATTAGGTTTTGAGAAGAATACAGGTTGGGATGAAATGATAATTTATCAAAAAGACGGAGTTGAAATATTAAAAGTTTATAATGGTTTTGAAAATGGAATAGATGTTAAAATTAATAGCGTTCATCAACTTCAAAACTTATACTTTGTTTTAACAGGAAAAGAATTAGAATTAGAAGAAATCAATAAATAACAATTGAACAATGGCTTTGGATAAACGCATAAGAGAAGTTGTTTTTAATAAATATAATGGTTATTGTGCTTATTGTGGTGATAAGCTTATTAAAATGCAAATAGATCATATTATTCCTCAAAGCAATTTTAATTGGTGTATAAAAAACAAAAGAGATATTCCAGAGTTTTTGAATCATTTAAATGAAAATGATGTAAATCATATCGACAATTTAAATCCAAGTTGCTCAATTTGCAATAAAGCAAAAGACACTTTTAGTTTACGAGTATTTAGACAAGAACTAGAAGACCAATTAAAGAGAGCTAAAAAATATAGTAGAAATTATCGTTTTGCGCTTAAATATGGTCAAGTAAAAGAAACACCAAATCCTATTATATTTTATTTTGAAAAAAACAGTCTCTTCCCTATAAAAAAAACTATCAATTAAATGGCTAAAAATAGAGAATACGTGGTTACCAATGGAAGAGCCGTTTTTTATGCTGCAATGTGGAATGACTTTAGACAAGCCGCACTTGATAAAGGGTGGGCATTAGGTTTACATGGCAGCTTAAATTCTGATATGGATATTATGGCTATGCCCTGGATAGAAAATGCAGCTCCAATTAATGAAATGATAAAAGCGTTAGAAAGTTGCTTAACTGATCCAGATAAAAAGCTTCAGTTTCCAACCACACGAAGTGCAGACAATCCTAATAACAGGGTAGTTTATACGATTCACATTTTTGCAGACTTTTACTTAGATGTTAATATTATAGAAAATCCAAGTAATTACCCTAAAAAACATTAAAAACGACCTTAAAATCAACCTAAATTGAATAGTAAACGCATAATTTACACGCTAGCTTTCCAATTTAGAACTATAAATGAGAACTAATTTTTATAACTGGCATTATAACCAATAAATAACATAAATTTTATAAAATCTGAAAACACTGTAAATCAACATATTAATAAAATAAGACTAACATAATATGCAAGATAATAGCAAATTATGTACATTTGTTTCAAGATATTACCAAATAAAACCTTTTTTAACCAATGCAAGAAGCACCAATCGCATCAAGAGTATTAAAAACAACGTTGATAAATTGGCGCGAGCTTCAATTCATTCAGCAAGAAAACTTCAAAGAATGGGTTAACAACGGCTCTGAAAAGCTAATCGAATCCATTTTAAAATATCAGTTTATAGATCCGTTTAAGGTTTGGGAACACCAAGGTATTATTTACTGCTTAGATGGCAGACATCGTTTTTTAGATTTAGAAAAAGTAATTGAAACAGGCAAAGAAGTGCCGGAACTATTGCCAGCAACTTTTATCGATTGCAAAAACATGAAAGAAGCAGCAGAATTGGTGTTGGTATATTCATCTGCTTACGCAAAAATAACCCAGCAGGGATTGTTAGACTTTGTAAATAACTTCCAATTAGACTTTCCAGATTTACAATCCATTATGAATATTCAGGATTTTGATGTAATTGAATTTGAAGGCCTTTTAAATAAGGGTGAAAACAATAGCGAACCTATCATTCCTTCATCACTAAAAGACAGTTTCATCTTTCCACCGTTTTCAATTTTAGACACGCGTTCAGGAGTTTGGCAAGAGCGAAAGCGTAAATGGTTGTCGCTTGGGTTTAATTCTCAAGAAACAAGAGAAGATGTCGAGTTGATTGCAAAAAGCGGACAAAGCACCGCTATTTACGAACTGCGCAATAAAATGCGTGAAAGTTTAGGACGTGATCCTGAATGGGATGAGATTTTAGAATACGCAAAGAAAAAAGGAATGCACGTTTATGAAGGTGCTAGTATTTTTGATCCTGTTTTATGCGAGTTGTCATACAAATGGTTTTGCCCTGAAGGTGGTCGTATTTTAGACCCGTTTGCTGGCGGTTCCGTTCGTGGAATTGTTGCAGGTGTTTTAGGTTATAAATACAAAGGAATCGATTTACGTTTGGACCAGGTAGAAGCCAACCGAAAACAAGCGGAACTTTTACAAATTAGAGGTGTTGATTGGTTTGATGGAGATAGTAATGAGGTTTTAGATAAGATATTTGTTGATGAAGTTGACTTTGTTTACAGCTGTCCGCCTTATGCTTATTTAGAAAAATACAGCGATGATCCAAAGGATTTATCAAATATGACCTATGAAGATTTTAAAACAGCTTATTTCAGCATCGTTAAAAAATCTATTGAGCAACTAAAAGATGACCGTTTTGCTTGTTTTGTTGTAGGTGATGTTCGCGATAAAAACGGCTTTTACATCAACTTTGTGAGTGATACTATTAAAGCTTTTGAAGAAGCTGGAGCAAAGTATTACAATGAAATTATTTTAGTAAACGTAGTTGGTAGTTTAGCCATTAGAGTAAGACGACAATTTAACAATGGAAGAAAAGTTGGTAAAATGCATCAAAATGTATTGGTATTCTACAAAGGAGATCCAAAGAAAATAAAAGATAATTATCCCGAGTTAAACTTAGGTGAAGACTTGGAAGAGTTGAATAATCAACCCAATATTGCTCTGTTATAATGACGTAAAAATATGTTACTAAAAAAAGACTACAAAGTTGGACAAGCATTTACCTACACAAAAGATATTTTGTTTAAAGGTAGTATCGAGGTTACAACCAACGTAGTTGCAATACAAGGAAATAAAATCCTGATGCAAAATGGTGATGTGTTTTATGCTTTATAGCAGGTTTTATGCTGTATTTTCTGTTCTCGGTAACGCGAGAACCTTTTGAGACTGTTTTGAACCTTAATCAAAACTCCTGAAAAGATTAACGGTGACTTCGGTCACCGTACCGGTTGAATGAAAGTTTTTATTACTTTTATGCCAAGTAATATTAAATATTTGAAAATGGCAGAAACTAATTATTTAATTCTAATAGAAATGAGAGATACTATTGTAAAATATTTAGAAGAAGAAAAAGGTATTTTTGAAGCTGCTTTAAAAGCTTATGACCCTCAAGCTATTCAAGATTCAGACAATGAAATTAGACAAATGCGAGAAAAGGAAGCTATCAAACTTCGCGATAGAATTACAGAGCTAAGTCGACATATTTCAGTGATCAAATACATGTTCCCAAGTAATTAAAAGCACTATGGCTGGAAGCAGGTCCACAAAATTAGAAACCGAAAAAAGAGTGTTCACCATTCAAGGTTGGATTATCTCTGGTGTGCCTGACTATTTGATATTAAAAAACTGTGAGCAACAATTTGATGTAAAGCGCAGACAAGCCAAAAATCTTTTAAAAAAAGCGTATGAATCCTGGCACAAAGAAGAAGAATCATCTATTGCGCAAAAAAGAGCTTTAAGGATTGCAGAATTAAAACAAGATGCACGATCATTAAAAGAATCGTACAAAGGCACTCCACAAGGTTTGGCGGTAATAAATCGCATTAAAAAGGAAATAAATAAATTAGAGGGCTTGTATCCAGATCGAGTAACGGTGTTAAAAGGCGATAAAGAAAGTCCGTTGATTCTTACTAACAGCACAGATTCAGAAGAAAGAGAAAAACGTATTGCACAGTTAGTAGCTAAAGCGTTGAAAAAATAGTTAAATTTTTTTATAACTATAATAACATATTTTACAAAATAATAATAAAATATGTTATTTTTGATGTATTATGAAGCAATTCAATTGGTTCTTTATGTTATTAATCGGGATGATTAGTTTCACGGTCATGGCAAATACTACAGCCACACCGGAACCGAAGCAAAAAACAGAAGTAGTCCAGCAATTCAGTGCTGTAACTAATGATGTAATTGTAGTAGCTGATTTTCAGTTAGCATCTTTAATTATCGATGCAAATGATGTTCAATGTAATTTGTATTTTGTTGATAAAGAGGATGCGAGAGTATTCTCGAAAAGTGGTTTGAATGCCGTGTTAGTAGGTTCTAATCAAAACACAGTCAAGAAACATTATCGGCAAAAGTTAAAGGATAATTATAATTTACATTTTACACAAAACTCACTAAAACTTTATAAATCAATTAGAGCTGATTGTTAAAGAATATAATTTATACAAAAAGCCATTTTTTTAATGGCTTTTTTAAATGGGGAAGTAGCTCAGCGATACACACAAACAATGGTTCTTGCAGTGTAATTAGTGTCAAAGGTTAGAGCGCCAATTTTGGAAGGTCAGCGGTTCGAATCCGTTCTTCTCCACAAAAATAATAATAAACTCAATGTACTAAAAACTAAACAAAATGGAAGAAAGAAGACAAATTACGCTAGATGAATTAATAAAAGTCATCAGAAATAAATCAGAATTGACCGATAATTTTGAGGTTAAATCAAGTACAGTTCTATATGATGAGTTAGGTCTTGACTCGCTAGATGTTGTTGAATTAGTAATGGAAGTGGAATATGAATTTAATGTACAGGTAAACGATCAAAATATTGAAAGAGTACGTACCGTAGGAGAATTATTGAGTGGTATTAACAAGTAGTTAACTTAACTATTATGATACAAATAAAAAACGGTAAAGTATATATAGAAATTGAAGGTGAACTTAGAGAAACATCAAACCCTGAGTTAATCGGTTTAGCAGTTCTCGATTTTGCAGAAAATGAATTAAATGATCTAGAAATATCTTTAAAAAGTTACATCGATGATTAAACAACTTCAATTGTTAAAGAGAAAAATAACTGTTAGAATGCAGTTTCTAATTAGAAAAAGAAACCAAAAAAGACAGGTAAAAGCTGTTATTAAGAAATACAAGCTCAATGATCCAATAGAACGGCAAAAAATTGTTGATCAATTTTATTTAATACAGCATAAAAAACGTGCTTTTGGTCGTAAAAAAAAACTGCATATTGAAGAAAAAGTACGCTTTATGATTCATCATAAATTAATAAAAATAGTTTAATAAGTTGCTCACTGATGCTGAAATAATAGAATTAGAAACTCTTTTAAAAGAAAGAGATATAGACTTGTTTCGCAGTCAATTAAAAAATATTGATGCAATTACGAATCCTAACTATAAATTTCTATTTAATGCAATCAACGAGCAACAATATAACCGTTATGATGAACTAATAGGTGGTTTTAGAGGTTGTGCCTTAGAGGGTTCCTCTCGTTCCGGGAAAACGTGGGCTGGCGTAGATATTATTATTTGGCTTTGTTTATTCGTAGAAACTAAATGTACCATCAATATTTACAGAGAAACTTACAATGAGTTTAAAACAACCTTATACGATGATTTTAAAAGGCGTTTGGATGATTATGGATTACCTAATAAATTTCATAATGCAGAAGAAATAAAGAGTTTCAAAATAAATGGTAGTACTATTTATTTCTTAGGTGATGGGAAGCATGGTGGTGGTTGTGATTATGCGTTCTTTAATGAAATAATGTTTATTAAGCAATCTGTTTTTGATCACGTTGAGATGCGTTGTCGTAAGTTTTGGTGGTCAGATTACAACCCAAGTGTTACAGAACATTGGTTTTTTGATAAAGTACTTAACAGACCTGATGTTGGGTTTTTAAGAACCACTTTCTTAGACAATCCGTTTATAAGTCCGCAAGAAAAAAACAAAATACTTTCTTACGAACCATGGAAGCCTGGTTCCTACATCATCAAAGACAGTGTTATCCATTGTTATAATAAAGCCACAAACAAAGTAGAGCCAATAAGTAAAACAAACTATCCGCCTCCACATCCTACAAACATCAATAATGGTACTGCCGATGAGTTTATGTGGAAAGTGTACGGACTTGGTTTACGTGGTGCCATGAAAGGTGTGGTGTTCCAGCATGTAGAATGGATTGATGAGTTTCCAGATTTGGCCCACATTTACACCAATGACTTTGGATTTACAACAGATCCGAACAGCTTAAATAAATATGCAGAAGATGCGTATAATATTTATATAGAACCGTTGATTTATGCACCTATTGAAACATCAGATGAATTAATTGAAGTATTAAAAGCTGTTGGAGTAAAGCCAAATAAATCAGACTTTGATTTAGGTGATTTAATTATATGTGATAGTTCAGACAAATACACAGGAGAAAACAAAGGAACGGTTGAAATGGTGAAAGCTTTAAATAAAGGCGGTTGGAACACTAAAAAAGTAAGCAAAACAAAAAGTGTTATGTTTCATTTACTGTCAATGAAAAGTAAAAAAATACACATTGTTAAAAATCATTTATATCCTCAAGTTAAAAAAGAGCAGGAAAATTATCGATTAAAAGAAATAAACGGTATCGCCATAAACCAGCCTATCGATGACTGGAATCACTTTTGGGATTCTTCAAGATACGGACACATGGCCTACAACAATCAACCGCAAATTCACACAACAACTAAATCACTCTCCCAAATGGGAATTAATTACTAAAAATCATGGACGAATTATTAAAACTACTAGAATTAGAACCTGAAAAAGCTATTAAAACTTTTTTAACTTCAAAAAAAGACAGTGCTAAAATAGAAAAGCACATCAAAGAATACAAAGTGTTAGATCGCACCATTAGACAGTCGCAAGTGGGTCTTATTCAAAAAGACAAGCAAGTTGGCGAAGGTGAGAAATCTAAAACAGTGAAAGCAATTAGAGCAATTGTACCATTTCAAAAAAAGATTGTAAACACAGCATGTGCTTTTGAAGTTGGGCAACCGGTAACCTTATCAATTGAAAAACCAAATGATTTATTTCAAAAGGTATTATCACTTTGGGATGAAAATAGAATTGATGATAAAATTCAAAAGGCTAAAATTGTTCAAAAAAGCCAAACAGAAGTTGCTATTCAGTTTTATATCAAAGATGTGGTAACTATTGAAAATACAAAGGTAAAAGACATTAAACTAAAACTTTTAACCAATGAAAACGGATCAATGGCTCCTTATTTTGATGATGATGGAGATATGGCAGCTTTCACCTGGTCTTTTACAACAAAAGATGGCGATAAAACCGTTAAACATACCTGGATTTGGACCAATGAATTGTGTTATAAATGTAGCGATGTATCAGGATCATTTGCCTTAATTGATAAATTACCACATGGATTTAGCAAAATTCCTATCGTATATCTATCTCAAGACGAACCAGAGTGGTATGATGTACAAAGTTTGATAGATCGTTATGAAACGGCTTTATCAAAATTAGGTGCAAGTAATGATTATTCCGGTTATCCTTTATTAAAATTATATGGTGAAGTAACCAATTTGCCGGATAGAAATGATGATGGAAAAACATTAAAGTTTCCAATGAAAGAAGTCGATGCAGACAGTGGAAAAACGATACATGGCGATGCAGAATTCTTAACCAATAGCAACGCTCCGGAAAGTGTTAAATTGGAAATAGAACTATTAGAAGCTGCAATTTATTCTATATCCTGTACTCCAAACTTATCATTTGATAACTTAAAAGGAAGTATAGGAGGCCTTTCGGGTGTTGCTTTAGAATTATTATTTTTAGATCCTAGAATAAAAGCCGCCATGAATGAGGGTGATAACAGAACAATGGTTCAGCGAATTATTAAAGTATTGATCTCTGGAATTGCAAAAACCACAGAAACAAAACTAGCTAGCCAAGTTAAAGACACGCTTATTAAAGTGGAATTCAATTCTATTTTACCAAATGATTTAAAAGAAGCAATTGAAAATATAGCAAAAGCAAGAACTGCAGGGGTTATGAGTTTAAAAACAGCTGTTGAATATCTAGATATGACAGGGAATGCGGTTAATGAGATTACTGAAATTGAAAAGGAAGCTAAGTCTAAAACTAAAACAGAGACACCTGTAACTGTTTAAGATTTAAGTTAACCAAACCACTCATAAAACGGGTGGTTTTTTTGTGTTAAAATTCCTTATTTAGAATGATTCTAAATAAGAAATAATTTATTACATTTGTTAAAAGTTATAAATCAATAATTTAATTAAATTTCTTATGGCAGTAAAACCAGAAATCATTAAGGCTAGACTTAAGGCATTATTTCCTAAGGCTAACTTATCTCAAAAAAGGTTAGACGCAATTGCGGATAAACTTGCTAAAAAACCAGCTGACGATGCAGACGATGCTGCAATTGATGTAGTAATCAATGATTTTAACGATGTTATAAGCATCGAAGAAATTGCTAAGGACGATGATAGAGCAAGAACTCTTGAAGCGGACAATAAGGCAAAAACAGAGTTGTTAGCAAAAAATGTTGGTAAAAAAGAGGATGAAGAAGAGGAAGACCCATCTAAAAAGAAAAATGATGACGATGCTCCAGCGTGGGCAAAAGCATTGTTAGAAAAGGTTGATAATCTTGAAAAAGGTAAGGTTACAGAAACCAAAATCCAAACAGCCACTAAGCTTTTTGGAAGTTCTGAAATTTTAAAAGGGATGAAACCGGAGTTGCAAGAACAATGGATTAAACGTGTTGACACGAATTCTGAAACACCTATTGAGGATCAAGTAAAAGCCCTTGAAACCGAATATACAGAAATCAGACAATCTGTTGCAGATCAAACGCAATATTCAGGCGGAGTACCTTATAGAACTAAAGGCGGAGACGAACCTAGTGCCGAAGATATTAAATTAATTGTTGACGAGTTAGTTTAAAAAGTTAATTAATATTTAATCAATTATGTCAGGTATAACCGGAAATTTAGACAATACCAAGGAAACCGTTGACACTAGTAATGATAGCATTGTTGTTATCCAAAACCTAGAGACAATTCCTGGTGGTAAAACATTAGATGTAGCAGCTGTAGCAGCTGACGTTAATGTTATTAAAGCTGGACATATAATCATCGAAGAAACATCATCAGGAAATTTAAAACCGATGCCAGTCTCTGGAGCTGATTATGCAGCATTGCCAGCATCACATACCTATAAAGGTGTGTTAGTTTCGAGCATTTTAAAAACAAAACCATTTGCAGCTATTTTAGTTCGTGGTACTGTTAATAAGGTGGCTTCTCCTTACGCTGTTCCTGCAGGAGCAATAACAGCATTACCATTAATCAGATTTACAAAAGACTAATAAGTTATGGAACAATCGTTATTTGTACAGTTCGCAGCTTTTTTTAAAGCAATAGCAAAAGACTTAGTAGAAAGAGTTAATGGTAAAAAAACACCTTTAACCTATTTACATAAAGAAATGTTGACAAAAGAATTGTCAACCGACCTTAAATGGCAAACCTTAAACGTTGACGGATCAGTTGTTTCAGCTGATGTTGTGGCAATGGATTCTGCTTTACCATTGAAAAAAAGAGATTCATTCGGAACCGCTTCTGGCGATATTCCAAAGTTAGGAATGAAATTATCTTTAAATGAAAAAACAATGTCTGATATTGACGTGCTTCAAGCAAGAAACGTTGAAACTAAGATATTGGTTGGTAAGATTTTCGCAGATACTACTAAATCTCTTTTAGGTATCTATGAAAAATTAGAGTTTATGTTCTTACAAGGATTATCTACAGGTTTAACACTTGTTGATGATGATACGAATGTTGGTTCAGGAATTAGAGTAAACTACGGTTATCCGGCAGCCAATAAATTTGGTGCTGTTAAACCTTGGTCAGATTCGACCTCTAAACCAATTGACGACATTAAACGTATCATTAAACAAGCTAAATCTAAAGGAAATGTATTATCCGTATTAATGATGGATGAAGCTACCTTCGATAATTTAGCAATGAATCAACAAACACGTGAGCAATATGCGTTTAGTCAAAATTTTGTAGGATCACAAATTCCTGTACCAGATATTGATCAAGTAAATACCATGTTACAAAAACGTTATAAACTATCAATAATTATTGTTGATAGAACTGTTGTAACAGAGCGTGATGGTGTAAGAACTATTCAAACACCTTGGGCAGCAAATACCGTTGTGTTCTTACAAAACACTAAAGTTGGTAAGTTAGTTTATGGTATTTTGGCAGAGGAAACACGTCCAAATAAATCAGTTATGTATGAAAAAGCAGATGGATTTATTTTGTTGAAAAAATGGCATCAATCAGAACCATTTGCAGAATTCACCTCTTCTCAAGCTTTAGCATTGCCGGTTATCAGTAATGTTGATAGTATCTATTTATTAGACACAGAAGAAGCTGCTGTTGATGCTCAAACAGAGGGTGATGCTAATTTTGATTATGAAGGAACTAGCTACACTAAGCAATCTGTTGTAGATGCGCTTAAATTAGCCAAACCAACTTCTAAATTAACCATCGCTTCAACTGATGCTAAATTGTTAGATGCTATTAACGCATTGTCAGAAGAGCAAATCTTAGTATTTGAAGCTAACATTGTAGAAGCGGTATAATAGATGTATTCGGAAGAAAGCATATCATCTTTAATTAACAGAATAGGCTGGGAAGTGCCTTTAGATTCTGATAGCTCAATTATTCTCGATACCGAAAATAAAACAGCAGATTCAGGTCGAAAAGTAAACGCATTTCACCAGCTGGCTTCTGTTGAAAATATCTATGCAGCAGTTGCAGAAGTAGATATGGATATGGCAGACTTCAATAAATTCCTGGCTTCTATTAGAGAGCAATCTGTAAGAGAAGTATTAACGGTAATTTTCGATCAACATCATTTATACATTGATACAACGGATTACTCTAGTATAATAGCTAAAAAGGTAAAATTATTTGATAGTGCTATTGGCTACACTATTGCGGTTAAAATATTAGAATTGTTTGTTTCTTCTAACCGTAAGAATTTCATAGAACGTAATGCTTCCTTATCATTTCAAACATTAAAAATTGAATTGTATGGAGCTAAGAATGACAACGGTCATTTTATTGCAAAAGGCATTACTTATGAAAAAAATGAAGCTATTAAAAAAGCGCAAAAAATACTTTTTCCAGATCCTGTATTAATTGACGGAACACCACTTTGGTAAAATTATGAATCATATACTCACAAATCCTAAAGGCATTGATGCTGTTATTCAAAAAATACAAATGTATCTTTTTGATAATTTAAATTGGGGTGAAATAGAAGTGTATGGTCGTGTTTACAAGAATCAGTCAAAAGACAAAAAGGATGTTCCAGAGGCTTATATAGGAAAGAATGAGTATAAAGATGTTCTTATAAATGACACTAAAAACGGTTCTATCTTTTTTATTGAAGGACCAAAACACAACTCAAAAGAGGGTATAAGATTTACAAATACTGTTAAAATAGTGTTTATGTTAAATCTTCAAAAAATATATCCTGAGAGTGTTCATAGAGCAGATATGGAAGCTCAGATGAAAGCAATAGAGTTGATCAGGAAAAAAACGTGGTTTTCATTTGAAAAAATGGAAAAAGGAATTAAGGAATCATTAGATGATTTTTACACAGAAAACCTAAAAGGATATGATGAACATCCTTTTCATGTGTTTTCAATAAGTGGAGAAATTACGTATAACGTTAGTTGTTTAACAAATTAATTAAAAATATTATGTCAAAAACATATATAGACATTTGCAGCGGAGCGGCGAATCCGCAGAAAAATACAGGTTACAGAGATAACTGTATTGAATCAAAATTACTTATTCCTGTTTTATCAAATGGGTTTGAGTTTCCTTCTGTTACTGCTTTTAAAACAGTAGCCGATTGGAGAGCTGCTATTGCAGCTAAAAGCATTGTGCCATTGTTCCCGGTTTACGAATTAGCTGATGCATCAACCGAAGATACAAAGTTTGAGAGCGGAAACTTCTCAAAAGTAACTTCAAAAGGAGTTGAAAAAATCACATTCGAGTGTTATTTAAGTGTTGCTGCTTATGCTGCATTAAAATCATACCAGGAATTAGGAAACTACGGTGAATTATTTGAATTCAACGAAGATGCTGATTACTCAGGTATTTATGCCGTTGATGGTGTAAAAGTAAAAGGTCGAAAAATAAAAGAATTGACCGTTACCAGAATTCGCGCCACAAAAGATAAAGTTCCTTATGTAAAAGGTTCTATCACTTTTGCTGATAAAGATGATGTTTTAAGTGCTGTAATCGTTAAAAGCGATTTAGAAGAAGGGCATTTAGAAGGAATCTTTGATGTTGGTTTACAACAAGTAAGTGCTTCTGCTACATCTATAAAATTCACTGCTAAAGCTGGTAACTCATTTGTTACTTCTCTAGAAGATGGTGATTTTGAGGTTAAAGATCTTGCAGGAGCTGTTCAAGCTGTATCATTTGTTGCTCCAGGTGTTGATAATACCTATGAATTAACTGGAACTGGTTTTGCAACCGGATTTACCGTTAGTGTAAAAGGAATTGTGGTTCAAACTACCATTATGTATGAAGGACCAACACCGCTTTCAATTACCGTTACGTAATGAAAAAAACGTATAAAGGGATAACTTTCGCAGAGGGCTATAACAAGTCCTTTGCGGATTTTAAAGAAGAGTTTAGCTCAACTCATGTCTTTAAAAATATGCATCCTAAAGATCGAGAGCAGGAACTTAAAAAAGCTTATAAAATAGCTACAGATGGCAACACTTCAAGAACAGTTGAACAAAGCAAAAAAGCTAGATCAGAATCGGTTAAAAAAGGACCTTTATAAGTTTATAAGAAGTATTGAAAAAGAGATAATAGAACTTGAGAAAAAAAGGATTTCAGAGGACAGTGAGGATATATTTGGAAAACCAATAGGATTTTATTCTAAGGCAACTGAAGAAATATCTGGTGGTAAAAAAGAATGGGGAACTCCTTTTACAGGTATTGATACTGGAAACTGGTTAAAAGGTTTCTATATGCAAGAAGTCTCAGGAGTGTTACGGTTTAGATCAACAGATCCAAAAACAAACGATATTCTAAGTAGTAAACATTGGTTGTCTGACAAACTCTTTGGATTGCGTGATAAAGACTTAAAAGAGGTGATAGCAACGAGGTTATTGCCTTTTTTTATTGAAAATAGCAGAAAATTACTCGATATATGATTTACAATTCACTTGATATAATTCCTTACAAACTCTTCTTAAAAATAGAAGAGCATGGTTCGTTTTGGCTATTAAATAGCGATGTTAAAAAAGAAGGTGATTGTTCGCCTGAAAATTTAGTAAAGTATGCTACTATTTGGGCAGAATTATACAATGAACATCTAGAAAAAAACCAAACCACTGAGGCTAAGAAAATATTTAAACTTTCAAAAAATATTGATGAATTACTAGCTTTAAATAAGGTGGTATTAATGAGCTGTGAAGTCTTAAAATATGATTTTAATCAGGAAATATACGATGTGCTTATTGAGAAAGGGTACAAAATATCACTCGAAAGTACTGATAAATATTATGCTGATTTAGAAAAAATTGAAAATGAAGCGAATGCGTATGTAGTAAAAGCAGAATTATATCAAAATATGTTGCCGGAGCCAAAAGAACAAGGTAAAAGTGAGTATAATATAGATGATATAATGGCTAGTTATTCATCAATATTAGGATTTGATATTGGCGATTACAATACGGTTTCCTATTTAAAATATTACGCTTTTCAAAAGCAAGTAAACGCAAAAATTAACTCAATTAAGAAACAAAATACTACTAATAATGGCAAACTCTGATGGTGTAATCACTCGTAAACAGGTTATTGAAGATGAAGCTCTTAATTGGGGTGCTGAATATCAAAAACAAGTTCAATTAGCAATTGATAAAAATAAGGAATTTTCTAAAGGTGTTATTGAATTAAATAACATTGCAAAACTTATAAAAAACTCGACTAACAATACTGAATACATAAAAGCTAAAACGCAAGAAATTGAAATTAGTAAGACACAAAGTGTTGTTTGGCGTGAACAAATTCAGTTAGAAAATCAATTAATTAGTGCTATTAAAAAGAAACAATTAATTTCAGAGGGCACTAGTAGAGCTTTAATAAAAGAACGTGTAGAGTTACAAGAAACTGCTAAAGCATTAAAATCGGAAGCTCGTGAGCGTTTAGGATTGGTAAGCTCTTATGAAAGATTAAACACTCAACGCAACAAAGCACAACAAACTTTAGCAAATTTACTAAGTGCTGAAAAAGTAAATATCAATCAAGTAAAGATTGCGCAAGTTGAATATGATAAACTAGATGCGCGTGTAAAAGCGGTTGATGCAGCTACTAAAAATTATTCTAAAAACATTGGTAATTATAGCAGTGCTTTTCAAGGGTTAAATCAAACAGCTAGAGACTTAGTGTCTACTTTCGGATTATTAACCGGTGTTGATTTATTTGGGCAAATAGTAAAAGACATTTTTTCAACTATTAAAGATTTTGACCGCCAATTAATTGCCGTTGGAAAAACAACTAACATTTCTGGTCAGGATTTAAAAGATTTTGGAAAAGAAGTTGTTGATTTGGGCGACAAATTAAATGGAGTTTCTGTAGCAGGTCTTTTAAAATCATCTGAAGTAGCAGGACAATTGGGTGTTAAAGGAACTGAAAATATATTGCGATTTTCTACAGCTATTGAGAAATTAAAGCTAACATCGGATATTATTTCAAATGAACAAGTTCAGGATTTTGCGAAATTTATTGAAGTTTCTCAAGATAGTTTTGAAAATGCAGACCGTTTAGCATCTGTAATCACGCAGTTAGGTAATAATTTTGCTACAACTGAAGCTCAGGTATTAGAAAACTCAACAGAAATACAAAAGGGAGTATCTATTTACAATGCATCTGCTGAAAGTGTTTTAGGTTTGGGAGCAGCAACATCTTCTTTGGGTTCAGAAGCTGAATCATCTAGAAGTGCTATTCAAACTGCTTTTAAAGTAATTGATAAAGCTATTTCAACAGGTGCAAATCTTGAGCAAGTATTAAAACTTACTGGATTAACGCAAAAAGAACTATCAGAACAATTCAATAAAGATGCTTCTGGAGTTTTTGTAAAATTCGTTGGTGGTCTCTCAAAAGCAAAAGAAGAAGGTCAAAATCTAAATAATATTTTAGATGATGTTAATATTACCGAAAAAAGAGCCACAACCGTTATTGGTGCTTTAGCAGCCAACTATACTATTTTAACAGATTCAGTTGCTCAAGCTACATTAGAGTACCAGGAAAACTTAGCTTTAAACAGAGAGGTAGAAGCTGCCTCTGAAAGTATATCCTCTATTATAGGTGATGTAAAAGACAAGTGGGATGCGTATATTTTATCTACTGATCAAGCAAATG
>JAGXRT010000049.1 GCA_018335575.1 Bacteroidota bacterium | reverse complement strand
CCTCAACCGCCCATTTCAGCAGTAACGAAACCAAGAAGCTCGTAACAGCCCCTACCATGGCAAGTATCACCGTTACCAATAGATCCTGGGTGCTCAGCTGAGGTAAAATACTCAAAACCGTACCCCCAAACGTCCCCGCCTTAAGATTCGGTTGTACTTCCATCATCATCCTTTTGAGTTCCTTCAGTTCCCTGATCAACCGTCACCTGACTCACCGCAGACAATACCCCACCGGCAACAGCCAGGTATCCGGCCACCGTTACCAGGGCAGAGGGTAAAGCCACCGGAGCAGCCAACACACTACCGCTAACCGCCAAAAGCGTCAACCCGATACTGCGCAGGGTTCTAAAAAATTTCGAAGTAGGAGCCTTAGCCCGTTCAATTATATTCATAATTAATCATTTTAAATTTTAAAACTCACATTTAAGTAAAACCTAAACCGTAGTATAGCTTTAAAAAGCTCGGTGGTACTCGTAAACCGCATAGCGGTTTATGGCGAGTTTTTTAAAGCGGTTCCAGTGCAACTGGAAATACATAGGTTGAGGGCTCTTTTTTTGTAACTTTTTTGGAGCAGCAAAAAAGTTAATAAACAATTCTATTTGATTCCCTTGAGCATGACGAAAGGTTGGACAAGCAAAAAATGAATAAGTATAACTTGTAGCAGCCAACACACTACCGCTAACCGCCAAAAGCGTCAACCCGATACTGCGTAAGGTTCTAAAAAATTTCGGAGTAGGAGCCTTCGCCCGTTCAATAATATTCATAGTTAAATTTTTAATGTTGAAAAAAATTACTTTAAAAGGTCCTTACTTTTAAACGATACTGAAGGTTTTTAAGAAATAGCTGTAAATCAAGCGGAAGTGCGTTCCGATTCATCGGAAAAGAGCATGAAGCGCCGATTTAGCAGCGGTTTGATGCAATCAAAATTTTATTAAAACCTTCTTGACTTTTTTGGTTCGTTTTTGTGTCAAGACAAAAATGAACATAAAAGAAAATGAACAGTAAAACTTGTAGCAGCCAAAACGCTACCGCTAATTGCCAACATCGTCAATCCAACAGTTCTTAAAATCCTAAAAAATTTCGGAGTAGGAGCCTTAGCCCGTTCAATAATATTCATAATTGATCATTTAAAATTTTAATAACTTTTTAGGCAGAATAGGCGCAGCAAAGCTTTGAAATCCAGGTACGAAGTACCGCAAAGTTTGCAAGCCGGTTCCGATGCAATCGGAAATTCCTCCTAAAAAGGGTCTTTTCTTTTGGTTCGTTTTCTTTGGACAAGCAAAGAAAATGAACATAACATAACCCTGATTACTTCTTACAAACAACCTCCAACACCACTGTTTCCTTAGTCGTTAAAACCCCTTCCAAAAGCTCCAACAGCTTATTAAGCGCTTTTCTGGAGTACACCCCTTTGCCCATTCCGCTGAGGTAACTTACCGGAGCAATACATCCCTGCAGCTCTTTTTGGGCATCATTGGCAGGATGAATTAAAATGCCACTTCTTCCCGGAACCTTCAACACTTCCAAATGCCATTTGTACTTAGCCGAAAACCGCTTTTTAATACGATAACTTCCTTCCGGAATACACGACACCTGGCGCTTGTTAAAACGCCAAGGCAACTCCAACGTATCACACACCGCTTTACCGTCTGCATACAACGTCCCATGAGTTGCCTGGGCGTAATAGGTCCGTTCCAGTACCAATTTCATCCTACATGCCGCTTACCTGCGCAATCGCCAGGGCATTGTACGCGCCATTTTTAAGCGGATACATGCCACCGTTTACTTGCTGATAAAACTCAACACCCACCACCAAGAACAACGGTTTAGTGCTTTCCGCAGTAACCGCATTGCTTTGTGAGATTACTTCCGTAGGAGCAGCGCTCCATGGCAATAACTCCGTAGCTGAGGTTTCAATCACATAGGTTCCAGCTTCAAAATCCACCTCAGCACCGCCAGAGACGATTTTAAAGTGAGTAGTTCCTTCTGGAGCCGCTAACATAGTCAACGGATTAAATGCGGCAAATTCCACCCCAATGGTTCCTGCAGCTCTGTCAATCGATGGACTAAAAGGAGCATACAAGGTATTTCCTAATTTTCCTTGGATGTTAAACTCAAAACCGCTGAGCAATTCCGTTTCACCGTCCAACACATTGCGCTGTCCGCGATCGCTAACCGAATCGGCTTTAATCACCTGCATCATGCGCTGCGTCAGCCTGCTTGCCATTCGGCTGTCAGCTGCGTTCAGTGCCAAAGCTCTGAATGCCGTTCTTAACACCTTACCGGCTTGACCAGCTCTTCCAAATTCTGCTCCGTTCTCACGGGTTCTTTGAAAAGCAGGGTCATTTTTGATGCGTTGTGCATCCACACCCCCTTTTTCACGAGCTAAGTGCCCGTCCTGGGTTTTGTAAAAGGTAATACCTCCAATGGTACCTTTTAACAAGATAATGCCTTTTTGCTTGGCCATAATCGTTTCATTTTTTAATTATACATTCATTTTCAACCTTCTAATCCTGAGCGGAGTCGAAGGGCAATCACACTCCACCAATCATCATTTGTTGCAACATTTTTTCAGATCGATGACACAAAGTTCCAATGTAAAACCACAATAACCAACAACACCAGGTACCATATGGCGCAAATCGACATAAATGACCTAAAACAGCATATTTGTCATAAATCAACATTAAGTACCCAAGTCGGTAAAAAGTGCAAAAAACTGCAGTGTATTGCAGTATAACTAAAATTGACTAACTTTATAAAAACAATAGAGAATAGTAATTTTAAAACGTTAAAACAAGTATATACCAATCCTGAATCAAACCCGTATCATAAGTATAGATAGTGTATTAAAACGCTCTTTTTACCATAGGTCACGCCATAGGTAAAGCAAAATTGGTCAAAGCATGAAAAACACCCTAAAACGCATCTGTATTTACCCAAAAGATGTACAACGCATCACCGGCAAAAGTTACCGGCAATCTATCCGCATCGTTTCACAAATCAAACAGCAGCTCAACAAAGACAAAAACCACCTGGTAACCATCGAAGAATTCTGTAACCACACCGGAATTAATGAGGAGTCAGTTAATCAATTTATTTAGGTGTCATTTATTATCAAAAAATGGAGCAGTAGAATTCCAATTTGAACATTAGATATAAAATTATGACTATTAAAAAATGATTAAGTAAACACCAAAATTTAATTAAAACTTCATCAAATTTTAATTATCTAAATAACTCAAATACAGATAAAAAAGTGTATATTAGAGTTTGGAATTTAGTTAGAAAATTTAAAAGAATTGCGAGGAGTCACTTGAGGGGTCAGTTGAAAAATCACATTTTTAATTGACAGAATATCAATCAAATAAAAACATATTCATTCCCCTCCGTCTCCACAATTAAAATTTCAATTTCTTATATAAAAAAACCTATCACTTCTGATAGGTTTTATCTTTTAACGTTATATGAAATTAAAACATTCCTGGTATACCTGGTAATTGACCTACTAAGGCTAATGCTACAACACAAACCAAAAACATAACACCCGGAATTATTAATTTTTCATTAAGTGTAAGTTGTTTTGGTCGCTCCTTATCACCAATTAACCCTAAATTATCCAATAACATGGATAATGCCCATCCAAAAACAGGATTAACAAAAGCACATGCAAAAATGGTAGTACCTGCACTTAAAGAATCCTTTTGTTTATGAACCATTTGCATTCCTGCTTCTAATAGCGGTAAAAACACTCCTACAATTAAGGCAATTCTAAGCACTGGTTCCCACATAGCTAAATCCATCGGATAGCCAATTATGGCAGCTAAAACGCAAAATATTGCAGTGAGTAATGCTCCGCCCGGTATTGGCCGTTTTGCAATAGCAGCCGGTATCATATAGGTACCCCATGAAGAAGCAATATTACCACCCCCTAAAGCTGTACCTACCATTTGCCTTAGTGAAGCAACCGTCATAGTATCATCAATATCCATCAAAACTTTTTTAGCTGATTGAGGATAATTCAACTCTTGAAACACACGATGTCCTAAATAATCAGGTGTCCACATAGCAACGGCTAAAATTGCAAACGGTATAACCGCAATAAAATTAGCCAAATCTGGCCAACCTAATTGCCAACCTGTAGTTTCGCCCCACCAATAAAATGGATTCATATTAGGCAATCCAGGTTCTGTAGAAAAAGAAAATTCTGCACCCATAAAAAAGGCGATTAACCCGGCTAAGGCAGCACAAAGCGGTATTGCTAACCATCGTTTATGAATTCGTGCTAAAAAGGCATATATAATTATAGTTACACCTATTACTACAAATGAAATAGCTGTGTTTGAAGTTTCTGAAGACCAAAACTGCAACTTACCAATCTGACTTATTAGTCCTACAGCTCCCAAGTAAATTAACAAACCTCCCCGAACACCAACTCCGGTTATGTTCATCAATTTTGAACCACCTTTGGTAAAACTTAAAATCAAACCAAATACTCCTATTAAAATTCCTAATGCCAACGGATGTCCGCCTGCTGCAGCTATAATAGGAATTAGCGGTATTAACGGCCCGTGTGTACCCGCTAAATTAGCATTTGGATTTAAAATTGCTGAAAACAGAATTACAAAAATGCCACCAGCTATTAACAATTCAAAACGCACATTTTCTGCAACAAATTCTGGAGACAGTCCGAATTGAACTGCAAATGCAGCAACCATTGCAGTTACCATAACAACTTTACCAATTGTTGCGGCAATGGCAGGAATTAAATCTTCATATTCTACATGAAAATCTCTAAAAGGCATATGAATTCTCCATCTGCGAAAATCTAAAATTGACAACTCATGTTCTAGATATTCTTCCCTGGTTTTAAATTCACTTGGTTTTTTTCGTTTTGATTTATACGAATTTTCAGGTTGTTTACTCATACTTTTTTATCATTATATCAAATTGATACCTAATTTTTTATAAAAGCGCAAAATTAAGGTGTTTAATTATAAAAAAATATGCTTTTTATCATATTCATAAGAATTTTTTTCAATTTTTTTTCGTATCCATCTTATTATTCTTTTAGTGTTCATAAACAACAAAACATCAACTTATGATTGAATTAATAAAACTTTAAATACTCATTTTTTTACGATTTATTTAATGAATCATGTTAATTGTTTAAATTTTTATTAAAAGCTATTTTTTATAATTTTTTATTCTTATCTTATTGATAATTAATTACTTGTATTTAATTTAGACTAAATAAAAGTTATGAAAAATCTACTACACCTTAAATTAATAGTACTTATTGTACTTCTTTCATCATTCATTTTGGTTGTTAATACCACAACCATCGAAGATTTTTTTCTTCCAGGAACTCAACCTTCAATCATAAGTTTTGCTTCTAATTGCAATAATTGTCACGGTGGGTATAATTCTGAAGTAGAACCAACATTTACATGGCAAGGAAGTATGATGGCTCAATCAATGCGAGATCCTCTTTTTTTAGCTGCGCTGACTATTGCCAATCAAGATGCACCAGGGTCTGGAGATTTATGCCTACGATGCCATACTCCAAAGGGTTGGTTAAGTGGAAGATCTGTTCCTACTGATGGGTCAGCTCTTAACCCTGAAGATTTAGAAGGTGTTGACTGCCTTTTTTGTCATACACTCATAAATCCGTTAAGTACAAATGCAGCTGATTTAGTAATAATAAATAATTTAGGCGTAAACAAACCACCGCAATCCGGTAATGGAATGTTTGTTATTGACAATGTAAATCAAGCAAGGAGAGGTCCGTTCAGCGATGCTGAAGCAACGCATGAATTTATTTACGACCCTTTTTATAGCTCTTCCGATTACTGTGCAACATGTCACGATGTAAGTAATCCTGCTTTTTCTAAAGATGGAAATAATTATATCTTGAACACTTTAAACACCAAAGCACCTTCCTTTAATACCTATCATATGTTTCCTGCCGAACGCACGTACAGTGAATGGAAAATGAGCGCATATAATACAACCCCAGAAGGTATAGCCAGTAGTGTTTTTGGCGGGAATAAGACACATGTTTCTAGTTGTCAGGATTGTCACATGAAAGATGTGACCGGAAAAGGATGTAATAAGCAAAATGCACCTAATCGAACCAATTTACCCTTGCATGACTTTACCGGTGGAAACACCTTTGTTCCTAAACTAATAAGTGAAGGAAATACTGCTGCTTTAGAAGCTGGTATTTTAAGAGCCCGAAATATGTTAAAAAATGCAGCAACTATGGATTTGACAGTAACACAAGAAATTGCAGGATATAAAACATCAGTTAAAATTACAAATGAAACGGGACATAAATTACCTTCTGGTTACCCCGAAGGTAGAAGAATGTGGCTTAATATAACAGCTTATGATATTAACAATAATATCATTTATGAATCGGGTGCTTATAACCAATCTACTGCAGAACTGAACAAAAAAGACACTTACAATAATGACAGTAAAATTTATGAAGCAAAATTAGGATTAAGCTCAACCGGCCAAGAATCATTTCATTTTGCTATAAATAATGTGGTTTTAAAAGATAATAGAATTCCGCCAAGAGGATTTACAAATTCTAATTTTGAGTCTATACAGGCTGCTCCTGTTGGCTATACATATGCTGATGGTGATTATTTCGATATTACCAATTATAATGTACCACATAACACCCATCGTTTAAATGTTAAATTACTGTATCAAACTTCATCAAAAGAATATGTTGAGTTTTTGAAGAATGCCAATACAACCAACAGTACAGGAACTAATCTATATAATTTGTGGTTAGCTAATGGGAAATCAACTCCTGAAATAATGATTGAAAAAGATTTTTATACCAGTACACTAGCAGTGGATGTTTACAGCGAAGTATTTACAAAACCTTTAAACATTTATCCAAACCCTGTTTTTGATTTAGCCAAATTGAAATTCAGTCTAAAAAATGCTGAATCTATTGCAATAGAAATTTATGATTATACTGGAAAAAAAATAAGCACTTTGTTTAAAGGATATGTTAATTCACATGAGAATGAGATTGAATGGAATACGCAATCGCTTCGTTCTGGTACTTATATAGTTGTGTTTAAAACATCCAAAAGAACGTTTAGTTTATTGGTAAGAGTAAAATAATTTTCTTGATAGCTAATAAAATTGTCAACATAAACTTATAACAATGGAAAAAAAACAAAAAATCATTCAGATTTACGCAATTATTATTTGTGTAATTACCATTACAACCATAATTTTTTCTATCGGTAACTTTGTGTCCTCGGTTATAGATAGAAACGACCCTTTATACGCTGGTTGGAATAAAGAAAATATCAATTCGTATGAACAATTTAAACTTGATGTTTTAAAATCGGTTACCAAAGATCAAGTGTATATTCCCGATGATATTGCTTTAAAAAAAATGTATGAAGATGCCAAACAAGAAAAAATCAATACTATTATGCATCAAACTAAACGATCTATGTTAGTAGATGGATTTATAATTGGGATTTGTTTAATATTAGCTTTATCACATTGGTGGATTATCAAAAAGCAGCAAGCTTAATAAACTGTGATTAAAAAAATCCCCCAATTTCTTGGAGGATTCTAATTTTCTGTGGGCGATGAGGGGTTCGAACCCCCGACCCTCCCGATTAATCGGGATGTACTGAACCAGCAATAAGCTCCTGTAATTTTATCCGGCTTTTCCAGCTCTTGATTTCCTTTTCTCGTTTCAGTGCCTCCAATTTTGTTTCAAACCGCTCATGATAAACCAATTCCCAGTCGTTCACTTTGCCAGTAAATCCTTTTCCTCCTTGATTATGCCGAATAATTCGAGCAGACATATCCGAAGTATAACCAATATAATATCGATTTAATGCTAAACTATAAAGTATGTAAATACAATAAGACATAAGAATAAATAAAAAATCCCCCAATTTCTTGGAGGATTCTAATTTTCTGTGGGCGATGAGGGGTTCGAACCCCCGACCCCCTCGGTGTAAACGAGGTGCTCTGAACCAGCTGAGCTAATCGCCCGATTGCGTGTGCAAATATAATTCAGATTTTATAACTACAAAACATTTTTTACTAATTTTTAAAATTATTTTATTAATTAATTTTAAAAAAATAAATAGAGCTTTCTTTGCGCCGATTTAAACCTTTATTAAATAAACCTTTACTAAAAAGATCTTACCAAGTATCATTTGGTAAGATCTTTTCAAATCAAACAACTAACTAAATTATTTTGCTAATTCGGGTACATTTTGATAAATATAATCTGCATGTTTACCTGTAAAAAGTTTATTCATTTCATCAAAAAAAGCTTTTCTTTTAGCCTCATCTGGCCAGGCTGCCTTGATTAGTTCGTTATTTTTATCGGCACTTTTATCCAAATCACTTAATGAATCAAAAACAAAAACTTCTACAAAATCTCTGGCATCAGATCCCCATAAATGTCTGTGTGGATAATAGGCTTTAACCAGTGGGTTTTTGTGTATCACATTTTTGGCAAAATCATTATACCCCTTTCCCTTTCCGTCCATCGCCAATTTTGAAACGCGCGCATAAAATACTTGAGGTTTGTCAGATTTTACTGTAGGCATTTTCCCAAAATTCATTGATTGGTATATTTCATCCGAATGTTTTTTTGCATAATAACCGCTTCGTTTATCAAAATATTCCTTACGTTTTGTTTCATCCGGCCATGCCTTTTTTATTAACTCTTGGTCAACTTCACCCGATTTTTCAATATCGGACCAACTGTTATATACATATACAAATTTTACTTCTGTATTGTCCTCTGTATATAAATGTGTAACTACATGAGCTCCTATTACCAAGTCGTTCTTGCTCGTAACTTTATCAAAATATTCTTTTTCTGTTTTAAGCCAATCTTTACCATCGGCATCTAAATTAAAATGCATTTTTGTAACTGTAATGTAAACTGGCTTTTGCTCGTTGTCTTGAGCTATTAGTAATGATGGAATAAGTAAAAAGGCAATTAATTGCCAAATAATTACGATTTTTTTTGTTTTCATAATTTATGATTTTGGTTAGTATTAGTTCATTTTTTAACTTTAATATGATTATAGCAAAAAATTAAATATTGCAAATCATTTAGAACATTTTAGTTAAAATGAAATAAAAAATCAAAATAAATTATGATATTTTATTAATTTAATAATTTAAAGGAAGATATATTGCTAATGTATAAATAGCTTATAGCTGATACAAGTCAATCTTATAGATTTTAATTTTTTTAAAATCAATTTCAATAAGTAATTTCTATAGTAATGGTAATTCAGCCACAACAAAAGTGCTTCCGCCAACAAAAATTAAATCATTCTTTAAAGCTTTAGATTTTGCAGCTTGCAAAGCATTTTCTACAGAAGAATATCTATCTCCAACTAAACTATGGTTTACAGCTTCCTGTTGAAGCACTTTAGCATCAAGACCTCTTGGTATGTTTGGCATACAAAAATAATAAAGCGCATTTTTTGGAAATAAAGACAAAACTTTTGACACTTCTTTATCATTCACCATTCCTAATACAATGTGTAATTGGTAAAAAGACTCTTCTTTTAGTTGATTTAACACGTAGGTTAAACCTTCTTTGTTATGTGCTGTATCACATATTATTTTAGGATTTTCTTGCAAAACCTGCCAGCGCCCCATTAAATGAGTATTATCAATCACGCTCAACAAGCCTTTTACTATATTGTTTTCTGATATTTCTATACCTTTGTTTTGCAATACTGCAATGGCTTGTAGTACCGTTTTAACATTTTTTTGTTGGTATTTTCCTTTTAATACAGTTTCATAGTCTGTAGTTATCAATTCTTCTGCAATAAACAAAGGTGCATTTAATTTAGTAGCTTTTTCTTTAAAAACCGCGATTACTTCTTCCTGAAATTCACCGATAACTACCGGAGTGTTTGGCTTGATAATTCCAGCTTTTTCAGCTGCAATCAACGGTAAGGTATCACCTAAAAATTGCATGTGATCATAACCAATATTAGTAATTACTGACACCTGGGGATTGATGATATTGGTTGAATCCAATCGACCCCCCAATCCTACTTCGATGACAGCAAAATCAACTTGATGAAGTGCAAAGTGATGAAAAGCCATGCCAACTGTCATTTCAAAAAAAGACAGTTTCTGTTGCTCTAAAAAATCTTTGTTGATGTCTATAAATTCAACTACTTCAGCTTCAGTAATCATTTCACCGTTTATCCGAATGCGTTCTCTAAAATCTTTTAAATGGGGCGAGGTATACAATCCTACTTTATATCCGGCTTCCATTAATATAGAGCATAACATATGGCTTGTAGAACCTTTTCCGTTGGTTCCGCCCACATGGATGGATTTAAACTGATGGTGTGGATTGTTTAAATGTTTAGCTAACGCCAAGGTATTGGTTAAATCTTTTTTAAATGCTATTGCTCCAACGCGCTGAAACATTGGTAGTTGAGCAAACATCCAATCGAGTGTTTCTTGATAATTCATCATTGTTACTGAGATATCGAAAATCGGTAGCGAATATAACCAATTTGTTTTGAAGTTGCATTGGCATCGGGTTGCCAGGTTGTTTTCATGGCGGCAATTTTAGCTTCAGATTTAAGACACTCTGCCGAGTTAGTTGTGCCTTTTACACCCGGAATGGCATTTATAACATTGCCATTTCTATCCACTTCAATTTGTACCACTACAATACCTACTTCATCGCAAATGTAATTTGGTTTTGGTTTGTTAAGCGGTTTTCTATTTCCAAGTTGATAATCACCACCGCCACCAATTCCAGCCGTGCCATAATAGCCTTTGGCATTCGGATCGCCCTCTACTTTTCCTTTATCGCCTGACTGATTGTCATCTCCTTCACCACCTGTAGCTTTTCCATCAGATTTTTGACCTTTTAATAAACTATTCAAAGCATCGGAAGTAGATTTATCGGGCGTTGGTGTAGGAGTAGGTTTTGTTACAGGTTTTTCTTTTGTTTCTGTGACAGTAGTTGGTTTCTTTACTTGTTTTTCTTTAATTAATACAGATTCTTCAGTATCTTGTGTTACTACCTTTTCAATAACTTTTGCAGGGGTTACAGGACTTGAAGCTTGCTTTGTAGGCTGTGGTGCCGCCTGAATGGCTTCTTCTGGCTGTATATCACCTTGACCAACATCTGAAGTTCCGAAATTTACTGCAATACCAAATTCTTGAGGAGGATCCCAATACGACAATCCAAAAACAAAAGCAGCTACAACAAACAGCACCAACAATACCGTTGTTATTACAGCTGATTTTCGCTTATGTTGATTATCTAATAGTGACATAGTCTTATTTAGGTCTTACTGCTAAAATAACCTTGTATTTATTTCGGTTGGCAATATCCATTACGGAAACAGCATATTCAATCGGAACTCCTTCTTCTGCTCTTAATATTAAAGATGGATTTTCTTGGGTTTTAAGCAAGGAAGCCAATTCTTCTTCGAGAGTTTCTAACGATGATTGATTGTTATCAATAAAATAGTTTAAATCTTTGGTAATGGTTATTGAAACTGCCTTTTTATTTTCTGTCTTACCTTGTGCCTTTGGCAATAAAATATCCAAAGCACTGGTAGTAACCAGCGTAGAGGTTATCATGAAAAATATCAGCAATAAAAATACAATATCCGTCATGGACGCCATGCTAAATTCGGGCTTTATTTTATTTCTTCCTCTAATATTCATATTTTCTTAGGCAGGTTCGTTAAGTAAATCTAAAAATTCAAGTGATTTAGCTTCCATTTGATATACCACTTTATCAGTTTTAACAACCAAATGGTTGTAAGCTATGTATGAGATAATACCTACAATTAAACCGGCTACTGTAGTGGTCATTGCTGTATATAAACCATCTGATAACATTTTAATATCTATTTGTCCGCCCGCATTGGCAATTTGATGAATGGCAACAATCATTCCTATTACTGTTCCTAAGAATCCAATCATTGGAGCAGCACCGGCAATAGTTGCCAACACACTAACATTTTTCTCTAAGTTATAAATTTCTAATTTTCCAGCATTTTCTATTGCAGTATTGATATCAGCTAAAGGTTTCCCAATTCTTGAGATTCCCTTTTCAACCAAGCGTGCGCTGGGCGAATTTGTTTTAGCACATACCATTTTGGCAGCTTCCAATTTCCCATTAGAAACCAAATCTTTAATCTGATTCATAAAATCCTTATCGATTTGAGATGCTGCTTTAATTGCAAAAAAGCGTTCAAAATAGATATATAGCGCTGCCGCTAACAATACAAATAGCAATCCGATAATAACCTGACCGCCAACTCCTCCACTTACAATTAACTCATATATAGAAAGTTTTTTTTCTACTGATACCGCTTCTTGAACTAGTTGTTGAGCGACCTCAGATTCTTGTTGAATAAATAACAGCATAAGAATTTTGTTTGATAATTAGATAACGAAAATACGATATGTAAATTGTATTTTGACAAATGTTCATAAAAAAACCGAGAAAATTCTCGGTTTTAACATTATTCTAACAACATCCGTATCATTATAAAGGCTCCTGAACCAGCTAAAAAACCCAATAAAGCTAACCATGATATTTTTTTAAGGTACCAGAAAAAGTCTATTTTTTCCATACCCATAGCAACCACTCCTGCAGCAGATCCAATAATTAACATACTTCCGCCTGTTCCTGCAGAAAAAGCAATAAAGTGCCACAATGGATTATCAACTCCTTCAGTAAACATCCCTATACTGGCAGCCACTAAAGGAACGTTATCAATTACAGCCGATCCAAAACCTAAGGACATCACCACTAAATCTAGGTTAGCAATTGTTGCATTTAACCAATCGGCAAAATGAAATAAATTACCAACTGATTCTAAGGCAGCAACAGCCATTAAAATACCCAGAAAAAATAAAATGCTCGGCATTTCAACTTTTGACAATGCTTTGTGAATCGGACTGTGATGTACAGGTTTTAAAAGATCATCATCAGGAGTTGTTAAACTAAACTTACGATAACTTAAAATTTCTGCAAAAAGTGCAACTATAGCCAAAGAAAACATCATTCCTACATAAGGAGGCAAGTGCGTTAAGGTTTTAAAAATGGGTACAAAAACAATACCTCCCAAACCTAATATCAACATAAATGAACTGTATTTTTTTGGCTTTTCTTCATGCAGTTCAACTGCGTTTATTTCTCCTTTGAAAATGGGCAAAAATGAGGCAATTGCAGAAGGAATAACAGTTGCAATTACAGATGGAATAAACAAATGTAGTATCAGGTTTGTTGTTGTTACTTTATTTGCAATCCATAACATAGTTGTAGTTACATCGCCAATAGGAGACCAAGCACCGCCGGCATTGGCAGCAATTACAATCAAAGAGGCGTACCATATTCTTAAATTCTGATCGTTAATTAGTTTTCTTAATATAGAAATCAAAATAATAGTGGCCGTTAAATTATCAATTACAGCCGATAAAAAGAAGCCTAAAATTGAAAATACCCAAATTAATTTGCGCTTGCTTTGCGTTTTTACCAATCCTTTTATCGATGAAAACCCATCAAAATAATCAATAACTTCAACGATAGTCATTGCGCCAATTAAGAAAATCAAAATCTCTGCCGTTTTCCCAAAATGATGTAATAATACCTCGTTAAAATGTGTAGGTTTTAATTGTTTTAAGACTTCATCAACTACAAAAACATCGAGGTGTGCTAATGAAATAACGGCCCACATTAAAGCCATCATTGTTAAGGCTGGAATTAATTTATCGAATTTTAAAGTGTGTTCTAGGGTAATAAAAACATACCCAACAATAAACAATAGAAATAGTATATTTTCCATTTAATTTAATTTTATACTGTTTAAAATGTTAGCCTAAATGGATTTTAAGTTGCTATCAATATTTGATATTTCTAGCGTATTGAATTAGTCTTTACTTGACTAAGTTCTGAAGGTAACATGAGGTATATTATTATTTATTTTCATAATCCAATAACTAAAAGGATTATTTAGTTTCCATATTTTAAGAACAATTTGTCTTCACAACTTAAACTTGCAATGCCCAAAACAAGCTGTTTTAATTTCGCATTTTAAGCACATCAAAAGTAATAAAAGATTTAAAGCAGCAATGAAAAAATAAAAAAAATCCGATAAAAATTTATCGGATTTTTTATGAATAATTATCAACAATTACAATATTGTTCTCATTATAATAAATGCAATTGCTCCAGCAATATAACCTAAGAACGCTAACCACGAGAATTTTCGCAGATACCAAAAGAAATCTATTTTTTCCATTCCCATGGCTACCACTCCGGCAGCAGATCCAATAATTAACATACTACCTCCAGTACCAGCGGCAAAGGCAATAAAATGCCAAAGCGGATCGTCTATTGCATTAGGGAACATCCCAATACTAGCAGCAACTAACGGTACATTATCAATAACTGCAGATGCACCTCCTAATAATACCACTACTAAATCAGATACTTGCGCTGTTGGCAATTCGGTACCAATCATAGGTGTAGCTTTTTGCAACCATCCAGCAAAATTAAACAACATTCCCATCGATTCTAATGCTGCTACAGCCATTAAAATACCCAAGAAAAATAGGATGCTTGGCATTTCAATTTTAGTAAGTGATTTATGTACCGGACTGTGATGCGCTGCGTTATCTGATTCTTCATCTACATTTGACATGGAAAATTTTCGGTTACTCAGTACTTCTGCAAACAAGGCAACAACTGATAACGATAACATCATTCCTACATAAGGCGGTAAATGTGTTACTGTCTTAAAAAACGGCACAAAAATGATAGACCCTAAACCAAGATATAACATAAATGCTCCGCTTTTGGTAGCAACTTCTTTATCGTCCTCTAATGTTTCAGCAATATTTCCTTTAAACGCTGGCATAAACGATGCTATTGCTGAAGGAATAGCCATGGCAAGTAAGGATGGTATCAATAGATACGAAATTAAGTTTGCTACACTCACTTTGTTGGCTATCCAAAGCATGGTTGTAGTAACATCTCCAATAGGAGACCATGCTCCACCTGCATTTGCAGCAATCACAATAATACCAGCATACCACAAACGATCTTCTCTGCTGTTCATTAATTTTCTTAAGATTGAAATCAATACTATGGTTGCAGTAAGATTATCAATAATAGCCGATAACATAAACGCTAAAAAAGAAAATATCCAAAGTAGCTTTACCTTGTTTCTGGTTTTAACATACGTTTTAATCGTAGCAAATCCATTGAAATAATCTATAATTTCAACAATGGTCATTGCTCCAATTAAGAAAATCAATATTTCAGAAGTTTTACCCAAATGATGGAGTATAACTTCTTCTACATGCGTTGGCACTAAAACACGTAAAGCAGTATCTACGTTAAAAACATCTAAATGTCCTAAAGCCACCATTGCCCACATGATAGCCATCATAGCCAATGCAGGAATTAACTTGTCTATTTTAAAAGTATGTTCTAAGGTTATGGATAAGTACCCTAAAATAAATACAATAATTATTAATAATTCCATATAATCTGATATATTTAAGTAAAGTTGTTTTTAAAGTTGCTAATATACAATTTAAGGTGTAAAAATTACTCCACTACTATGGTCATTTGTAGCACCGGTAACACTTTTTAAGCAATTAATTTTGTTTTCTGTTTTACGTAAACCTAAAAAAGCAAAAATTAATGCTTCTTTAAAATCTATTAGTTCCTTTGAAGGCATTACACAATCACAATTTGAAAGTTTTTTTATTCGTTCTATTAAGTATCGATTATAAGCTCCTCCACCCGTTATTAGTATTGTCTTATGCGGTTTAACTTTTTCAGCAATTTTAATGGCAACATGTTCTACAAAGGTTCTTAAAATAGCAGACTCATTTAGATTAAATCTACTGATTAACGGAATTAAAACAGACTTTACAAATTCAATTCCCAAAGATTTTGGAGATGAACTAGTGTAAAAAGACACGTTATTTAATTCGTATAACAATTCATTATGTAGGCTACCTACGGATGCCAAGTCGCCATTTTCATCATAGTGTTTTCCTAGCTTTTCGGCATAAAAGTTTAAAACCACGTTTACCGGACAAATATCAAAGGCTTTTCTTTCATTGTGTTCTTGATACGATATATTAGCAAACCCGCCTAAATTTAAGCAATAATCAAAATCTGAAAATAATAATAAATCACCTAAAGGAACTAACGGAGCTCCTTGTCCTCCAAGTATTACATCTTGCGATCTAAAGTCACAAATTACTTTAATAGAAGTTTCATTGGCAATAGACTGCCCATCACCTATTTGTAAGGTATAGTGTTCCTGAGGTCTATGAAAAATTGTATGTCCATGGGAGGCTATAAAATCGATTTCGCTAATGGCATGTTCTGTTATAAATTTATTGATTAGCTTTCCTAAGAATATACCATATTCAATATTTAGATTCTCTATTTCATCTTTTGATTGCTCAAACGCATTCCTGAGTTTAGATCGCCACTCATCAGAATAATTATACGTTTTAGCAGCATGTATTTTGTATGTATATTGTCCATTTTCCTTAAATGTAACATAAACTAGATCAACACCATCTAAAGAGGTGCCACTCATTAACCCTATTACATTCCATTGTCGCTGTTCCATATTTTGGTAAAAATACAAATCACTTTTAATTAAATTAGTATATTTGAGAACTTTAAAAACAATTAATTTACAACAAGAATATTATGGATTTTAACTTAACAGAAGAACAAATAATGATTCGTGATGCTGCAAGGGATTTTGCTCAGAATGAATTACTTCCAGGCGTAATTGAACGCGATGAGCATCAAAAATTTCCAGCAGAACAAATTAAAAAAATGGGTGAACTTGGCTTTTTGGGGATGATGGTTGATCCAAAATATGGAGGAAGTGGTTTGGATACCGTTTCATATGTATTGGCTATGGAAGAGATCTCAAAGATTGATGCTTCTGCATCTGTGGTAATGTCTGTCAATAACTCATTAGTATGCTGGGGATTAGAAAAATATGGCACAGAAGAACAAAAACAAAAATACTTGGTGCCACTGGCCAAAGGTGAAATAATTGGTGCTTTTTGTTTAAGTGAGCCTGAAGCTGGATCTGATGCCACTTCACAACGTACCACGGCTATTGATAAGGGAGACCACTATTTAGTTAATGGTACCAAAAACTGGATTACCAATGGAGGTACCGCAAGTGTGTATTTAGTTATAGCGCAAACTGATGTAGCTAAAGGTCATAAAGGTATTAATGCACTAATTATTGAAAAAGGAATGCCTGGTTTTGAAGTGGGTCCAAAAGAAAATAAATTAGGAATTCGTGGTTCTGATACCCATTCGCTAATGTTTACAGATGTTAAAGTACCTAAAGAAAATAGAATTGGAGAAGATGGTTTCGGTTTTAAGTTTGCTATGAAAACCTTAGCAGGAGGCAGAATTGGTATTGCTTCCCAAGCATTAGGAATAGCCTCAGGCGCATACGAACTAGCCCTTCAATATTCAAAAGAACGAAAAGCATTTGGAAAAGCTATAAACGAACATCAAGCCATCGCTTTTAAATTAGCCGATATGGCCACAACTATTGAGGCTGCTCGACATTTATGTATGAAAGCTGCTTGGGATAAAGACAATCAATTAAACTATGATATGTCTGGAGCCATGGCTAAATTATATGCTGCAGAATCTGCGATGTGGATTACCACTGAGGCAGTGCAAATTCACGGGGGTTATGGTTATGTTAAAGAATACCATGTTGAACGATTAATGCGCGATGCTAAGATTACTCAGATTTATGAAGGTACATCAGAAATTCAGAAAATTGTAATTTCCCGTGGGGTAATTAACAGCTAATGATACATTCAAAAATACTTTAAAGCGAGGACTTGTCTTCGCTTTTTTTATTAATGAGCAAATCTTCTATAATCATCCCACAAAAACCTTTTAGTTTTCTTGTACATCCCAAACTCTAATCTTTTATCAGAGGTACATGATGAAAATATTTCACACTCTTTTGAACATTCTTTAAATTTACAAATAAGTCCCATGTTGATTTTTTTTTTTTGTGATTAATAATACTCAAATGTACTATTATACCAATCAAAAAAATTGTACTTATCTTGTAGTTAATTGGATAATTATTGCAAAATGTAGCTGTAAATCTATTATATACATAATTTTACCTTTTAATCTCTCCCTTGTTCTTTTTTATATGCTGATGGACAACACCCGAACTGATTTTTAAATGCTCTTGAAAAATAGGCTTGATCATTAAATCCGGTTTTAAAGCAAATGTCTGCAATTGTCCCTGAATTGCTTTTTAACTGTAAAACGAATACCTTCTAAAACTCAACCAAACTCTTCTTCTGGTGTTATGAAAGCAATCAAACTTTAATTTTTTTCATTTGTACACCCTTTAAAATCTACACAATTTTAGTACACTCTTCATATTTACAAGCAGTCTCCATTATAATAATTTTTTATTGGTTAATAATTGTCAAAGTTATTGTTAGTCTTATATTTAAAGTTGTAATATCCTTGCAATAATTTGTATTTTTATTGTATAATAGTATTCTCTTTCAATATTTTACAATTAATCATATGATAAATAAAAGAAATGTGCCAGTAATCGTTGAACAATCTTTTACAAACTCAAAAGAAACAGTTTGGAATGCTATCACTCAGCTTGATTTTATGAAAAAATGGTATTTTGATAATATTCCAGATTTTAAGCCAATTGTTGGCTTTGAAACAAAATTTAATGTAAAAGCAACAAGCAGGGATTTTTTACATTGTTGGAAAATAACAGAAGTAATTCCGTTAAAAAAAATTACGTACGAGTGGACTTATAAAGGAATAAAAGGAATGGGAATAGTTACTTTTGAAATTAGTCAAACCAATAAGCTCACAAAACTTAAACTAACTTCTTTAGGATTAGAAACTTTTCCTGATGACATTCCAGAATTTACATATGAAAGTTGTCTAGGTGGATGGAATTATTTTATAAAAAAACGCTTGGTTGAATTTCTTACAACTTAGTTATTTCCCTACCCTTTGATGAAAAAAAAACCCTCATTGAACAATGAGGGTTTTGAGGAAGGCGGCGACATACTCTCCCACCAAAATGGCAGTACCATCTGCGCAAATAGGTTTAACTTCTCTGTTCGGAATGGGAAGAGGTGAGCCCTATTGCTATAACCACCTTAAGTTTTTACGAAAACTCAATTCGTTATATGATTGACATAATTGAAAGAATAATATCGAGTTAGAAAAAAAAATCTATTACCTAAGCTTACGGGTTATTAGTACTACTCGGCTTTGACATTACTGCCTTTACACCTATAGCCTATCAACG
>JAGXRT010000048.1 GCA_018335575.1 Bacteroidota bacterium | reverse complement strand
GTTGAATGATTCTATGTCTGTTTGTGCTTGGGTTGCATCTGTGCGTCCAGCGGTAAAAGGAACTTCAACATTAAATCCAGCATCTTTTGCTGCTTTTTCAACACCAGCACAACCTGCCAACACAATTAAGTCTGCCAAAGAAACTTTTTTACCATCGGAATTACTTGTGTTAAAATCTTTTTGAATTTTTTCTAATTTGGTTAAAACTTGATTTAGCTGCGAAGGATTGTTCACTGTCCAATCTTTTTGTGGTGCTAAACGTATACGCGCTCCATTTGCTCCACCACGTTTATCAGATCCTCTAAATGTGGAGGCAGATGCCCAGGCCAAAGAGGTTAGTTGCGAAATACTTAATCCTGATTTTAACAAGGTAGACTTTAAATTAGCAATGTCGGTTTTATCAATTAATTGATGATCTACAGCAGGAATTGGATCTTGCCAAATGAATTCTTCTGCAGGCACTTCTGATCCCAAACAACAAGCGCGTGGTCCCATATCGCGGTGTGTTAGTTTGTACCATGCTCTTGCAAAGGCATCTGCAAATTCCAACGGATGTTCATAAAAGCGTCTGGATATTTTTTCATATGAAGGATCAAAACGTAGCGATAAATCTGTAGTAAGCATTGTTGGTTTATGCTTTTTGGTTTTGTCAAAAGCGTCAGGCATTTCTTCACCTGCATTTTTTGCGACCCATTGATGTGCACCAGCCGGACTTTTAGTTAATTCCCATTCAAACTCGAATAAATTTTTGAAAAAATAATAACTCCATTTCGTTGGAGTTTGGGTCCAGATAACTTCAAGACCACTGGATATGGTATCTTTTCCTTTTCCGGTTCCATAAGCATTTTTCCAACCAAATCCTTGTTCTTCAATGTCTGCAGCTTCAGGTTCAGCGCCTACTAAAGCAGCATCACCGGCTCCGTGACATTTTCCAAACGTATGACCACCTGCAATTAAAGCCACCGTTTCTTCGTCATTCATAGCCATACGGGCAAACGTATCACGTATGTCTTTGGCAGCTAAAAGTGGATCTGGATTTCCATTTGGACCTTCTGGATTCACATAAATTAATCCCATTTGAATAGCTGCCAGCGGATTGTCAACCTCGGTTAAATCTAAGTTACGGTCATCATTTTTTAACCATTCGGTTTCGGTACCCCAATAAACATCTTCTTCAGGTTCCCATACATCTTCTCTGCCACCAGAAAATCCTAAGGTTTTGAATCCCATCGATTCCAAGGCTACATTTCCGGCAAGTATCATTAAGTCTGCCCACGATATTTTTTTTCCATATTTTTGTTTGATTGGCCACAGCAAACGGCGTGCTTTATCAAGGTTTACATTATCTGGCCAACTGTTTAATGGTGCAAATCGTTGTTGTCCACTTCCGGCTCCCCCACGACCATCACCAATGCGATACGTACCGGCGCTGTGCCAGGCCATCCGAACGAATAAGGGCCCATAATGTCCAAAATCAGCAGGCCACCAATCTTGCGAATCAGTCATTAAGTGGTGAAGATCATTCTTAATAGCTTTTAAATCGAGGCTTTCAAACTCTTTTTTGTAATTAAATCCAGCACCCATCGGATTTGATTTTAATGAATGCTGACGTAGGATGTTTAGTTTTAACTGATTTGGCCACCAATCTCGGTTTTTGGTACCACTATTTCCTATATTGTGTTTACCTAGTGTTGCGTGCATAGGGCATTTGCCTTTCGACTCTAATTTATTTTCCATGATATAACTGTATTTGTTATGATAAAAATATACCCTAATTTACAAAAAATTAGGGTATATTATTCTTGTTTAAATAATTAATATTTATACTGTTATTGGTTGTATGGCTTTTTAAAAATTTTAAATCAATAAGTTATACTTCATATTTTATAGCCTATTGCATTAAAGAAATGTTTATTTATAAAAATGATAGTAGTAGATAAAATTATTTTAAGTGCCCTAGTAGAAATTTATTGACGTAGAATTTTTTCCATCTTTCGTCCTTTAGCCAATTCATCAACAAGCTTATCTAAATACCTAACTTTTTGGGTTAACGGGTTTTCAATTTCTTCAATTCGATACCCACAAATTACTCCCTTAATTAAATGGGCGTTTTGAGGTAGTGTTGCTTTTTGAAAAAATGTTTCAAAAGTTGCTTTATCATTAATGAACGCTTGTATTTCATAATCGTCAAAGCCAGTTAGCCATGTAATAACTTGATGCAATTCGGTTTTTGTTCTTCCTTTTTTCTCAACCTTTGTTAGGTAATGAGGATATACAGAAGCGAAGGTCATTTTTGCAATGCGTTCATTATGTTCTGCTGTTGTTTTCATTTTTCAGGTTTTAATAATTCTAAATACGGATTTCTTGTAAGTCCTAATAAATTAGCAAAGGCTGGTTCTGTTTTTATTCCGTTGGATTTTAAATCAATTATTTTTTTTCGAAATTTAATACCTTTTTCGATTAAAATTTCATTTTCAATTAGCATTTGCTCTGTAAGCATGCTATTTTTCTGTTGGTAGGTTTTGTCTAACAATTGCGATGCTAAATTTATCAGTTTTTAACACAACAACAGATTTTTTATGATAAAGTTATGCATTGTATATTTTAAATCCCTAGAAATCAATTTTTTATTAAGTAAGGTATTTAAAAATTTCAACTAGATTTTTACCTTTACAAATAATATCTAAATCACTTTCAGGCAAACTCTGCTTGATAATAAAACAAGGTAATAAGAAAATAAATTACCTTTTTTATTTTTTCCTTAGTGCTTTAAATCAATACCTTGCTGTATAATTTTTTCTAATACAGCAGCCAAAGCTGATATAACAATCGTAATAAAAATTGCAACCAAACTAATTGCAAGAAATCCTGCAGGGTCATCATCTTGGTGGTGAAAAAGTTTAATAAAAAGTCCGGCAAGTGCAATTAAGACACTCATTAAGAGAGCAGTTTGTTTAAAGCGCTTTACAACATTTATCGATTTAAGTGAAAACACTTCGTTTTTGTTTACGAGTCCGAAAAACAAAAAGGCCTGATACAATGCGTAGTAAAATACCAAAGAAGAAGTATATCCATAGAGAATGAAAGGATCCAAGTAAATTTGAAACAGGTCTAAATCTTGTGCACGACCTTCGGTTAAGGGAAAATAAAGCATGAAGGCAAATACCGATACCCCTACAAAAACGGTTAACGCTTGTAAAAATTTGGTGCTTGTGTGTATCATAATACAGTTGGTAGGTTTATTATTAAGATTCCTTATCCAGTTATTTTTTCAATTTTATAAACAAGCAGTTCTTCATCGTCATTTGGAAGCAGGGTAGTACCTGCTAATTTAAGTCCCAGTTTTTCCAGCAGCATTTGCGAGGCCTTATTTTCTTTGGTTGTAACGGCACTTATTAATTCGATTCCAAATTCTTCAAAGGCAGCTTTTTTAATTCGTAAGGCGGCTTCCAGTGCATATCCATTTTTTTCAAAAGCAGGAAGCAAGGCGAAACCAATATCAATTCCTTCCAGCCCTTCACGATCGTACAGTCCACAAACGCCAATCTTTACTTGGTCCTTTTTTCGTATTAGGGTGTAATTTGAATAGCCAAGTCGCTTGAGCTGGGGTGTCATTTTATTGTTGATATACACTGCTGCATCGTGGACGCTTTTTACCTGTCTATCGCCAATATATTGAAACCATTTAGGTGTATTTAATAGTTCGTAAATAAATTCAGCATCCCTAATTTCAGTGGGTCTTATGAGGAGTCTTTCAGTTTCAAAGTTTTTATATTTCATGTAATTTCAAATTGAATGTAACTTTTATATTTAGTCTGGATTGCATTTACTTCCAATGGTCAATCAGGAATATAAAGCTATACAATTTTTATTTACCAAGTTTTAAAATTCTAACAGCTCCCCGAATTACAATGATGAAAACGATAGCTCCAATAAGCAAATCGGGTAAATTAGAATTAAGAGCATTGACCAATATGCCCGCAGTTATTACCCCTACATTAATTATTATATCGTTGGAAGTAAAAATCATACTGGCTTGCATATGCGCTTCTTCTTTACTTTTTGATTTTTGAAGCAGGTATAAACAAATTGTATTTGCAACTAAGGCCAAGATTGAAATGAAAATCATGGTTGAAAAATCGGGTAATTTATCTGTATAAAAAAATCTTCTAATTACTTCTAGAAAGCCAATTATGGCAAGCATTATTTGAAAATATCCGGCAATTTTAGCAACCAATTTTTTTCTGATTACAGAGCTTCCAACTGCAAACAAGCTAATTCCATAAACAAAACTGTCTGCAAGCATATCTAAACTGTCTGCGACTAATCCCATTGATTTTGAAATTAGACCGCTTGTTATTTCTATTATAAAAAAGGAAAAATTGATAGCAAGAACAGCCCAAAGCAGTTTTTTTTGTTGCTTATTTTCTTTAAATTGGGTTTCATTTGTGTTTTCTGACAGCAACTTTCTACCACCCAAATTTAAGTCGATAATTGCTTTTTCTATAGCATCGCTTGAGCCAAGGTGATAGACACTTAATTTTCTGTTTGGGATATCAAAGTCTAAATTTTTAATGCCTGAAATTCCTTCCAATTTTAATCTGATTAAATTTTCTTCAGAAGGGCAATCCATTTTTGTAATTTCAAATATCGTTTTGTTCATTCAATTTATCTGTTTTTAGACATTACCCTAATGTGCTCTAACGGTTTGCAAATAGGCAAAGAAGGCAATAGGAAATGAGCGCTCGGTTTTGCTGGCGCTTATTTGCTGTTAGTGGTATTTGTTTTTAAAAATTTAATTGTTTCTTCTAAGTTTTCTTCTCTGCTCCAATAATATCCATAAGCCTTTTTGTATTTTTTCATCTGTTGTCTAATACCTTCAGGTTTATATAAGCCTGATTCATCTAATTTTACTGCTTCAAGTGATTCAAAATCTTTTATGACTTCAAAGTTTTCAGGATCAATTTGAAGTAATTTACCTTTTGAACGCTTCTTTTGAGCTTTTCTATCCTGAGGAATATATTTTGGTTTTAATCCAAGTTCAGCAATTAATCGCCTATAAACTCCGTCACCTATGCCACATTTTTCAGGAATGTCTTTTTGATAAAACTTTCCGCTGATTATGTCTTTTTTGAACTCAGCAAGCTCTTTCGAGTTTAGTTGCTTTTTTTGGGATTCTTTTTGGCATTCTACACACCAATATCCATTGAACAAATACTGGCCTTTAGATTCCCTTTTATGTCCGTTATTGCAAATCCATTTATATGTTTCTGAAAAACCCTTCGGTTTTAGTTTTTTGTCAATCAATTTACCTCCTCTTGATTCAATAATTTCTTTGAGTGATTGGTATTTAGATAATGCTTCACATGTGGCACAAGATGCGTTAGTTTTAATTGTTACACTCAAAACTCTATTCGTTGTTTTGTGACCTTTCGAGCAAGTATAAGTGTGTTTACTTTCGGCACCTATAAATCCTTGTATAGAACCATTTCTTTTCTCAACTATTTTTTTTGCCTGTTCATACAATTCACTTTTCTTTCCACGGTAGAGTTCAACTAAATCGAGTTGGAAAGGTTCGTTGTTATAAATTAAATTTAGCTTATGTAGTGTTCTTTTTACCTGGTCAACGAATAGATGAATTCTTCCTGCTCTAATTGTTTTAAATTCAAATATTTCAATTAGAGTTATTTTATTTTTCTTACAGAGTTGTTTTTTGTACCTGTCCCTTTCAATTTGTGAATTATATCTTCTTTCGTCTGAATGGAAATGACTGTTTTCAGTGTAATGCTGATATCCTTGGTATTCGAAAGCAATCCTATTTTTTAAATTATAGCCATCTAATTGAAGACCTTCCATCTCTTTTATGTAGACTGAAGGAAACTTTAATTGTAAAAGGTGTTCCAAAATTAAACGTGCGAGTGTTTCTCCAATTAATTTGTTTGGTGAACATTTTGGACACCATCGCAAAGAATTTTTTACTGCACTCCAAGATTTTTGAAACTTATGACCAGAATTGCATTCAAAGTCTAATTTTGCTTCATTGTTGAAATAGCTTTTTGAAAGGCATTTGCCATTTAATTTACCTACGAAATGATTTATTTCATTCAGGGTTTGCCTACTCAAATTGGCAGAAGATTCTTCCTTAGCACAGAGATCACAGCCATGCCCCCTCAAAAATACTTGAGGCTCTTTCGTAATTACTTTATTGTGCTTTAAACATTTTAAAGAAATAGGGGTCCTTTGGTTAACGTAGTTTGCATTATCGAAGTCAAATTGGTTCCCATAAATGGCTTGTATTTTATTCTTGAACGTATGAATGCTGTCAGAAAGTTCTGCACGACGTGCTTCTTGCAGACAGAACTTACAAGGATGTTTGGAGTTTAGATGATTATTTGAAGTTTGTTCAAATGAATAGTCGTGTTTTTTACAAAGAAATTTAATTTTGGTTTTCGCATTAGTGTATTGTGTAGCACTGTAATCAAAACTATCACCAAAAAGTAATGTTGATTGCTCTATTATCCACTTTGTATTTCGTTTATCACTCAAAATATTATACTCTGGGAATCATTACCACAACGGTCTCGTATAACCGTCAGTTACGGGTTTATATTTAGTTTTTTCTATTAAACACTGTCGTTAGCAATTCCGAGTGGATTCGGACGTAGTCGAATCCTCCGTAATTGCGGTTATACATTGTTGGTAACTGGCTTTTGTTCATTTAGTTTGAGTTTCATCATTATGTCCGTCTGTTCATCATTTCCAAGTTTGAAAACGTGTTTGTCAAATGCTACAAATCCATTTTTTTCATAAAATCGGATTGCTCTTGGATTTTGCTCCCAAACTCCCAACCAAACATATTCTACGTTTTTTTCTTTCGCCAATTCAATTGCTTTGTCGTAAAGGATTTGTCCGACTTTTTTTCCGTGAAACTCCTTTAGCACATAAATCCGTTCAATTTCGAGTGCGTTTTTGTCCTTTATTTCGGTTTGAGATTGTCCAACGTTCACTTTTAAATATCCAATTGTTTTTCCGTCAAGTTCTGCAAAGTAAAATTCAGCGTTTTGGTCGGTCAGTTCCGCAGTCAGTTTTTCCGTTGAAAATCCGCTTTCCAAATATTCTTTCATGTTTTCTTCGCTGTTTTCGGAAGCAAAAGTTTCGGCAAAAGTCAGTTTTCCGATTTCTTTTAGTTTCTCAACGTCTTGAATATTTAATTTTCTGATGTTCATTTGATTATTGTACGTTTTGCCTCGAAGGCCAGTTAAAGCTGTGTTATCACTACATAGCGTATTAAATAAAGCAATTTGGTTTAGCAGGGCGTTAGAGCACAATTCAAAGGGGCGGGAGTGCGTAAGCACGTAGCAACTTTGATCAGCTTTAGCTGAATGTGCTCTAACGATTGGGTATATGAAAAGTAGCGGGTAAAAATGCCGAACTTTTTCAGTTAAAAAAAAATAGTAAAGAGCCAAACCATTTGAATTTAGCTCCTTACCGCTATTTTTTATATACCATGTTGCCAGTAGTTACTGTTTGATGATTTCAATTACTCCTCCAGTTTCTCTTTCCCAAACTAATTCGCCATTATACCAAACTTTTGATACTAAAAAATAATTCTGACCTGATTTAGAGTAGGTTTTGATAGTGTCTATTTCGGTTTCTGATAACGCCAAATAAGCTATATTTTCCACAACATCATATTCTGAAGTTTTCTCAATAATATTTGATGAGGATGGATTTGTAAAAACTTTAAGTAATTTATCTGATGTTAATTCTGTACTACCCATGTTATAACCGTTTTCAATAGTTACTTCTACAGGTTCATTATCAATTAGGTAATAAAGTCGAATGGCATTGATATTAAACGAATTTTCAGTTGAAGCATCAAGAAGGTTTTGCCCATCTGAATTTTTAATACTCAAATATACTTGGTTTTCTAAGTTAAATCCGTTCATATTTTCATCATCGTTGCTACAAGCTACAAGAACTGTAAATGCTAAAATCATTAATAAAGTTTTCATGTCTATGTATTTTATGGGTGAATATTTATAATCATTTTATACCCTGTAGAAAAGTTTGCCCAACCTACATTTGGAGTGCCATGAAAGAACCAATTATTATCTGCATTGAAGCTGTCATTCCAGCCCCAGTTCATATGTAAATAAAAGTCACTATACGTGTAGGTTTCGTACTCATAGTATGTCCCTGGATTATGGATTGTTGTGTACCTCAATCTTCTATATCCATCACATACCCAAGCGTGACCACCGACAGAGGGGTCTTGCCCCCTTAAAATTACAGGTTGATTCCACATTCCCAGTTGCTGAACAATTATGTCAGTATTAAAGTTAACATAGCTTGCATAGTTTGAATAACCAAAAGTATTCACAAGTGCATTTCGGGCATCGGAAGTATGAGCACTAGATTCAACACAATTATATTGCATATTAACAGATTGCCCTGCATCTTCCATTAATTTGGCAACTTCATGAGTGGACGTGTTAAGAGTCTCATTCCATACTATTTGATTAGGCATTATTGACCAATTGTAAGAGTTAGGATGTTGATGATATCTCATAACTTGAGCCATAGCTGTTGCCACACAACCTGTTGGAGATGTTCCACTAGCACAATTATTAAATCTAACAAGTTCATTATATCCATGTCCTTGTCCCCAACGTGTTTGTAACAAAGGTCCTGTTTGTTCATGAACACTTCCTCCCGAAATAATTTCTTCATCGTCAATTGGTGGAGCTAGACAATCCCATTGTTGTTGTATATCTTCTGAAACCTCAATGTCATTATTGGTTTCTAAAAATTCTATTATTTCATTTCTATCTTCTATCCAATTTTGAACTCCTTGTGGGATACCATTTTCATCAAAAGTTCCATTGTTGGAAAAAGCGAGAATTGGAACTTCTTTTTTTGTTGAAGGCACAATGATATAGCCATTTGGAAAAAATTTGATTACATATAGAGTAGTTTGACCAGAATTGCCTTTAAGTTCTATAACATTATCAACTTCCCGTTCTTCAAATCCTGGAAATGGAAGAGATTTTGTGTATTTTGTTGAGCGAAGGGCAATTTTTAAGTTTACTTTCTCAGGCTTTCCAATGAATGCTTCATCTTTTGTAAAGTTCAATGCAACTCTTTTAGCTAAGTCAAGAGACACCTTTGTTTCACTAATTTGATTTTCTGATAAATTATTCGTTAAATTATCTTCATTACATGAGAAGATAAATAATCCAATTAGCAATATGGCTAATAACTTTGTGTAATTTTGGATTTTATTCAAAGCAATTTAAATTAAAAAATAAATACTCAAATTTAAAGAAAAATAAAATATAAAAAAACTATTAATAAAGTATTTAAAGTGAGGAATTTATAATTACTGGCAACGGCTTCGCATAACGCATCGGCACGGGTTTAAAGGTGTGTTTTATCAGTTGGTTTCTATTTTCAAATCTAGCAATTTCATTCAGCTTTCTGATTCAGCCGTGCTGGGCCGTTATGCGTTGTTGTACGCAGTTTTTTATACTCCCATTATTACTTTATAATAGTCAAATTGTTCTATTTCTCCATTTTCCTTTATTCTAAAAAATACTTTGTCAATTATATTCGAAGCATTAGAAAAATTTAATAGATACCATTGGTTCTTTTTCAAGTCCATAGGTAGCGTGTCAAACACACTTTTTGAATAGTCATAAAATTTTAGATCAGCCACTCCGTCTTTTGTGAATACCCACTTGTAATTTTCACTTTTTTCAAAAAATCTGATTTTTCTTTGGGCTTCAAAAGGAAAGTTTTCGTTGATAATACTGTCGATAAGATTTTCACTATCAATGTATTCCATAATTCGTTTGTCGTGTCCTTCTCCGCCTAGTGAGTTTCCGTTCAAAGCCATTATAGTGTCCATTTTCTTTCGATTTTTAGAAATCAAACTTTTTTCTGTTTGATTATATACGTTTTCGCCTAAATGTCCAGAAAATCCTTTTGTAGGTCCACAAAAGACTGATATTCCGTCAGTATATTTTGTCGGTTTTCCTTCTTCATTAAATTCCGTTACGAATATTTCAATCAGGTCAAATCCGTCTTTAATTGGCCTGTCTCTTTTTATTCCGTCTTTGGTAATTCGATATTCTGGATTACTGCAACCAAGTAAGATTAAAAATATAATGAGATATGTAATTTTGATGTTCATTTCTCAAATTGCGTACAACGGTTTTGTGTAAGCGTCAGTAACGGGAAAGTGCGCGAGTACTTTCCGCTGACGCACCTAATTTAGCAAAACGAGTTGAATTTCCGATTAGGAAATTCAGCCGTTATTGCGCTTACACGTTGTTGGCAGTAGTTTTTATTTTTAATTCGGTTTTCTTTGTCAATAATTTATAAATTCCATTTCCAATTATTCCACCAACTAATAATGATAAAATGAAATTCAAAATATTCGGTTCTGGATGTCCATTACTTGCTGGTCCTGCACTATAAAATAAATTCAAAAATGAATTCATTTCGTGAGTGTGATAATAGCAAATGTCTGGAATTAGTAATTCATATAACACAGTAAAACTGGTCAGCACCATTCCAATTCCGCAAATTGAAATCAAAGTCCATTTTAAAGTTTTACTTTTTTCCATTTATTTTTTTCTCGAAAAATGGTTTTGTCAGATTCCTTAAAACAATGTAAATAATTATGAAACTTGAAACGATTAAAAGTCCATTAATGCTAAATTTCTCGTCTTTCATACCTCCGAGAAAATAAAGTAACGCTCTTATTCCGACTAAAATGGAAAGCAAAATCATAATTCCGTAAAAGAAATTGATAGTTTTCCATAAATATTCAAACATTATTTGCTTGTCGTATTTGTCTAACATTACGGTTTTCTCAAATTACTGCCAACGGTCTCGTATAACCGTCAGTTACGGGTTAATATGCGTTAATTTTCGGTTAAGTACTGACGTTAGCAATTCCGAGTGGATTCGGACGTAGTCGAATCCGCCGTAATTGCGGTTATACATTGTTAGCAAACGTTTTTTTATTTCCATTTTGTTCTTAACTCAGTTCCGATTGGGAATTTTTTTGGTGTAAAATCATACATATGGGTCATTCCAAAACTTCTGTTAGTCAAAACAGAATCGACTTCGATAAAAAACTCGCCATCTTTTGTTTCCAATGTCAGCCTATTATTCATTCTGTCATTTTTTCCTTTGTCCAATTCTATTAACCAAGAGATATTTTCTTTATCGTTTGGGTCAACAACTTTTTTGATGTTTTTAATTTTCGCGGAAACAGGTTCTTTTAAAAAATAACTTTGCCATTTTTTAGGTATCTGTTTTAAATCAAATTCAGACGTAATTGAATCCTTGGTTTTTCGAACTAAATACATTCCACTCGTATTTGGTTCTAAACCACTGTTTATATAGTCCGCAAATCGGATATAGTCATTTTCTTTTTCCAAACTCCAACCAAAATCAAAGTATTCTGAAAACAGATATTCATTATTTTCCCATTTTACAACTTGAAATTCGGTTTTGATTTTTAATGAGTCAATCCCGTAATTTATTTTGGTTGTTTTCGGTTTTGATTCCATATCCTCAGGATATTCAATAAATTCAATTCTTTCGGGATTCAAGGTCAGTTTTAGGCTGTCCATTTTATATGTTCCAAATACTTTTTTCCTTTCTCCGCCACCAAAGCAACTGAATAGATAATTTTCGTTAATAAAACGTCCATCACTTAATAAGTCCAGTTGTAGCCCATTATTAAATCCGTTATATCCATACCTTAGTGTGTCTATTTTCTGCGAATCAAATTCCTGATCATTCGATTTGGTTTTATTATTCGAACAACTAAAAATGAAAATCAATATGAGAATTTGAATATATTTCACGGTTTTTATCAAATGTTTGCTAACGGTTTGAATATGGTGCGTTTGGCATTTCAACGCTCCAAACTTTCAATTTACTTTTTTGTTTCTTAATTGCTATCATCTTCAATTTTATCACTATCTGCCAAATGCACTATATTTTTTGTTGCAAACAGTTTTTACTCACTTTCAGAACTTACTTTTATATATTTATGTTTATAAGGTTCAAAGTTCAAAAAATCAATTATTAGCTGAGTTGACGTTAATTGTTCTATTGAGACAGTATTAGGACTGTTAATTGTAAATGTTAATTTCATACTAGTGTCAATTGTATATGTTCCATTATAAATACCATCTGATTGTAAAAATGTACCATCTGATTTAAACCAATAATCGTATATAGCTCCTGTATCCTCATCTCTCCATTGCGGTTCGCTACCTCCATCGGTTTCATATACTTCAATTATTTTCCATTTTCCAATAAGTTCTTGAGGAATGTTAGGTTCTTCATTGGGAGTATGATCATTGGAACATCCCATAATAAATAAACTGAAAATTAAAATTATTGTTTTCATAATTATATATGTTTTATTGTTTTAAAATTTTAAAACCTCCTTCTTCTACAACTTCAAAATATTCTATAAGCCAAGGACCTTTGCCGCATTGGTTTTCTCTTCTTACCCGAGCATAAATTGGTCCTAAAACTCTTGGGTATATCAATATAGTTTGAGTTTCGCTGGGTCTTATATCCGAATAATCCACTTCCCATTCCCAACCATTCTGTTCTTCTACTCCGAATAGAAAAAGCCTTGTCCAACGTTGATAAAAAATATCTACAAATTGACTTTCCATATACCCCGTTTGGACATAATAATTAGGTACACCCACTTGAACATTTTGTGTTACTTGTTGTGAGGAGTTATTGAAGGTTGCATTTACCCAACCTTGACCTGAAACCGATGGGTTAATGGCTTTTACCGTAATGCTAAAATCATCATGCTCTACAACTTGTAAATTGTTAGAAATTTGCCAAGTAGTTTGGGTATTATAGCATAGATTCTCTAGATTAAAGGTACGAGAAATGGAATAGCAAACTTCGTCTGCTTGCGATATGGTTATTGGTTCTGTACTACAGCAAGTCAAGACATCTTGTAAGATAGGTGCGTTGAACATCGCATCTTTCATCCGTTCCACTTGACCATCAGAAAATCTCAGCATACAATCTGGTGTAGTATAGGACATTAGATTTTTTGGGTCTGGGTAATAAGTTACGTTGTTAGGTGTTGTAATAGAGTTGTTAGGAAAAAGGCAGTTCTGCAATAAATGTTGATAATTGGTTAGATTTGGGTCAGCAGGCGTATCACAAATCAAGTCTCCAGTTGTTTCACAGTTGGAGCCATTGGGAAGTTCTTGACCGAATTGTAATTCGTGAGTGTGGTATAAATTTAGGCAATGTCCCATCTCATGCGATACAACTCCTGTAATAGCATAATCCTTATGGATTACAAAATCTTTTGACAATACAGCATCTGCTCTTCCTGCCCAATCAGATTTCTCTGCTATATAAATATCAATAGCGTTAGGGTGGTCATTTGTGTCAAAAAGTTGGTCAATATTTCCTCTGTATACACCAACTCCATCATTGGAATAGATGGAATTATCTATATAGCCTGTTCCTAAACTATTAAATGAAATATTGTATTGTTCATAATCTTCATTGAGTTTTTGTAGCATTGTTCCTGGGTAATAAGCAGGAACAGAAGTTTGCCCAACATCATTTCTTAAAATATGAAAATAAACATTGACACAGAAACTGACTTCTTCTAATCCTTTAGAAGAATAGCTGTTTGTTGATTTTCGTTGATAAGCTACATTTTCGGTACTTTCCGTTCCGCATTGTAGTTGGGCATAAGCGGAACTGCTTAGTAATATCAGAGCAAAGATTATTGTAATTTTTACTTTCATAATTCCGTTGGTTTTAATTTTATATCGTTTGTTTAATTGTTTGCAACGCCCTGCTAAACGCAGTTACGTGCTGGATTTTAATTTGTTGTGAATTTATTCACAAAAGAATTAAAATACAATAGGCACGTGGCCAAATTGCATTTAGCTAATGTTAGTGTACGTTTTGCCTCGAAGGCCAGTTAAAGCTGTGTTATCACTACATAGCGTATTAAATAAAGCAATTTGGTTTAGCAGGGCGTTAGAGCACAATTCAAAGGGGCGGGAGTGCGTAAGCACGTAGCAACTTTGATCAGCTTTAGCTGAATGTGCTCTAACGTTAAGAGTATGAATAGTAGCGTATTTTAATACACCCCTTATGCTGATTTACACTTAACTTTTTATTAGTTATTAATCTTTGTTATATCGCTATCCTAGCTATTATTTATACTTACTGTTGGGGCCAGTTTTTATTTCCATTTCTAAGTTTTTTGCAATAAAAACGGAGTTTGGTAGGCTTAACCTCTTTTCAATTGTAAATGTTT
>JAGXRT010000047.1 GCA_018335575.1 Bacteroidota bacterium | reverse complement strand
TACCAATCCATTTTTAATGCGTTCTTCTCTCGGTATTGATGCATGCGTCATCGAAGCTGGGTGGCCACTCAACGATTCTACTCCTCCTAAAGATTCAGCCAAGGTGAAAATTTTAAGGTTTTCAACTATTTTAATCGCATCTTCTAACTTATCACCTTTGGTAGAAAACGAAATCATTCCACCAAAATCCTTCATTTGTTTTTTAGCAATTGCATGGTTCGGATGCGATTCAAACCCCGGCCAATATACTTTTCCAACTTTAGGGTGATTTGCTAAAAATTCTGCAACAGCTTTACCATTTTCACAATGGCGTTGCATTCTTACATGAAGCGTTTTAATTCCTCTTAAGGCTAAAAAACTATCCATTGGACCACAAACAGCACCCGATGCATTTTGAATAAAATACAACTTATCAGCCAGTTCCTTATCTTTTACAACCAAGGCGCCCATTACTACATCTGAATGACCTCCTAGATATTTAGTAGCAGAGTGCATAACGATATCTGCGCCCAAATTAATGGGTTGTTGTAAATACGGGGTTGCAAATGTATTATCTACAGCCAACAACAGTTGATGCTTTTTAGCAATTCCAGAAATAGCTTCGATATCAATAATATTCATCATAGGGTTGGTAGGCGTTTCAACCCAAATCAATTTAGTGCTTTTATTGATGTATTTCTCAATATCGGTAACATTTCCCATTCCTATAAAATGAAATTTAATACCATATTTTTCAAAAATCTTGGTAAAAATGCGATAGGTTCCGCCGTATAAATCATTGGTAGAAATAACCTCATCACCCGGATTTAACAATTTAATTACGGCATCTATTGCTGCTAAACCCGATCCAAAAGCTAAGCCATAATTTCCATTCTCAATACTTGCCAGCATGTTTTCAAGTGCCGTTCTGGTTGGATTTCCAGTTCGTGAATATTCATATCCTTTGTGGCCTCCCGGAGTTGTTTGTGCATAGGTTGAAGTCTGATATATAGGAGTCATTACAGCACCAGTGGCCGGATCGTGGTGTTGATTTCCATGGATTGCTTTGGTGTTAAATTTCATGTCTTATTTTTTAGTGATTAATTTTTTCAAAGATACAATGATTCCGAAATGTATCCCTTCATGATACATCATAAAATCGATACTTTCATCAATAGTGCTTAATTCAAGCCCCATGCTGGTGGTATACATCTTAAAATTTTGGAACTTGCTTGCTTGCAAATCTATTTCAAATTCTGAAAGTAAAGCAACAAACTGTTCCTTAATAAGAGTAACCTCATCTTCTGATATATGGTCAAATGCTTCTGATCCTTTTCGGTATTTATCAATAATTTTTGATGAAATTTTAAAGGGTTGGTTTGTTAATCCGTAAGACAATAATTGCTGTGTTACCAACAAATGCCCCAAATTCCAAATAATATTATTGTTAAAACCATAAGGAATTTCACACAATTGTTCGTTGGTTAAATCATCAATAAAAGAGAGTAGTAGTTTTCGATGCTTGGTTAAAATAGATAGTTGACTGTGCATAAATTCTTTATTTGGTTACAAATTTATCATTTTATATAAAAAAAACTTTGTTAATGTCGCTAAAATCAATTTCATATTTTACATTATTCGCAATACGAAAACGTTATAATTGTTTTTTTTGAAAATACCTTAATTCTTTTGCCGCTTTGTTTAATCTTTTATGCAAAAAAAACTATCAATTCATTATTTTTTTTAAGTTTGTGTATTAAACAATTAACTTAAATAACATGAAAAAATTATTAATTTTTGTATTTGCACTCGTTGCAACGAGCGTTTCTGCTCAATATTACGTTTCTGTATCGGGCGGTGCTCAAATGGGTAGCGCTGGGATATTACAAGGAAGAGAACTTTCTTCAACTCAAATCACAAACGAGTATGGTAGTTTTGGAGAAGGACTAAATGCTCAATTAAGAGCTGGATATTTTTGGAACAAGACTTTTGGAGTTGAAGTTGCATTAGGATATTTACACGGAGCTGATCAAGTTCGTGATTTTAATAGCAATTATTACAGCATAGCTACATTTCCATTAGCACCTGGTTTAAATTCTGCACCTACAACTGTAGCAGTAGAAGATGCAACTAAAGTTAATGCGTATGCTAGAGCTTATGGTTTTTCTGCCGCTTTAATTTACAACTTTAATGAGAACATTTATGGTAAATTCGGTGCCGTAACTAAAGTAGGAGGGAAAACGGTTGCAGAAGCTACAAATGTTGTAAAAGTAAAACTTACAGAAAATGTACTTGTACCTGGTTCAGGAGCAGTTGCAATTCCTGCTAATGCACCTGTTAAAACTGTAACAACTGAATTAGAACAAGAATTTAACGGAAGACCTCCTCTTGGATTTATTGCGGCAATGGGATACAAATATAAGTTAGGCAATAACTTAAATCTCTTTGCTGAGTTAGAATACTTAGGTATAAACGTAACAAGAGATAAGTCTAAATACACTAAATTCACATCAACTGATGTTAGTGCTTTAGGTGCTCCTACCACAACTACCACTCTTGCTCAATTACCTGTTTTTATGAAAGAGTTTGAGTATGTAGATGAATTAGCATTAACATACAAGGCTTCTGACAGCCCAACAAAACCAGCAAAAGTATTATCAGAAGTAGCTCCATATTCTTCATTTGGATTAAACGTTGGTATTACGTATACCTTCGGAAAATAATTTACGGGAACATTAACTAAACTTTAATAAGAAAAAATCCTGCAGTTTGCAGGATTTTTTTGTTTTAATAATGGTTATTCAGTTGTTATACAACTCCATTAATTTTTGCGCCTCGTGCTTGGCACTCCATTTAGTTTCTATTTCTTTTAATGCCACATTTCCTAAATGCGGTAGCTTATTTTGCATAATTTCTTGAAGTAACCCTTGTAACAGTTTGGTGTTACCTGCCTCAAACAAATACCCGTTTTTTGAATGTTGAATCAAATCGCTGTGAATCCCAACATTCTCCGTTGCTACAACATTACATCCGCAAGCCATTGCTTCTGCACATACCAACGAAAATCCTTCTGTATACGACGGAATTACAGCAGTATGAGCTGCCTGATATATTTCAACTATAGCAGGAGTTTCGTCTTTAAAATAGACCTGATTCATTACATCATATTGACGTACAATCGCTTTAAGTTCTTTAATAAATTCTGGTTTATCAACTTTACCAACAACCAATAAAGCCCACTGAGGGTGTTGTTTTAAAATAGGCGCTAATGCTTCTACTAAAACCTTTTGTCCTTTAGCTGCTCTTACCCTACCAGCACAAACTATAATGTTTTTCTGAATGATAAAATCTAAATTACTGTCAGCTTTTGGTTTAAATAAATCAACATCAACACCATGACCAATTACAACCGAATGGAAAGGCAGATCTTTTGCCATGTTTAAAGTTAAGGCTACAACAGCATCAGATTTTTTTAAAAGAAATTTTGTTAATGAAGAGGGTTTAGTTTCTGCGTGTCTGCTGGAAACCATTTTAAAATTCCCTCCAATCAATTTAAAAAAAAGAGCACGGAGCATTTCATTATTGCGATGGCAATGCATCACAAAATATTTTTTGGTAAATACCAATTTAAACAATTCAGAAAGAGAAATTTTTTTTCCAGCTACATTAAAACCGTATATATATGTTTCATATTCTTTTTCAAAAAAAGGGAGAACATTTTCAATACTACGAGTAACACCTGTACGTCTTTTATGAAAATGGGTGTGAATTAAGATGGGTTTAGTGCTCATTATTTATTACAAAAACTTACGTTCTATTAAAAATAAAAGCCGCTGTTCGTACTCTTGTTTATCGCTCCAATTATAATCGGGTTTAACGATATTCAATAAAAAGTCTTTTGATTCAGATTCAGACTCAAAAGAATTTAATTGTGATAAAACACGGTTATAATCTTCCTGACTACCGTTAAATAAGTACTTAACAAACGCAATGCGATCATTTAATCCAACCTGAATTGCACTGTTTTGCAGTTTATCATTTAATGAAACTGATTTTGGCTCAACTCTTACACTTTTTTCAAACAACTCAGTGGCAAAATCGGCCGAAATGGCATTTTCCAATTCTTCTTCAAGCGAAAGTTGCTTGTTTGGATAGTTTAAAAAATTATCAGTTTCCTCTAACTTTATTTCTTCATTTTCTATTTCTTCCTCTACATTAATTTCTTTTTTTTCTTCCAATTCATCACTTAAGAGTTCTTCCATTTCATCAGCTATTTCAGTTGCTATTTCATCCAGTTCTTCATCAAAATTTTTCATTTCTTCTTCAATTTTAGAAGGCGAAAATGAAATTTCAACATCGTCAAATCGGGTTTCAAAATAATTATCAACAAATTTTAGCAACGTAAATTTTTCATAAAGTTGTGCAGATTTTTGATGAAGTATCTCCACATCAGTAGTTTCTGAAAGCTGTAAAATTTCTTTTGCCAAGGCTTTTAATTCCGATTCAATTTTTTTACGCATAGGTTGATAAATTAATTGTCAAATGAGTGCATTTTTTAATAGATTTGTACAAAACCAAAATTTTTGTCAAATATTTCAAGCTCTAAATTTACAAAATGTTTCTTGAAAATACCGTAAATCACACAGAACAATTTGGATGGATAGAAGTCATTTGCGGCTCTATGTTTTCTGGTAAAACTGAAGAATTAATTCGCCGATTAAAGCGTGCGCAATTTGCCAAGCAAAAAGTAGAGATCTTTAAACCCGCCATTGATACTCGTTATGACGATGAAATGGTAGTATCGCACGATGCTAATGAAATTCGCTCAACTCCGGTTACCTCATCCGAAAGTATTTTATTATTGA
>JAGXRT010000046.1 GCA_018335575.1 Bacteroidota bacterium | reverse complement strand
AAGAATTAGTAAAATTGGTAATAAAAAATTAAGGAACTTGTTATTTATGTGCAGTTTTACAGCTTGTAAACACAATAAATCTTGTAAATCGCTCTATGACAGGATTGTTGCAAAGGGAAAAAGCAAGAAACTTGCATTAATTGCCGTGTGTAATAAACTTCTTAAACAAGCTTTTGCGATTGCTAAATCAGGGTTAATGTATGATGAAACATATCGAAGCATCTTGCCTAATTTAAACTAAATAATTCTTGAAAAATTAATTGTTTTTTAGCACAGTTCTTTGTTGGCAACTGTGTTTTTATTTTATTATTTCAATTCCTTTTGTTACATCTTTAAAAAATGATTCCAACTCGTTTTTTGTGCTGTCAATCAATTCCGCTTTTTGAATTTCATTCCGATTGAGGTCAAACATCCTGATTTTCTTTCCTGAATATGAGAGATAGTTAATGGTTGAATCAATTTTAAAGTTCTCTTCGTAATATGGTTTGTCGTATACGAAATTCAATTTTTTCACGAATTTAAATTCCAGATTTCCGTTTTTGTCCGTCCAATATGTGTAATTCAGTTTTCCAGTTTCTCCATATAACCAAAAGTCAAATACAATGTAATCAAAGTCTTTATCGTGAAATACTTTTAATTCTCCACCATCAGAAGAATGGTCGTTAAGTTCAAAACTATCTGGTGTTCCGAATTCCGCTTTATTTTTCTTAAAATCTTGAAGTAATTCAAAGTCTTTAAGTTCAGAAACAGTTTGTTCAAATGTAACAGTTTCCGTTTTCTTTTCAGATTTCTGCTTGTCTCCACAAGAGTAAAGTCCGATTATTAGTAAAATGATTAAAATTCTGCTCATAGGTTTTTCGGACATTGTTGCCAACGCCCTGCGTGTATGTACAGTTTTTGCAAGGCGGTGGCGTTGAAAACTTGTTTTCATAAGACAGAGAGCCTTAAAAAAGCTGTCAAAGAAAATAACCCACAATTTGAGCCTTGCGAAAATTGTACATGTACACGCTGTTAACAGCAGTACTTTATACGTTATACAAATAAGTTCATCAGTTAGTAACAATTTTAAATTATATTAGTATGAAAATAATAAATGATATGAAAAACACAATCGAAAGACAAAAACAATCTTGGGAAGGAATGTTTTACAGTATTCAAAGAATTGATTTATTAATTATTTCAATTAGCGGAGCTGGAATTTATGTTTGTTTAGAAACACTTAAATTTCTTACTGAGACAGAAAATGATGTTAATTTAATAATTAAAATCTCTGCTGTATTTTTCCTGTTTGCTATAATTGTAAATTTTTTATCTCAAATATTTGGATATAAATCAAATGAAAAAGATTATCTAATGTGTCAAACTGAAATAGAATCAGATTTTAAACCAAATGAATTTCAACAAACACAAATAGATAATTACGATAAAATTTCTGAATGTTATTCTAAATTAACAAACTGGTTTAATTATAGCAGTATGTTATTAATGTTTATTGGACTAATAACATTAATGATATATTTTGTTTTTATTTTTTAGGAGGTCTTGGAACTCCTTTTGATGGAGTCGGTTCTTGTCTTGTTAATGGAACTGGCTTTGATTTGTCTGGAGTTTGACTCGGTTTCGGTGTTTGTTTGTTTTTGTCTGACATGATATGATTGAGTTAATTATTAAAACATTAGTCAACTGCAAAGCAGTTGCAAGGGTTATTTTATTTGATACACGCAGGGCGTTAACAGCAATTAGCAAAAAAGGGAGAAATAAAGCGAAGCGATGTTTCTTTTTGCGTAACGCAACCGAAACAACGAATGTAAATGAGTTGTTGAGGTTGAGGTATTGCTGTTAACGGTGACGTATATGAAACGTTTGGCATTTCGAAGCACTTTCCTGTCAAGTTAAAAGTACTTTTGATACGGGCTAAAATGCTTGATAACCCATTGACTGCCAAATGTTTTATATACGATGTTATGTGTGGTTTTTTCCTTTTCATCTCATTCTAAAATCTACTAAAAAGTCTTCCAAATCAACGTCCGTTTGTGAATAGGTTAAGTCAGTTGTTCCGTTTGGTTGATATAAACAACTAAAGTTCTTTCCAAACTCTTTGTAATAGCTTCCTTGTCCGTCTGGACTGCTTATGTCAATGGCTGATTTTTCTAAAATTATTTTTCCGTAAGTCTTGCCGTCTCTGCAACGAACAAAAAATCCTGCTTCAGAACCTGTCAATTTATAAGTCGTCACATAGCCTGTTGTCGGTGCAATAGTCTTTTCATAAAGTAAAGAGGATTTTATTTCGCTGTCAAGTATTGGTATTAGTCCACCGTTTACAGAAGTTGCGATTTTTGTTGGTTGTTCTTCTTTATTTACAATTCTGAACCAAAGGTCTGTTTGTGTTGTGTCGGAATTGGTAGTTAAGGATTTAAAGTCAAAACCAAATGTCATAGCGTTTTTGAAGTCAAGCCCTTTTCCATTTTTAATTCCTGGAATGCGAACTCTTATAAATGGAAAGTTTTCATTCAAGTCAAGCATTACATTGTCTGTATTCAGTAATGTTACAAGGTCTGGATTTTCTTTTTTCTTAGTAAGTTTCAAATTCACTTCAATTTTATTGTCTTTAAGTTCGTTGTAACTTCTGTTTGGTTGATAGCCTGTTGATTTTGAAGCAACATCAACTTGGTGTCCTTTTTCAAAGTTTGCTTGATATTTTCCTTCATTGTCAGTCGTTAAAGTCTGCTTATTAAATGAAGCATCGTCAATGTTATGGTTATACCAACAAAGAACAACGACTTCTGCATTGGGAATTGACTTTCCTGTTGTTTCGTCAATTACTTGTCCCGTTACAACAATATTTTTCCTGTCTTGACAAGAAGCTAAAGTTATCAAAGCGATTAGTAATATGTTTAGTAGTGTCGTCTTCATAAAATCACACATAACGTTAAGAGTATGAATAGTAGCGTATTTTAATACACCCCTTATGCTGATTTACACTTAACTTTTTATTAGTTATTAATCTTTGTTATATCGCTATCCTAGCTATTATTTATACTTACTGTTGGGGCCAGTTTTTATTTCCATTTCTAAGTTTTTTGCAATAAAAACGGAGTTTGGTAGGCTTAACCTCTTTTCAATTGTAAATGTTTTGTCAAACATTTACCATGAACCTGAAATTATCAACA
>JAGXRT010000045.1 GCA_018335575.1 Bacteroidota bacterium | reverse complement strand
AAGTTTTCCAAAGGTAGATACCATGGCTGCTTTATTAGCATTTCCAATATAGTATTTAGACCCGTTGGCAACATAGGTACCGTCTGGTTTTTTGGTTACTATCATATCTGATGAATACACATCGGCACCGTGTTTTTTTTCAGACAATCCAAAGGCAAAAATGGAACCTTTTCGCAACAAATCAGCAGCTTTCTTTTTAGCTTTTTCGTTGGGAGACATCCAGATAGGTCCCAATCCTAAAATGGTAACTTGCCAGGTATACCAATAGGGTAGGCCATAAAATCCAAGGATTTCATTAAACTCTTGAATGCGCCACATATCCCATCGGGCTTCTTTAGTTCCGTACGTTGCAGGGGTTAATAAATCTGAAAAAATATTTTCTTTGGCAATAAAGTCTAAAAATTCTTGATACCAAACTCGTTCTTGATCATCATGTTTTAAACTAGCTTTTCCTTTAGATTCGAAAAAATCGATGGTTTTAAGCATAATTTCTTTGGAACGTTCATCGGGGTATTGGCGGTTGTGTTTTTTTGGATTAAGTAGTATCATGGTTAAGTTGTTTGAATTATTCTCAAATATACTAGAAAATCATTAAAGTATTATGCGTGCATAGTTAATTCTAATTTAGAAAAATAAACTTTTTTGTGGAAATTGTTGTGTAGTTGACAGTGATGTTTACTTTCCGATACAGAAATTGGCAAAAATATTTCCCAACAAATCGTCAGTAGTTATTTTACCTGTTACTTCTCCCAAATGAAACAATGCCTGACGGACATCTATTGCTAATAAATCACCTGTAATACCATTTTGTAAGCCTTTTTTAACATCATCTATGGCTTTTAAAGCATTTGAAAACGCCTCAAAATGGCGACTGTTCGTAACAATTAAATCATTAGCAGCTAAAGATCCAGTATTAACCAAGGATGTTAATTTATCAACTAATTCATGTATACCTTGTCCCGTTTTAGCAGAAATTTTAAGTACTGTATGCTTAGAAATTGAGATATTAGGTACTTGTGGTTGCAGTATATCGATTTTATTAAGTACTACCAATACAGTTTTAGCAGGAAACTGTTCCTTAATTTTAGTTAATTCAGCCTGTAATAAGGCTGATTTTTCAGTAGTTAAGGACGAAGCATCTACTAAGTACATTATTACTTGTGCTTGTTCAATTTTTTCATAAGTTCGTTTGATACCAATGGTTTCAACAATATCACTCGTTTCTCTTATACCAGCTGTATCTATAAATCGGTATAATACTCCGTTTATAATAATATCATCTTCAATAGCATCCCTAGTAGTTCCTGCAATTTCTGAAACAATGGCTTTATCTTCTTTAAGTAAAGCATTTAAGAGGGTTGATTTACCAACGTTTGGTTCGCCAACAATGGCGATTGGAATTCCATTTTTTAAGACATTTCCAACGGCAAATGAATCAATTAATTTTGTTAAAACAGTACTTATTTTTTCAATAAGCTGGTAAAATTGATTCCGGTCCGCAAACTCTACATCTTCTTCAGAAAAATCCAGTTCAAGTTCCATCAACGAAGCAAAATTGAGCAGCTCTTGTCTAAGCATTTCAATTTCTTTTGAATATCCACTGCGCATTTGATGCATCGCTATTTGATGTGAGGCAGCCGAATTGGATTCAATTAAGTCAGCAACAGCTTCTGCTTGTGATAAATCCAGTTTTCCATTTAAAAATGCACGCAAGGTAAATTCGCCCGGTGTTGCTAAACGCACTCCGTTTTTTAAAAATAATTGTACAATTTCTTGCTGAATATAAGGCGATCCGTGACATGATATCTCAATGGTATTTTCGCCTGTATACGATTTTGGATTTTTAAATACAGCAACTAAGACTTCATCAAGAATTCTTTCTTTATCTTGTAAGGTGCCGAAATGTAAGGTATGTGTGTCACTTCTGCTTAAACTGGTATTCTTTTTAAGCGGTTTGAAAAATTGATCGCATATCGAAATTGCTTTGGGACCAGAGAGCCTTATTACGGCAATGGCACCAATTCCAGGAGGAGTTGCTACAGCGATAATGGTATCGTTAAAAATTGAATTCAAGCGTAAAATTTTTTGTAAAATTACATAAAGCTCTTGAATAATATCTATTATTGACAAGGAAGCTTACAATTCTAGTTTAAACTTTTCTCTTAATAAGGCAATGTCTTTATTAGCAGTAACCAATAATTCGTATTTTTCTTGGGTAGAGTAAGCGTATTTCTTTTGGGTATTTGCTGCCAGTGTTACTTCTATGCTAATACTATAATTATTTAATTTTTCTTTTAGAAAACGTAGTAAATACGGTGTTATATTTTTAAACTGTTCTTTTAAATGTTCACTTGAAAGTTGATAATTGATTATAAAACCGTCTAATTCAGGTTCTGAAGCCGTTAAAACAGCACTTCGAAGTTTTTTTCCGGCAGCGAGTTGGGTGTTTGAAAATTCAATCCAATATTTTTTTAGCTGATGGATCGTAAATTCATCTTTTGGCATTAAGCTATCATCAATTTGTTCCGATTTTTTTAGTATAGATTGTCTGTTGGTGTCAATATTTACTATGGATAGGGCAGAAGCTTTGCGTTTTGTTATATTTAGTTCAGGTTTGCTAATTTCAGACAGACTTGGCTCAGTAACCATTGAGGGTTCAATTGTTACAGTTGAATGAATGCTAGTTCCCTCACTAGTACTCTTTTCAATAGTTGAAACCAATTTTTTACAGTTATTAACATTGGTTTCAAAATAAGTACTTGGAATTATGTAGCAATTGTCATTTTTTTTTTCTCCATCAAAAGTGATGGAGGCCAATTGCATTAAGGTAAGTTCGATTAATAAGCGCTGATTTTTACTTTCTTTATAGCGTAAATCACCTGTATTTGCTATATCTATAGCTTTAATTAAAAAGGTTTCACTACTTTTAGTCGCCTGTTCTAAATATGTTTTCTGAGTGTTTTCGCCTACTTCGAGCAAACTAATGGTGTTAGGAGTTTTGGCTACTAATAAATCTCTGAAATGTGATGCTAATCCGATTATAAAATGATGCGGATCAAAACCTTTTCCTAAAATTGAATTGAACTCGAGCAGCAATTCAGGTATTTTATTTTCTAAAATTAAATCAGTCACCTTAAAATAAACTTCGTAATCTAGTACATTCAAATTTTCAGCAACAGATTGTCTTGTTAAGGAATTACCGCAAAAACTTACTACTCTGTCATAAATTGAGAGTGCATCGCGTAAGGCTCCATCAGCTTTTTGAGCAATAATATGCAAGGCATCATCTTCTGCAGCAATAGATTCCTGTTTAGCAATTTTCTTTAAGTATTGTTTGATATCGTTAACTGTAATTCTTTTAAAATCAAATATTTGACATCGCGATAAAATAGTTGGAATAATCTTGTGTTTTTCTGTTGTTGCCAGAATAAATATGGCATGAGCAGGTGGTTCCTCCAAAGTTTTTAAAAAAGCATTAAATGCTGATTGTGAAAGCATGTGAACCTCATCAATAATATAAACTTTATACTTACCAACTTGAGGCGGTATTCTAACTTGATCGGTTAAATTTCGGATATCATCCACAGAATTGTTGGATGCGGCATCGAGTTCAAAAATATTAAAAGCGAAATCTTCCTCTTCATTAACTTGCTTCATGCTTTCCTGATTAATGCGCTTTGCTAAAATACGTGCACACGTAGTTTTACCAACACCTCTTGGACCTGTAAACAATAAGGCCTGTGCTAAATGGTTGTTTTTTATAGCATTTTCCAGGGTCGCCGTAATGGTTTCCTGCCCAATTACATCTTCAAATACCTGAGGTCGATATTTTCTTGCCGATACTATAAAATGTTCCATAAATAAATTCTTATGGTAACAAAAATAGAAAAATAAGAATGATTTTAGCTGTATATTAAAAAAAAAACCTAACAATTATAGTTAGGTTTCTTTTATTAAAAATTAAATTTCAGTTTATGCTTGATGACCATAAATTTTGTTGTACAAATCAATATATTTAGCTTGTATAACATTTCGTTTTGGCTTCATAGTTGGCGTTAACAAATTATTATCTATCCCCCAAACATCTGGTGTTAGTTCAAAAGCTTTTATTTTTTCCCAATCGCCAAATTTTCTGTTTTTCTTATCAATATCCTTTTGAATACGGGCAATAACCAATTCATTTTTTATAATTTCTTCATTGGTTGTTCCTATTTGATGTTCTTTTCTGCGCGCCCATTCTCTGATAAAATCAAATGCAGGTTGAACGATAGCTGCAGGCATTTTTTCACCTTCACCTACCACCATAATTTGCTCAATAAAACGCGATTGTTTCATTTCATTTTCTAACAATACAGGAGATACGTATTTACCACCAGATGTTTTGAAAATTTCTTTTTTACGACCAGTTATTTTTAAGAATCCCTTAGCGTCTAGTTCTCCTTTATCACCTGTATGGAAATATTCGCCACTCATAACTTCAGCTGTTCTTTCAGGATCTTTGTAATAGCCTTGCATTACGTTAGGACCTTTAATTAGTATTTCGCCATCGTCAGCAATCTTTACTTCAACGCCTTCAATAACGGTTCCTACACTGCCAATTTGGAATAATTGATCTTTGTACATATTTACAGAAACCACCGGAGACGTCTCCGTTAATCCGTACCCTTCCATGATCATCATTCCTGATGCGCAAAACACTTTAGTTAAGCGTGGTTGTAAAGCAGCACTACCAGAAACCAGCGTAGTAATTTCTCCTCCCAATGCAGCTTTCCACTTGCTGAAAATTAATTTTTGAGCAATTTTAAGTTTAAACTCATACCACCATCCGTTTTGACCGTATGGTTTCCATTGCAATCCTAATCCAACTGCCCAGAAGAACAATGCTTTTTTAATACCCGTTAATTCAGTTCCTTTAGCTATAATTCCATCGTATATTTTCTCTAATAAACGAGGAACAACAGACATTAAAGTAGGTTTAACTTCGTTTACATTGTCTTTTATTTTTTCGATACTTTCAGCAAAATAGATTTGACCACCAGTATACATATACAGATAATGCAGCATACGTTCAAAAATATGACAAACCGGTAAGAAGCTCATTACTTTATAGTTACCTATTGGTACTGGCACGCGTGGCTGACTTGCAATGGTATTTGACACTATATTGTTATGTGATAACATAACACCTTTTGGAGTACCGGTTGTGCCGGAAGTGTAAATAATTGTAGCTAAATCTTCAGGTTTTACAGTATCTTTGAGTTTCTCAACTTCAGGTTGATTGCTGTCATCTTGTCCAAGTTCAAGTACTTCTTTCCAATTTTTGCATCCTTCAACAGTATCAAAAGAATAAATTTCTTTTAAAGAAGGTACTTTGTCTTTAAGCGGAGCAACCTTATCGTATAATCCAGCATCAGAAATAAAACAATGGGTTACTTCTGCATGGTTAAAAATATATTCATATTCATCAGTAGAAATTGTTGGATACATTGGTACATTTTGTGCTCCAATTTGTAAAATACCCAAATCCATTACGTTCCATTCGGTACGGTTTGCTGTAGAAATTACAGCTATTTTATCATTCGGTTTAATACCTAATCGCAGTAAACCTCTACTGATAGCATTTCCTCTGGCAATAAAATCACGGGTTGAAGTAGCTTCCCAAACGCCGTTGTACTTAGTGTTAAATGCTTTTTCAGTGTTAAACGTTTCCAATTGATAATATGGAAAATCAAAAAGACGTGTTATTTTCATAAGTTAAGTAATGGTTAATGTTTGATTTTGTTAATTGTTTGGAGCGAAAATTAACAAATAAAAAACGATTTGCCAAGTTATGTTGAAAAATAATCAAGTATTTTACTGTAATATTAAATTTTACGCATTGATAACCACTGATTTGCATTTAAAAAAGCTTCTAGCCACGGGCTTATTTCATCGCTCAAATTTGATGGATAATACCCCCAATTCCACGGAAAAATTGAGCGTTCTAAATGTGGCATCATTACCGTATGTCTTCCACAATCGGACGTAACAATGGCAGTATTAAAATCGGATCCATTTGGATTGGACGGATACTTTTTATACCCATATTTACCTATAATATTATAGTTGTTTTCTTGGTAAGGAAAACTAAATTTACCTTCTCCGTGTGCAGACCATATACCTAATCGACTTCCTGCTAAGGAATGAAATAAAACAGAATTATTTGCTACTATTTCAACTGATGTAAATTGGCATTCAAATTTTCCTGAATCATTGTGCAGCATCTTTGGTTTTTCTTTATGAGTTGGATGTATTAAGCCTAGTTCAATAAACAATTGACAGCCGTTACATACTCCCAGCGATAAGGTATCTTCTCTTTTAAAGTAATTGGTTATAGCTGCATTGGCTTTTTCATTGTATAAGAATGAACCCGCCCATCCTTTAGCAGACCCCAAAACATCTGAATTTGAAAAGCCACCAACAGCCACTAAAAACTGAATGTCTTCTAAATTTTCTCTGCCTGATATTAAATCAGTCATGTGAATATCTTTTACATCAAATCCTGCTAGGTACATGGCATAAGCCATTTCGCGTTCACTGTTTGAGCCTTTTTCACGTATGATGGCTGCTTTAATTCGCTGATTTGGATTTGGTAATGTATTTCGTGTTTTGTGATAAGTAAAAGGAAATTTATAAGTTAACGGCTGAATTTTATAATTTTCGAATCGCTCTTTTGCTTTTAATTCACCCGATTGTTTTTTATCAAATAAATAGGAGGTTTTATACCAAACATCTCTGTAATCAGCAATATTAAATTCGTACTTATTTTCAAAATGATCTATTACCAACGCATTACCATTAACTGCTTTGCCTATTTTATGAAACTTTATATTTCCTTTATTTAAAATAGATTCAACATATAAACTGTCAATAGTTTGAATTATAATACCACTGTTTTCTGCAAACAAAATTTTTATAATATCCTTTTCATTTAAGCTATTAAAATTGATTACAGCCCCGATATTGGTTTGAGCAAAGCACATTTCGAGTAAGGCAGTAATAATACCTCCAGATGATATGTCATGTCCGGCACTAATTTTACCTTCTTGAATTAATTTTTGGATGGTGTTAAAAGCAGTTGCAAATAATTTAGCATCTTTTATAGTTGGCGTATTGGTTCCTATTTTTGATTGGGTTTGTGCAAAACTAGAGCCGCCTAATTTGAATATATCATTAGATAAATCTATATAATACAGTGTATTATTGAAATCTGACTTAAGTATAGGTTCAACAACTTTACATATATTATTGCAATGAGCAGTTGCAGAAATAATTACAGTGCCAGGTGCTTTCACATCCTTATCCTGATATTTTTGTTTCATAGACAAAGAATCTTTCCCGGTTGGAATATTGATTCCTAATTCAATAGCAAAATCTGAAGCAGCTTGAACAGCATTGAACAATCGAGCATCTTCTCCTTCGTTTTTACAGGCCCACATCCAATTAGCAGATAATGAAACAGATTTTAAACCCTCTTTTAAAGGTGCCCAAATAATATTGGTTAATGACTCTGCAATGGCATTTCTAGAACCGGCAACTTCATCAATTAAAGCACTAACAGGAGCATGTCCAATACTGGTTGCAATTCCTTCTTTTCCATTGTAATCTAAGGCTATAACTCCCACATTGTTTAAAGGTAGTTGTAATTCACCACAGGTTTGTTGTTTAGCAACCCTACCGCTTACACATCGGTCTACTTTATTGGTAAGCCAATCTTTGCAAGCAACAGCTTCCAATTGAAGCACTTGTTTGGTATAGTTGTATAATTCTGATGCATGGTAGTTTAATTCTCCATATGAGGTCTGAACTGTTTTGTCTTCAAGTATAGTTTTTGGTGAACTTCCAAATAAGTCAAAAAGTGAGAGGTTTAAGGGTTTTTCAGATGATTTTTCACTGTAAAATTCGAACTTATGATCATCGGTTACATTACCTACTACATACATTGGGGCTCGCTCGCGTTCAGCGATTCTTTTTACAAAATCTACTGAATTTTTTGGAATAACCAATCCCATACGCTCCTGGGATTCGTTGCCTAATATTTCTTTATAGGAAAGGGTAGGGTCTCCAATAGGTAATTTGTCGATATTAATTCTTCCACCAGTTTCTTCGACCAATTCTGATAGGCAGTTTAAGTGACCACCAGCTCCGTGATCGTGGATAGAAACGATGGGGTTGACACCGCTTTCAACCAAAGCTCTTACCACGTTGTTAACACGCTTTTGCATTTCGGGGTTGGATCGCTGTACAGCATTAAGTTCTATAACATTACTCATAGCACCTGTATCAGTTGAAGATACAGCAGCACCTCCCATTCCAATACGGTAATTATCACCTCCTAAAATAACAATAAGGTCACCAACCGATGGCTTGCTTTTTAAACTTTCTTCTTTTTTACCAAAGCCAACGCCTCCAGCTAGCATAATTACTTTATCAAATCCAATTATTTGATTGTTTTCTTGATGTTCGAAGGTTAAAAGAGATCCGGTAATTAGCGGTTGTCCGAATTTATTTCCAAAATCAGAAGCACCGTTAGATGCTTTTATTAAAATATCAAGCGGTGTTTGATAAAGCCAGTTTCGTTCTGGCATCGATTCCCATGTATTATTATCAGATAAACGAGCATAGGGAGTCATATAAACAGCTGTGCCCGCCAACGGAACCGACCCTTTTCCGCCTGCCATACGATCGCGTATTTCTCCCCCAGAACCTGTAGCAGCTCCGTTAAAAGGCTCTACAGTAGTTGGAAAATTATGGGTTTCTGCTTTTAATGAAATAACTGTATTAATTTCAGAATTTTCATAATAATCAGGTTTATCGGGTGATTTAGGCGCAAAATGCTCAATCGTTGGTCCCTCAATAAAGGCTACATTATCTTTATAGGCAGATACGATGGAATTGTAATTTTCACTGGAAGTTTTGCGAATCATTTTAAACAAAGACGATTCTTTTTCAATACTATCAATAATAAACGTTCCATTAAATATTTTATGCCGGCAATGTTCTGAATTAATTTGAGAAAAACCAAACACTTCAGCATCGGTAAGTTTTCTGTTTAATTTTATTGATAATTGTTCAAGATACTCAATTTCTTCTTCACTTAATGCCAAGCCTTCTTTTAGGTTAAAGTCGGTAATAGAATCAATGTCAATGATGGGTTCTGGTAGGGTATCTACCGTAAATAACGTTTGATTCAGTTGACTGTATTTTACTTCCAACATCTTATCAAATACATTTGTATCATTGGTAAATTCTCGAAAAGATTCAATTCTAAGAATCCCTTCAATTCCCATATTTTGTGTTATTTCAACGGCATTGGTACTCCAAGGAGTTATCATTTCTTTTCTCGGGCCAATATAATTCCCATCTATAACTTTTTGATTTAACAGTATCGCATTACCAAAAAGCCACTTCAATTTTTGATGATCGGTTTCAGTAAGTTCATGAGAAGTTTGAACTGCATAAATAAGTTTGGTATGGGTTTGATAAAATGAAATCATAAATTCACAAGTTTTTACAAAAGTACTATTCTTTTATTTTATTGATTTGATGTGTTGATAATATCTAATAAAAAACCACGCTTTTTGGCGTGGTTTAAACTTAATTTACAATTATTTTTTTATGTGCTTGACCTTGATCTGTATTAATCTTTATAATGTAAAATCCAGCGGGTATATTATTTATAGTAATTGTGTTGTGTTGAATTTCTGGATTGTTAATTGATTTAACTTCTTTTCCAGTTAAATTAAACACGTTTAAACTTTCAACATTAATTGTATTGTCAACTTTAATTGAAATACGATTTTCAGTTACCGGATTTGGATACACCTGGAATAATGTATTTAGGTATTCGTTAACAGTAAGAGTGATGTTGTGAATTCCAATATTACTAAAAGTATCTTTAGGATAACTATCCCATTCTGCAACTGTATATGCAATGTTAGGATTGTATACATTTGGTTTTCTAACCAAAGTTACATCAGCTGCAAAATTATTTGCTCCACCATTGAAAGTTCCCACTATATCAATTAAAAGATCATTCTTAAATAACCCTATAGGATCATCACCATTAAAATCTACTGGAGAGCCATTTTTTATCAAATTCGCTTTAGAAAGTAGGCTAGAAATAGCTAATGAATGAACAATAACATAAGTTGAACCACTATTTAAAGTTCCAGAAAGAGTTAATTTATCTATCCAAGGACCTGCTCCGTTAGCTTGTTTTTTAATAGAATAATTACTAAGGTTTATTGAAGACCCTGTATAATTAGCAATTTCAATTGCTTTATTGTTTCCACTTCCTTCAACATATTCAGAAATAAATAATTCGTTGACTGTTCCACCACCTGAACTTGCCGTAGTTGTTATATTTAACACATTGCTAAAATCAGACACATTGTTTGAGGCATCTTTTGCACTAACTTTAAAAGCATAAGAAGTTTCAGGAGTTAAACCTGTTACCGAATAATTTATGTTGGACGTTGTAACTAAAAACAAATCATCTTTATAGATATCATATGCAAAAACACCCACATTATCGGTAGAAGCTGTCCAGCTTAACATAACACTGGTAGATGTTAGATTAGAGAACGATAACCCAATAGGTACAGAAGGTGGCGTTGTATCTGCTAGTGTTGTTGCATTTACAATATTACTGTATCCAGAAAAATTATTGGCGGCATCCTTAGCTCTTACTTTAAAGGTATAACTGGTGTTCATAGATAGTCCAGTTACATTAAAAGTTAGGTTGGTAGTTGTAGTTAATAAAACATCGTTTTTATAAATTTCATAAGCTGTAACACCAATGTTATCTGTAGATGCATTCCAGTTTAATGTTACACTGTTAAAGCTAATATTACTTATTGTTAAATTTGATGGATTAGTAGGCGCTTCTGTATCAATACTATAATAATTCCATCGATCTACTGCTTGTATTCCTCCCCAAATACGGGTAGCCAAATAGGGATTATCAATAAACGGATTTCTATTACCTTGTCCATACGTATTTGATGCATTTCCAAGGTAGTTGTTTCTGTAATCTTCATATTCAGAAACTGGATCTTCTGCATTCCATTTTAACAATAAATCAATCATGTTGTTATCAACAGAATTTTGATTACCTATCGCTACATTTTTTGGTAAACACTGATTTCCATACCGCACGTACATATACATCATCATACGCGCAACATCACCCTTCCATTCATCACCTGGATACCAGCCACCACCAACAGATTTTGAATTACCACTTCCATCAATAAATTTTAAATTACCTCTTAAACTGTTTCTGTTTACGTCACATGCTCTAAGATGATGTGGATCTGCACCTGGACCGGATTGTCCTAGTTCAGGAGTTCCTAATGATTGCGGAAAAGTATGTTCTCTATTCCATTCACAGGTGTTTCCGCCACCAAAACTAGCTTTATTTCGTGTTCTATGATCGTTCCCAGTACTAGACGGACAGGTATTATTAGTATAACCGTATAAAAGATAAACAAAATCTCCTTGGCCGGGTACTAAATCGACTATTTTCAATGCTTCACGTGCATCATCATAGCTTAGTGTTTTAGTGTGTGTACTCGTGATTTTAGTAGTCAAGGCATTTTTTAAACTGATACCCGTTAAATCTATATTTACATCATTGTAATACGATTGCTGGCCGAAACTAACAGCAACGGTAAAAAGCAAAAGAGTTTTTAAGAGTAATTTTATATTATTCAATTTTGAGGGAAATTATAATTAAACATTTCGTTCTAACATAGCCATATAAAATCCGTCAAATCCAGATTTTGAAGGCAATACGATATTTTCTTTAACAAAGGTAAAATCTTTATGATTATTTAAAAATTGTTGAACTTGCAACTGATTCTCAGAGGGTAAAATTGAGCAGGTTGCATAGACTAATTTTCCACCTTTTTTAACCATAGTAGCATATTGATCCAGTATTTCAAATTGTGTTTTAGTGATGTTTTTAATAAAATCGGGTTGTAATTTCCATTTAGCATCCGGATTTCTTCTCAGAACACCCAATCCACTGCATGGAGCATCAATTAAAACCCTATCAGCTGTTTCCTTTAGTTTTTTAATTACTTTACTCGAATCGATTACGCGCGTTTCAATATTAAAGATTTCATTTCTTCGAGCGCGTATTTTTAATTGATTTAATTTACTTTCATATAAATCTAGCGCAATCAGTTGCCCTCTGTTTTTCATCAAAGTCGCAATATGTAAGGTTTTTCCTCCAGCTCCCGCACAGGTATCAATAACGCGCATACCGGGTTCAACTTGCAGAAATTCTGCTACTAGTTGTGAGGAGGCATCTTGTACTTCAAATAATCCATTCTTAAATGCTTGGGAAATAAAAACATTTTTGCGTTCTACCAACTTAAGAGCATGTGGATATCCTTCTATAAAATCGGTTTCAATGTCTTCTGTTTCCAGAACTTTTTTTAACTCTATTTTGTTTGTTTTTAAGGTGTTTACCCTTAGAATTACATCAGCTTTCTTGTTTAAAATTTTAAGTTCTGTTTCCCAAACTTCTTCACCTAATTCAGTAACACCCAGCTCATCCATCCAATCAGGTATGGATTCTCTAAATCTACGGTCTTTTTGAAGTTCGTTATACATTCCTCTGATTCTTCGTGTAGGAGCATTGCCAATTTGATTCCAATCTGGCAACGGAATTTCATGTAAAACTGCCCATACCTCAAATATTTTCCAGAGATTTTCGCGAGTAAAATGTTCTTTGGTACCTGCAATTTCATTGTACAAGCGTTTCCAGCGAACAATGTCATAAATCGTTTCTGCAACAAATTTGCGATCCCGTACACCCCAGCGTTTATCACGTTTTAAGGCTTTTTCAACCACCTTATCGGCGTATTGATTTTCATTAAAAATTTCATTTAAAGAGTCGATTACGGTAAAGACTAAATTTCTATGTAAACGCATTGTATTATTTTGAGGGGCAAAGATATAAAAGATTTACGGCATTTCTTATCTTCGTAGCTATTAAAAATTGAATGCAAATACCTAATTTACATACTTCAATTGCTTATTTAAAAGGTGTTGGACCTGCACGTGCCGAATTATTAAATACGGAGTTAGCTATTTATACCTTACAAGATTTACTAAACTTTTTTCCAAACAGGTATATAGACCGAACGCAATTTTACAAAATTAATGAGTTGGAAGCCAACAGTTCTGAAGTGCAGCTTATTGGCAAAATTGTACATTTAAAAACAGTTGAACAAAAAATAGGCAGTAGGTTAGTGGCTACTTTTAGTGATGGTACGAATACTATGGAATTAGTATGGTTTAAAGGTGCAAAGTGGATTAAGTCTAACATAAAAATTAACACCCCTTACGTAATTTTTGGAAGGGTTAATTTGTTTAATGGTGTTTTTTCCATGCCGCATCCCGAAATGGATTTATTGGAAGATTTTAACAAAAGCTTACATACTGCTATGCAGCCAGTGTATCCATCTACCGAAAAACTTACCAAAAAAGGGTTTTCAAATAGGTCGATGATCTCTATAATAGAGCAGCTATTATTGGAACTTAATGCACAACTTCCCGAAACACTTTCAAACAACATATTAAATCAGTATAAGCTTTTAAATCGCAATGAAGCATACAGAAATATACATTTTCCGCAGCATCAAGCATTGTTAACCAAAGCTTTATTTCGATTAAAATTTGAGGAACTATTTTTCATACAATTACAGTTGATACGAAAAAATATCCTTAGAAAATCAAAAATAAAAGGCTTTAAATTTGATGTGGTAGGTCCTAATTTCAATAATTTTTACCATAATTTTTTGCAATTTGATTTAACAGAAGCGCAAAAAAGGGTAATTAAAGAAATTCGAAAAGACATGGGTTCCAACGCACAAATGAACCGTTTGTTGCAAGGCGATGTTGGTTCTGGCAAAACAATTGTTGCTTTATTAAGCATGTTAATTGCCATGGATA
>JAGXRT010000044.1 GCA_018335575.1 Bacteroidota bacterium | reverse complement strand
TTGGGCTTGTGGAAAGATGAACATATCTCCTTTCTAAAACGTATTAATCATTTTATTGAACAACATGGATCTCTACCGGGCATCCAGCTAGCACATGCAGGACGAAAAGCGGGACATTCCAGACCTTGGGAGGGCGGGCGTAAATTAACATTGGAAGAAGGGGGTTGGCAAAGTATAGCTCCAAGTCCTATAGCATTTAAAAAAGGTGATGCTGTTCCAAAAGAAATGACAATCGATGAAATTAAACAATGCATCCAATATTTTAAAGAAGCAGCTTTACGTGCCAAAAAAGCTGATTTTAAAATTATTGAAATTCACGCAGCCCATGGATACTTGATAAATGAATTTTTATCCCCTGTAAGTAATAAAAGAACAGATGAATATGGAGGTTCATTTCAAAATCGAATTCGTTTTTTGTTGGAAATCATTGCCGAGATTAGAGAAGTATGGACTGAAGAAAATCCTCTATTTGTTAGGATATCAGCAACAGAATGGCAAGAAGGGGCCTGGTCTATAAGTGATTCTATTCAATTAGCATCTATACTAAAAAACAAATCAATAGATTTGATTGATTGTTCAAGCGGAGGCAATGTAGCTGACGCAGTAATACCGGTTAAACCTCTTTTTCAGGTTGAGCTTGCCGAACAAATAAAGATAGCTACAAAAATCTATACCGGCGCAGTTGGTTTGGTTACAACGGCAGAACAAGCCAATAGTATTATTGTAGAAAATAAAGCCGATGTTGTATTTATAGGGCGTGAATTACTTAGAGATCCGTATTTTCCACTGAGAGCAGCACATACCTTAGGAATTGAAGTAAAATGGCCATTACCCTATGAACGAGCAAAAAACTATTAAGGCAATACAGTTTATTATAAACTTCCGTTGGTTAGTTCTACTGTCTGACAATACAATAAAGCGATTTATGCAAGTTCAAAAAAATGTACATCTAATTTCAAACATCGATAAGTCACTTGAGTTTCCAGTTAAAGAATTATTACAAAAAAATAATAAATTACATTTGTACATTTAAAATACATGTTAAGAAAGAGTCCATGTTACTTTAACAACATTCAGTATTTAATTGATTTAAGAGAATAGTTATAAATTACTTATAATTCACTTAAACGTATACTAATTAATATTGCAAATAAATAAATTGTATACAAATGCTAAAATGTAGCTTAAGATTATTAATTTGCTATGCTGTTAAATTAATTTGATAAAATTGTATTAGCGCTTTTATTAAAAAGAAGAATTTCATTGTATGCTAAAAAAAATAATGCATTTATTGGCTAAAATTATACCCCTGGATGTGAATTCTGAAAATTTATTAGGGGTAAAAATATATAGTAGAATGTTAAAGCTGAAACAGTTGTTAAGTAAGATATCAGCAAATAACAAATTAAAATGGCCTGTTGTAAATGGAAATTACCAGGTTGTAAATCAAAAGAGTCAAATAGCGGTATGTACACTTACATCAGAAGGTTTAAGAGACACCATTATTAATTGGGATGAAGTTGCAATAACAGGTAGTTTGTATACGCCAAACCTAGGTATTGAAAGTATTATCTTAAATACAATTTCCAATCCAAACATAAGGTATTTGGTACTTTGTGGTAAAGATTCGCCAATATTTTTAGCTGGTCAAGCACTGCGTAGTTTGTTTGACTATGGAATTTCACCAGATAAAAGAATTCTAAATGCAAAAGGTCATTATCCTGTACTGTTTAATTTAACTATCGAGAAGATTCAACATTTTTTAAATCAAATAGTTCTCATTGATTATAGAGAAGAGCTTAATACCGATTTAGTATATAAAAATATTCAGATATTGAAAAAAAAGAGTCCCTACAATCCTTATTTAAATGATATAGCTAGCAAAATTGCAATTGCTGATGAAGTTGTATTTAAAGTATTGAAACCAATTGGAAAAAAGATACCCTTAGCATATGATGAAAAAGGTTTTTTTGTTATAGAAATTAATCATAATCGAAATGAAATTAAAGTTAAACACTATTATAGTAATAATGAACCCGGATTTATAATTAAAAGCCATTCTGCTGATGCTTTGCTTCGAACAATTCTAGAAAATAACTTAATTTCACAAATGAGTCATGCTGCATATATGGGAGCAGAGTTAACAAAGGCAAAAATTGCGCTAAAAAATAATTTACAATATCTTCAAGATCAACCGCTAAAAACAACTAATCAAAAAGTAAATGGATAATCTTAAAGACATACTTAACTTTGATTCAAACGCTAAACCAACTTCTTTTAAAAAAGGAACTATAATTCAACGTGCGGGAGAAATAACCTCTTTAGCTTATTATGTTAAAAAGGGATTGTTGAGAAGTTATACCATAGACGATAAGGGAAAAGAACACGTTTTTATGTTTGCTTCTGAAGGTTGGATTATAGCAGATTTGGAATCGCAAGAATTTAACAGGCCAACAGAACTATTTATTGATTGTATAGAAAATTCAGAAATTTTAATTTTTGACAGAAAAAGTGTTGTCAATTTAAATTTATCCAATGAGCAATTATTAGATTACAATAGGTTATTAACACGCAGAATTGCAGTGTTACAAAAAAGAGTAATCATGCTCATGAGTGCATCAGCCCAAAACCGATATAACTTTTTTTTAGAAATGTATCCTGATATTCCTAACAGGGTACCACAACGTATGATTGCATCTTATTTAGGAATTACACCACAAGCATTGAGCACTATCAGGGCAAAAATTGTAAAAAAATATAGCTCTTGAATTTATTAATCTAGATGAATGCACAGGTATAAGTTTGTTTGCAACTTTGTACAAACTTAAATTCAATACTTATGAAAATTATTAATTATGCTATCGCAGCAATTTTAACCATGATGAGCTTTAATGTTACTGCTCAGAATTTAACTGTAGATACCCAGAATTCTACGATTAATTGGACAGGAAAAAAAATTGGCGGACAACACCAGGGCTCTATCAATTTTAAAAATGGTACGCTAGTACTTAAAAAAGATAAAGTAGTATCAGGCAATTTTGTAGTAGATATGAATACCATTAGTTGTACTGATATTGAAGATGCGGGATATAATGCAAAACTTGTAGGACATTTAAAATCGGATGATTTTTTTGGAGTTGAAAAATTTCCAACTGCCGTTTTAAAAATTACCAATGCAACAAAGTTTTTAAATAACAAAGCGTCAATTTCAGGGTTGTTAACTATTAAAGGAAAAACAAAACCTATAAATTTTGAATTGCTTAGAAAAGGAAATACTTTTACAGCAACTGTTGCCATTGATCGTTCTAAATTTGATGTGAGATATGGTTCAACTTCATTTTTTGATAGTTTGGGAGACAAAGCTATCGATGATATTTTTACACTCGACGTTAAGATTGTTACTACAGCTAAATAATTTATAAAAATCAGTTAAATTAGAATTACAGTTTTCAAAACTTTTTTTTAATGTGTAACGTATAAAAACCCTTTGAATGTTTTATTCAAAGGGTTTTTTATGTATAGTAATTGTATAGGTTGTTTAAATTAAAAAAACGCTAATAACTTAATACATTAAAATTAGACTTATTATTTTTGTATAGTGAAGCAACTATTAAAATTAATACCAATTTTATTTATAACTGTCGGTTTAAGAGTTTATTCTCAAGCTTTAAATTCTCCTCCAGAAATTGTTGCAAGTGGAAACTTTGAATACTGTCCATTAACATATCAAAATATTGTTGATAACGTATCTATAGTTGATATTGATGATACTGCTACAACAGCTATTTATATTCAAATTTCATCAGGATATAACAGTTTAACAGACAGATTAATTCTGCAAGGAACACATCCTTCTATTTCAAATTCGTGGGATATAGCTACAGGTAAATTAACTTTATTAGGGCTTAATGGTGGATATGCAACCTACACTGAGTTTGAAAATGCAATTAAAAATGTTGTTTATTTTAATAATTCCTCAACTCCTTCGGGAAATAGAAGCTTTTCAATTACTGTAGGCGCTGCAAATTATTTACCAAGCAACGGACATTATTTTGAATTTGTATCTGCGTTGGGAATTACATGGTCTAATGCTAAGCTTGCAGCAGAATCTAGAAATTATTATGGATTACAGGGGTATTTAGCTACATTAACCTCAATGGATGAAGCAGTTTTAGCAGGTAAGCAATCCAATGGTGCCGGTTGGATTGGAGGTAGTGATGAAGAAACTGAAGGCGTATGGAAATGGGTAACAGGACCTGAAAAGGGAATTCAGTTTTGGCAAGGTGTTGCTTCAGGATATGCAACTTCACCTTTTTTCTATTCTTTTTGGAATACAGGAGAACCAAATCAATATTTAGGAGCCAATGAAGATTATGCCCATATTACTGCAAGTGGAGTTGGAATAACTGGTTCATGGAATGATTTAACAATTACAGGTGATTCCAGTGGTGATTATCAGCCAAAAGGATATATTGTAGAATACGGTGGGATGCCAGGAGATCCTGTTTTAAAAATATCGGCAAGCACCAATATTGCTATTCCAACAATTTTAAGCACAACAGCTGCAACTAGATGTGGTAGTGGTTCGGTTTCTTTAGAAGCTACATCAACAAGCGGAAATGTATTTTGGTATACCGTTCCAACAGGAGGTGTTCCAATAGCAACGGGTTCTGCATATTCTCCAATTATTACAGCAACTACAACGTATTTTATTTCGCCCTTTGATCAAACATGTAATGCATCCCGCACAGCTCTTGTTGCTACGGTAAATCAATTGCCAACAATTAGTAATGTTACTGCCAATTCAAGATGTGGTAGTGGAGTTGTTAATTTATCGGCAATGTCGACTTTAGGAACAATTAATTGGTACACTTCACCAACTTCAACTTTAAGTATTTTTACAGGTACTAATTTTATAACACCACCTTTAGCAGCTTCTACAACCTATTATGTTGAAGCATTTAATAATGGATGTTCTAATGGAATCAGAATTCCCGTTTTGGCTACTATTAACGAACCTCCATTAGTGTTTGATGAAATGGTGTCTTTTTGCGAAGGAACTAGTGTTTTGCTTGATGCAACTTTTCCAAATATTTCTTATAAATGGACATCCTCCGAAACTACAGCTACAATTACTGTTGATAAACCAGGAACGTATACTGTTACCTTAATTGATTTAACTACTAATTGTGAATCGGTTAAAAACTTTATAGTTGAACAAATTTATAAACCTAAAATTAAAGAGGTTTTAGTAGATTACAATACGGCTGAAATAATTACCGAAGCGGTTGGTGACTATGAATTTAGTGTAGATAACCTTGCTTACCAATTAACACCAAATTTTGTCAATTTAACTGGAGGATTTCGAAAATTTAGTGTGTCAGAATTGAATGGCTGTGGTACTGATGAAAAAGAAATTTTTATTTTGTTAATACCTCGATTTATAACCCCAAATTTTGATGGTAACAACGATGAATTTCTAATTGAAGGCATTTCGTACTATCCAAATGCTTCAATTAAAATTTATGACAGATTTGGAAAGATTGTATACCTGCAGACAAATTCTGTAAAACCTTGGAATGGAACAATTAATGGTAAACAATTGCCTTCTTCAGATTATTGGTATTCAATTTTTTTATCAAATGATTTACCCTTAGTTAAAGGACATTTCTCATTAATTAGAAATTAATTTTACCTATATAAAAACTATACATTATAAAAATTTGGTTTAGTAATAGCTATAGTTTTTTATTATAAACAATATCTTTAGTGTTTATTAATCAAAATTAATTTAATGGATATTAAAATATTGAAACCAATTTTGGTAGTTACACTAGGAGGATTACTTTTTGGGTACGATACAGGCGTTATAAATGGTGCTTTAGTATTTTTTAAAGATGCCCTTGTGTTATCTGAAGCTCAGGTTGGATGGGCGGTAGGTTCAGCTTTGTTAGGTTGTTTGGCAGGAGCAACGGTTGCCGGTTTATTATCGCGCGAGTTAGGTAGAAAACGCTCATTGATAATCGCAGCATTTTTATTTGTGGTCTCTGCTTTAGGAAGTGCTTATGCATGGGATTTAACATCTTTAGCATCGTTTAGAATAATTGGTGGAGTAGGAATTGGAATTGCTTCAATGTTATCACCTATGTATATTTCAGAAATTTCACCCAGCAATAAAAGAGGTGCCATGGTTTCTTTAAATCAAATGGCTATTGTTACGGGTTTTTTAGTAGTATTCTTAGTTAATTACTGGGTAGGACAGGGCAAAAGTTTTGAATGGAATGTTGAAATAGGATGGCGATTGATGTTTGCCATGGAGTTAATTCCTGCCGGATTATTCTTTTTATTGTTGTTTTGGGTTCCCGAATCGCCACGTTGGCTGGTTTTAAAAGGCAAGGAAGAGAAGGCTTTACAAGCGTTATATAGACTAAGAGAAAATCATGAAATTGCCAAATCCGAAGTGCAATCAATTTCTCAATCACTTATCGCTGAAAAAAAACACAATTTATCTGCTTTAAAAGGTCTGGGAATGGCTGTTTTTATAGGTATAATGCTATCAATTTTTCAACAATTAACAGGTATAAATGCCATTTTATATTATGGTTCAAAAATATTTGCTTCGATGGGAAATGTAGCCGAAGATGCCCTATTTCAAAACATAATGTTAGCAGCAATAAATTTCTTATTTACGTTTATAGCTATTAAATATGTAGATAGCTGGGGAAGAAAACCTTTGCTTATTATTGGGGCTTTTGTAATGGCTTTGAGCTTAGGATTACTTACCTATTCTATTTATACTGGTACATATGGAATAGTATCCGTTGTTGCTTTGCTTTCGTTTGTAGCAGCATTTGCAATGTCTTGGGGCCCTGTAGTTTGGGTTTTATTGTCGGAGATTTTTCCAGATAATGCGCGTGACACTGCCATGTCTATTGCTGTAGCAGCACAGTGGTTTTTAAATTATCTGGTTTCTCAAACATTTCCAATATTAATGGATGAAGAAAGTTGGTATTACCAAATTAGCAATGGAACTTTTCCATATTGGATTTACGGTATTAGTTGTATAATTATGCTGATTTTTGTAATTAAATTTGTACCAGAAACTAAGGGTAAAGATTTGCAAAACATAAGGGCCCTGTGGAATAAAAAATAATAAAAAAAACCGCAATATTAAATTGCGGTTTTTTTTATACTTTTAGTAATTTCAAAATTAATGCTCTTTTATACACGCTGTATAGTAGATAAAGTATCAAAATTTTAAAGCAGAATGACTAAAAAATCTATTGTTTCAATTTTTATATTAATAATTTCCATCATTGGAAAAGTATATGCCCAAGAATTACCGCCTATTGAAAAATATCCTTTTGAAGTTTATAATGGAGGGAATCAAAATTGGATGATTTCACAGGCTGAAAACAATTATATATACATCGCTAATAATGACGGGTTGTTAGAGTTTAACGGTGCTAACTGGAAATTATATTCTTCTCCTAACAATACCATTATGCGTTCTGTTAAAGTTATTGGTGATAAGATTTACACAGGTTGTTATATGGAGTTTGGCTTTTGGGAGCGAAATAAAAATGGATTTTTAGTCTACACCTCTCTTAGTAAACACCTTAATGAAAAAATCCAAAATGATGAACAGTTTTGGAAAATTATTAATTACGATGAATGGGTAATATTTCAATCACTAAACAATATTTACTTTTATAATACAAAGCTTAATTTATACAAGATAATTCATTTTAACAATGTTCTTACAAAAGTATTTGAGGTTAATAAAACAATATATTTACATGTATTAAATGAAGGAATTTATGAAATTAAGGAAGGTAAACCAGTTCTTTTAATCAAATCTAATTTGTTTAAGAATGATTGGATTACAAATATTTTTAAAAGAACTGATGGTTTACTAATTGTTTCTCAGTCTAATGGGTTGTATACATACAAAGCAAAGAAGTTAAAAACTTGGAATATTGCATCGGATGATGTTATTTCAGAAACAAAGATATATAGTTGTATTCAATTAGAAGATAAATCCTTAATGTTAGGAACTATTTCAAAGGGTTTAATCCATTTAAATCATGAAGGAAAAATAATTAATCAGTTTAATCAATTAAACGGCTTAAGTAATAACACTGTTTTAAGCCTGTTTGAAGACTCAAACAAAAATATTTGGGCTGGGCTGCATAATGGTATTAATTGCTTAAATATTAATTCGCCTATTAAAATTTATAATGATGATAAAGGTAATGTAGGAACAGTGTATACCTCAAAGGTATTTAATCAGACATTATATATTGGTACGAATCAAGGTTTGTATTACAGAGAGTTAAAATCTAATGAACCGTTTAAATTTATTAACGGTACAAAAGGACAGGTTTGGAATATTACAACAATAGATAATACTATTTTTTGTGGACATGACTCAGGTACTTTTTTAATCAAAAACAATCAGGCAAAATTAATTTCAAAACTCCCAGGAACATGGATTTTTAGGGAAGTACCTTATAAACCAGATTTAGTTATACAGGGAAATTATGATGGGATAAGCATATTACACAAAAATAATGGAGAATGGCAATTTAGAAATAAACTAAAAGGATTTGATATTTCTTCTAGATTTTTAGAATTAGATGTTGATAATAATTTGTGGATCAATCACGAATATAAAGGTGTATATAAACTTACTGTTGATAAAGATTTCAAAGAAATTAAGAAAATTGAACTAAACCCTTCAGTATTAAAAGGTAAGAACTCTAGTATTATTAAATTTAAAAATAAAATATTTTATGCCAATCAGGACGGTATATATTTCTTTAATCATAAAGAAAAAAAGTTTATAAAAGATGAAAATTTAAGTAAAATATTTAAAAATGAAATATACACATCGGGTAAATTAATAGTTGATGAAAATAAGGATTTATGGATTTTTACAAAAAATAATTCTTATTTAGTTTCAAAAGGTCAAATTTCAGATGTTCCTTTAATAAGTAAAATCCCCATACCTACACCGTTAAGAAAGTCGATGACTGGTTATGAAAACGTTACTGTTTTGGGACCCAATAATTATTTAATTGGTAAAGTTGATGGTTTTTTAAGTTTAGATTTATCTAAAATTAAACAGCAACAATTTAAAATTCATTTAAATTCTGTTAGTTTAAAGTCTATGGACGCTTTACCTGAATTTGTAAATCTTTACCAAAAAGGAGATTTTAAATACAAAGAAAATTCATTTGAATTTGACTTTAGTGTAGCAGAATTTGAGAAGCATTTAACAGTAGATTATCAATACATCCTGGAAGGATTTCATCAAAACTGGATACATTTAGGCGAAACTAATAAGGTTAATCTGGATAATTTGCCTTATGGTAATTATACATTTAAGGTAAAAGCTGTAATTGGAAACGAGCCCACATTAAATGAGATAAATTATCAATTTAAAATAAATAAACCATGGTTTTTATCTACTGTTGCTTGGATATCTTATTTCATCATTATACTATTCATAACATTTTTTATACACAGATCGTATAAAAAATATTACAATCAAAAACACTTAAGAATATTGGAAAAAAAGAGAAAAGAAGTTGAGTTAGATTTTATGGAAAAGGAACAGCAAATGATGCAAATAAAAAACGATCAATTAAAATTTGACATTGAAAGCAAAAACAGAGAGTTAGCTATTTCTACTATGAGTATCATTAAAAAGAACGAAGTGCTTACAAATATCAAAAATGAGTTGCAAAAAACAAAGTCAGAGAATAATTACAAACCAGTACTTAAGTTAATAGACAAGAATTTAAATGATTCAGATGATTGGAGCTTTTTTGAGGAAGCATTTAATAATGCTGATAAGAACTTTTTGAAAAAAGTAAAGAAAATTCATCCGTCATTAACTCCAAATGATTTAAGGCTTTGTGCATACCTGAGATTGAATTTATCTTCCAAAGAAATTGCAAACCTTTTAAACATATCTACAAGAAGTGTAGAGATAAAACGATATCGTTTGCGTAAAAAAATGGATTTAACGCATGAAGTAAGTTTGGTAAATTATATTTTAGAAATCTAAAACGATTTAGTTTGTGTAAAAAACACCTCAACATTACCTCAACTATTACGGTTTCGTTAAATTACAATTGCAACAAATATCAAAATTAATAATTGCTCAATTACCTTAATTTAAAGGGCTATACACATTTTTTATCAGTTTATAACTTCCTATACATAAAAAATATTGATGTATGATTTTTGTATAGGTGATTTTTTCTCTTTTTAAATACCTTAACAGTATTTTTGAATACACTAAAAATTTAAAATATGAGATCAACTATCTTTACAATTATTTTAGGTTTTGTAACATTATTAACATATTCACAAAATCTCAACTTAAAAGGGACTGTGACAGATGCTTCTGGTAGTCCGCTACCTGGTGTGAATATCTTAGTAAAGAATACAAACCTAGGTACAACTACGGATTTTGATGGAAACTTTGAACTCTCAAAAGTTCCTACAGGATCTATTTTACAATTTTCTTATGTTGGATATACCTCCAGAGAGGTAAAAGTTACCAATGCTAATGTATTAAAGATACAACTTCAAGAAGATGCGCAAGCGTTAGAAGAAGTTGTAATTGTTGGGTATGGAACCCAAAAGGTTAGTAAGGTTTCTGGAGCAGTATCTATGGTAGGCAACAAGGAAATTGAAAATCTTAAGCCTACAAGAGCAGAAGAAGCTTTACAAGGACAAGCAGCTGGTGTTAATGTTATTTCTAGTGGTTCACCCGGAGCTACTCCTACTGTATTAATTCGAGGTATTCCTTCTTATACAGGTACGAACCCATTAGTAGTGATTGATGGCGTTACCCAAACTTTAGAAGATTTAAATTCATTAAATCCAAGTGATATTGAATCAATGAACGTACTAAAAGATGCTGCATTAACAGCAATTTATGGCGTTAGTGGAGGTAATGGAGTTATTGTAGTAAAAACTAAATCTGGAAAGAAAAATACCAAAACTACTTATGGTTTTGATGCCTCTTATGGTTTTCAAGAAGTTGCAAAAACAATAAACGTGTTAAATGCCAGTGAATACGCTGCTATCTTAAATGAAGCAAGTGTTGCATCTGGTGGTAGTTTAATTTTCCCTAACTTAACTGGTTTAGGATTAGGAACAAACTGGCAAAAAGAGGTTTTGGTAGACGCTCCAATATCAATTAATAACTTTACGGCAAGCGGTGGAAGTGAGACTTCATCGTATTTCTTATCAGCGGGTTATTTAGCTCAAGATGGAGTTGTTGGCGGTGGAGATAAATCATTCTTTAATCGTGCAAACTTAACTGCAAATTATAATACTAATATTAACGATAAATTGTTATTTATTTTAAATACAAGTTATGCTAATATTAAAGGAAAAGGGCTTTCTGAAAACAATATCGGTAGTGTATTGTCAAACGCATTAAATTTTGATCCTACCGTATCCCCATATGATGCAAACGGAAATTTCGGAATTAGTAATACCATTACGCAAGAAATTAAGAATCCTTTAGCTCAAATTGCAGATACTTATAATAAAGGTAATACCAATAAATTGTTTGGTAAAATAGAATTACAATATGATATTTTGTCAAATTTAAAAGTAACTTCAAGATTTGGTTATACGTATGTTGATGTGTTTGCAAAAAACTTTTCGCCATTAGTATATTATGGAGTTGGTCACAATCAAACTACTGCACATCCAGATTTATCCCCTATAGTTACTATTGACCCTGTAACTGGAGATGTAACATCTACCCATAGCAGAGTATCAGAATCCATGACAAACTATTTCAGTTACACCTACGAATTATTCGGAAATTATAACTTTAAAATAGCTAATGATCATGCTTTTGAAACTGTATTAGGATTTTCTATTGGAAAAAATTCAGGTAGCAATGTAACAGCAAATGCAGAAGATGTGCCATTTAATTCATGGACATATGCAGATGTGAGTGCAGCAACAGGCGATGCCAAATCTCAAACTTCAGGTTCATGGCAATATGAAAGCAGAAACGTTTCTTATTTCTCAAGAATAAATTATGATTATCAAGATAAGTATTTATTGTCATTTACTGCACGTATGGATGGTTCTACAAGCTTTGGTAAAAACAATAAATTTGCATTCTTCCCATCAGCTTCAATTGGATGGGTAATTTCTAGAGAAGATTTCTTCAGTTCAAGCTTTATTGATTATTTAAAATTTAGAGGAAGTTACGGTTCTGTTGGTAATGATAATATTAGTCCACAGTTTGCTAGAATTTCTACCTTCCCTAAATATACGTTTGATGGAAATATCGTAAGTGGATCAACTTTGTTATCAATTCCTAACGACGATGTTACTTGGGAAAATCAAATTCAATACAATGCAGGTATTGATATTAAATTGTTTGGAAACAGATTATCATTAAATGCCGATTACTTTGTTAAAACAGTTGATGATTTATTATTTAGCCCAACATTATCGCTATATCTTGGTACGCCTGAATATCCAGCAGCAAATATTGGAAAAACTAAAAGTTCTGGTATCGATTTATCAGTAGGTTACAACGATGTTTATTTTGATGATTTTAAAGTAAATACTAACATCAGCTTCACAACTTCTAAAAACAATGTAGAAGAAATTAACAATGGTGATAAATTTATTTGGGGTGCTGGTTACGGAATACCTTATACAAACTTAACACGTTTTGAAGAAGGATTCTCACCTGGATATTTCTTCGGATATAAAACTGATGGCATATTCCAAAATGCAGCAGAAGTAGCAGCTCATGCCACTCAAAATGGTGCTCAACCAGGAGATATCCGTTATGTTGATTTTAATCAAGATGGTGTAGTTAATGACTTAGACAGAACTAAAATAGGAGATCCATTCCCAGATTTTACCTTAGGTTGGAACTTGTCATTTGATTACAAAAACTTTGACTTTAACGTATTTACCTATGCTTCTGTAGGTGGAGATATTTACAGAGCTTACGATAGAAATTTAAACTTTACAAATAAGTTTGCAGGAACTTTAAATCGTTGGAGAGGAGAAGGTACAAGTAACACTGAGCCAAGAGTAGCTTTTGTAGATACTAACAATAACAGAAGAGCATCAGACCGTTATGTTGAAGATGGATCATTTGCTAAAATCAAAAACATTCAATTAGGTTACACCTTACCTGAAGGTACATTTAAATCAGCAGGATTTGCAAAAATTCGATTATATGCACAGGTTAAAAACGCATATACATTCACTGATTATACTGGTTTCGACCCTGAAATTTCATCAGGTGTATTGGATACAGGAATTGATAGAGGTTCTTACCCTCAACCAAGAACTTGGTCTTTAGGGGTAAATGTTAAATTTTAAAATTATATACCATGAAATTATATAAGCATATAACAATTTTAATCGCAACAATTTTCTTGGTGTCGGCTTGTACAGATTATGTAGATTACGACCCAAAAGACGATTACCAAATCACTGCTGATGTTTATTTTAACTCAGTAAATGATTACGAAGCTGCAGTTGTTGGTACTTATGACCCATTGCAATGGATGTACTTAAATATTCTTATCGGAGATATTGCATCTGACAATACATTAAGTGGAGGAGAAAGTGCAACCGACGTAATTGGTTTACAACAAATCGATAATATGACCCACAATTCAAATAATGATAATTTAACATCAATTTGGAGATGGTTATACGAAGGAATAAATCGTGCAAACTATTTAGAGCAAAATAAAGCAAAATTAGATTTCCCTAAGAAGGCCGCTCTTTACGGTGAAGTTTATTTCTTAAGAGCGTATTACTATTTTGAATTAGTAAAATTCTTTGGTGATGTTCCATTAGTAACTGAAAGACGCTTAACAGCTTCAGATTCTGGAACATTGGAAAGAGCTCCTAAGGCTAAAGTCTATGAACAAATAGAGAAAGATTTATTAGCTGCAATAGCCTCATTGCCTAGTAGTGCAACTCAAAAAGGAAGGGCTACTAAATTTGCTGCGCAAGCTTTATTAGGTAAAGTTTATTTATATCAAAATAAATTTACAGAGGCTGCAACAGTTTTAGAAAATGTAATTGGTGTTTATAGTTTAGTGCCAAATTATGGAAGTCAGTTTTTAAGAGCTGGAGAAAATGGACCTGAATCTGTATTTGAAGTACAACACACTAATACTTCTAATTGGTGGGATTGGGGCTTTACACCTCAAGGAACTGAAGGAAATTTTGGTATAATTCACAACGGACCTAGAGCATTTTCTGGACCAAATTACGCATCTGGATGGAGTTTTAATGTTCCTACAAAAGCATTATTTGATTCATACAATGCAAATGATTCACGTAGAGATGCTTCAATTTTAGATATCGTAGCTTTTGCAACAGCAACAGGAGCAGAATATGCCCAAGGTTATAAGCATACCGGTTATTTTAACCATAAATACATTCCTAGAGCTGGAGAAAGTGGAGCTCAAACCGAGTTAAATTATCTAACAAATTACAGAGCTATTCGTTATGCTGATGTGTTATTAATGGCAGCAGAAGCAAATAACCGTAAAACATCACCTAATGATGCTAAGGCTCAAGATTATTTAAACAGAGTGAGAAGAAGAGCATTTAACGGAAGTACTGCATACGATATAACAGCAACTGGAGATGCATTGAAAAATGCGATTTGGGCAGAAAGAAATTTTGAATTAGCAATGGAAGGTCACCGATTCTTTGACTTAGTTAGAACAGGTCAGGCAGCGAGCAAAATTCAAGGATTTGTTACAGGAAAACATGAAGTGTTTCCTATTCCTCAACAGGAAATTGATATATCAAAATTAACTCAAAATCCTGGGTACTAAAATTTAAAAATAAAAATTATGAAAGCATTAAAATATATTTTAAGTATTGTAATTGCAATTGTTGTTATTTGGAGTTGTTCTGATATTGAAGATAATTTTGACTTTGTCTCATCTGCAAAAGCTCCTGAAAAAGTAACAGCTCTTTACCACATTACTCAGGATAATACAGGTTTAGTAACCATGACTCCTAATTCAGAAGGAGCATCGTTCTACGAAATTTATTTTGGAGATGGTACTGTAAATCCTGTGAAAGTAAATCAAGGTGAAAGTGTGCAACACGTGTATAAAGAAGGAAACTACAAAGTTAAAATTGTAGGAACAGGAGTTACAGGATTAAAAACTGAAGTAACGCAAGACTTAGTTGTTTCATTCATTGCACCAAGAAATTTAGTGGTTGTAATAGAAAATGATTTAGCAGTTTCTAAAAAAGTTAATGTAACAGCCAATGCAGAGTTTGCTACATTTTTCGAAGTGTTTTTTGGCGAAGCTGGTAATACAACTCCGGTTTCTGCAAATATTGGAGGTACAGCCTCTTATGTGTACAAAGAAGCGGGTAAATACACTATTCGGGTTGTAGCCAAAGGTGGAGCAATACAAACAACTACTTTTACCAAAGAATTTGATGTGACAGCTATTTTACAGCCAATTGCATCGGCTGCAACACCACCTTCACGCTTACCAAGTGATGTGATTTCAATCTATGGAGGAAAATATACCAATGTTGCCGGTACTAATTACAATCCAGATTGGGGACAATCAGGGCAAGGTAGCAGTTATGCTGAATTTGATTTAAGTGGTGATAAAATGCTGCAATACATCAAATTAAGTTATCAGGGAATTCAGTTTGGTTCTACTGTTGATGCATCAAGTATGGAATATTTACATATAGATGTTTGGACGGCTGATGTAACTTCCATAGAAATTTATCCGATTAGTATTGCTAGCGGTGAGAAAAAAGTAACCAAGACATTGGTGAAAGATCAATGGAACAGTTTTGATATTCCTTTGTCGGATTTTACCAGTCAAGGTCTTTCAATGGCAGATTTACACCAATTTAAATTTGTTGGTGCTCCATGGGCAGGTGGCACAGTATTTATAGATAACTTGTATTTCTATAAAGCTCCAAGTCCTACTGCCATGATTCCAACAAGTTCAATAGCTAGCTTTGAGAACTTTAAAGAAATTAGCAGTTTTGACGGAGGTGATATGACCGTAGTAGCCAATCCTTCTAAAACCGGTAATTCATCTGATTTTGTTGGAAAATTAGTTAAAGGAAGTGGTCAGGTTTGGGCAGGTTCTAAAATTACATTTAACGATGCTTTAACGTTTACTAGCGAAACTACCGTAAAAGTAAAAGTTTGGTCGCCACGTGTA
>JAGXRT010000043.1 GCA_018335575.1 Bacteroidota bacterium | reverse complement strand
CACCGGCAATGAACCGTCCTTTCAAAGGGCAAATTGATGAGGTGCGAGTATGGTCAGTTGCAAGAACTCAGGCTGAGATTCAGGCGAACATGACTTCTCAATTGGTAGGTAATGAAACAAATCTATGGGCTTACTATAAGTTTATTGAAGGTGAAGGAACCTGGGTTATGGATTATACAACTAATGATAACACCGGCATTGTTTTAAATGCTGATACTTCAGGAACAAGTAATGGTAAATTCTGGCAAACTCCAAAATTATTACAAAATTTAAAATTTGCGAATGAATTGGCAACATCTTACGATGCTTCTACCAAAACCTTCACAACGGTATTAAGTACTGGAGCAGATATAACACAAGCGGTGGCAACCTATACTCTCGGCATGAATTCAGTAGTAAAAATTGACGGAGTAACACAAGTTAATGGTGTTACAGCTAACGACTTAACTATACCAAAAACTATCGTAGTTGAAGGCATAGGATTTAATACAGGTTTAGCAGAAACCTATACCCTTAAAGTAGTTACTGGTTTAAATTCGGAAAGTAAATTATTAGGATATACCTTTAAGAAAGCAGATAATCCATTACTTGCCAATGATGTTAATTTAACTGTAAATGGAAATAATGCTGTTGGGAAAGTGCCTTTTGGAACAAATGTAAAAGCCTTAAAAGCAAGTTATACGGTATCTTTTGGTGCAGATTTAACAATCAACGGGGTAATACAATCAAATCCACAAGCAACGGCATCAGATTACACAAATCCATTGGCGGTAAAAGTAGTTTCTGAAAACAAATTACTTGCCACAAATTACATGGTTTTTGTGGATGCTCGTAATGCAGAAGCTGATTTTAAAACGTTTTCAGTAATTGGTCAAGTAGGTGCAACTGCGATTAATTCTACTGCGAAAACTGTAACTGTGTTTACAACAAATACAACCGATTTGACTAATCGTATGCCGGTATTTACACTTTCAACCGGTGCAATTGCCAGAATTGGTCTTGGTATACAGTACAGTGGAGAATCAGTAGTTAATTTTACTAATCCTGTGGTTTATACGGTTGAATCAGAAGATGGAACTTTTGTAAACTGGACAGTTACTGTACAGCAAGATTTGGTTAAGCCAGTAGTAACCTTGCTGGGTAATTCAATAATGACACTGGCTAGGGGATGCCAAACCTATACAGAGCTTGGCTTTACGGCTACAGATAATATTGATGGAACGATAACCAATAAAGTTGTTGTTACAGGTACAGTGAATACGCAAGTAGTGGGTGTTTATGTCTTAACTTATACAGTAACGGATGCCGCAGGAAATATGTCTGTTCCTGTTACTAGAACAGTAAATGTTACAGATCAAACACCTTCAGCTCCTGTTTCGGGTGGAAATATCACTCAGTGTGCATCAACACCAAATCACACCATTACAGCAACTGCAACTGTAACAGCAGGAAATACTGTTCATTGGTATGATGCTGCTACGGGTGGTAATAGAGTTGGAATTCCGTCTTGGAGCTCAATAGGTTCTAAAACATATTATGCAGAAGCCTATAATAATACAACCACGTGTATCAGTGCTACACGTACAGCGGTTACTTTGGTGCTGAATGCATTACCAAATGCTGAAACTGGACCTAACAAAGCAATTTGTAAAGATGGTTCAACAACAATAGGAGCAACAGCTGTGAGTGGAAGTACTTATCAATGGACATCATCACCGGCAGGATTTACGTCAACGGCTGCATCTGTAACAGTATCTCCAAAAGTTACAACTACGTATACACTAGTTGAAACAATAACTGCAACCGGATGTAAAAATGAAAGAACAGTAACTGTTACCATTAAAACTGATTGTGATGATGACGGTGTGCCAGATACTATTGACAACTGTCCATTTGTGTACAATCCGGATCAAGCGGATATAGACAACGACGGAATAGGTGATGTTTGTGATTTAATCGAAATTAATGTTTCTGAAGCGTTCACTCCTAATGGAGATGGAATAAATGATAAATGGAAAATCAATAATATTGAAAGACATCCAAATAATGTGGTAAAAGTATTTAACCGTTGGGGAGATGAAGTGTTTAGTGCCAAAGCCTACATGAATACATGGGGTGGAACCGGAAAAGGAAATAAACAGTTGCCGGATGGTTCTTACTATTATCAAATCTATTTAGATGGAGTTACGCTTCATAAAGATGGTTGGATATTCATTACAAAATAGTCTAACAATAAATTAAAAGTGAATTTAAAAATGAAAATAAATCAATATATACTTGCTATAACATTGCTGATGTTGGTAAGTACTGTATACGGTCAACAAGAAGGTAACAATACCTTATACAAAGACCAAATGAACATTGTAAATCCGGCCTATGCAGGGGCCGGAAATACAACTTCGTTGGTGATGGCATCACGAAGTCAATGGCAGGGTGTTCAAAATGCACCTGAAACACAACTATTAATTGCAAGTACTCCATTTAGTAATAATTCTGGAATAGGAATATCGCTTATGAGTGATAAAATATTTGTTGAAAAACAAACAGCAATTTATGTAGATTACTCCTACAAATTAAAACTACAGGAAAACTTGGATTTGTATTTAGGATTAAAAGCTGGTGGAACTTTTTTAAATGTTGATGTTACCAGTTTAGAAACGTATAGTTATGATTTTGATCCGAATCTAATTGATAGTAAGCAGTTCAATCCAAATATGGGAGCCGGTGCGTACTTAAAAGGAGAAAAATATTTTGTGTCTTTGTCAGCTCCTCGTTTGTTAAATACCGAACGTTTGAAAAATAAGGAAGGAATGGTAACCAAATCAACAGATAAAGTACATACCTATCTGAGTGGAGGTTATGATGTGAGTTTAAGTGATAAAGCTACCTTAAAGCCATCATTTATGGTACGCAAGGTAATTGGAGCTCCTGTTTCAACCGATTTTACGCTTACAGTTGACTATTTAAAGAAAGTCGAATTTGGTGGGGCGTACAGAACTGGTGGTACATATAGTGGAATTGCTGTATTTAGAGCTTTGCAATGGATGGAGTTTGGATATGCTTATGAAACAGTATCAAACAACACTATATCAAATGTATCAAACGGTACGCACGAATTCTTCTTAAAATTCTTAATTGAAAAAAAATAAAAGTAAACAGCTAACTTAACTTTACTTTTGAGCTCATCTATTTGGATGAGCTTTTTTTTATCATCGATTCATACAAATTAATCCATTCGGTTAGAGAAATTTTTTGAACAAGTTCACCAATTAATTTAAACGGTATCTAATCGGGTTTTTTAAATCGAATGCAGCTTTTACCCATATCTAATTTTAATTTAGAGTGTTTTGGAAATTCAGCTACAAACCAATCATAAATTTTTTTATCAGCATATATTCCCATATGATATAAAGCAATAAAGTTTTTTTGCGATGCAATAGTTATAAAGGGTAATGGTAAGTTCGGTGTGCAATGATAACCTGGTGGATATATAGAATGTGGAACTACATATCCAATCATTCCATAATTCATTGTTTCTTGAAAACCTTTGGGTAAATTATCCAAAATAACGTTTCTTAATTTTTGCATTGCTACTTGGCGATCTTGCGCTATTTGATTGATGTATTCTTCGGGTGAGTTGGCTTCATATTTCATAGATAAATAATTAAGATTATCATAAAAAGATTTAAATAATTTGTGCAGTTAATTCAATATCAACTGTTTTAAAATTTTCAATTGGATCGGCATGAAGCCAGTTCAATTCATTTTTTTCATTCAGAATTACTGGCATTCTCTTTTTTGAATTGTGAATTTCTGCCATAAATTCATTAGCTTCAGTGGTAATGATGCTGTAGGTATTAATTAATTCTCCAGTGTTTTTATCAAGCCACTCAGACCAAATTCCTGCAAAAGAAAACAATTCGTAATTGGGGAGTGTTATTAAAAATGCTTGTTTTTTTTTGCCTTTTATATCGAGCCATTGCCATTCAAAAAATCCATCAGCAGGAATCAAACATCTATTATTATATATATTTTTAAAGGATGGTTTTTGATGCAAGGTTTCAATTTTAGCATTAAGCGTGTATTTTTTTATAGAATCATCTTGTGCCCAAAAAGGAATTAATCCCCAGTTAAAATGTTGAATAATAGTAGGTTTTTTGTTTGTAATGACTGGTGTTTTAGGAAAAGTAAATCCGTTGATCCGTTGTTGACTTTCAAAAGCAGCCTTATCTTGAATCGTTGCATTAAATCGATTTTCAACTTGAATTGCTGATTTGGTTTGTTGGGTATAAAAACACATAATTTTTTCATTTTAGAATCCTACCATTATACCAATAGATGGTAAAATAGTACCAGTTGTGTTGTCAATTTCATACAACTTATAGGAGTTAGGTTTAGAGGTGTCTGTAACTAAATTACCATCAGTATCTTTAACAACATCCAAATATGATTGTGTTGTAGCCTTAAAATTATACACATTTTGTACATCGAGATAAACATTTAATGACCATGTTTTATAATACCATTTTTTATCAACTCGAAGGTCTAGTGTATGTGCAGTTGGGTTTCGTTTTTCGTTTAATTTATTCCAATCAAAAACACCTTGTTGTGTGACATCCCATACAGCTTTTAATGCAGAAATTTCATAGTTATAAGGCGTATAAGGAGCGCCTCCTAATAACCTAAATTTTGCTCCAATTTCCCAATTGCGATTTAGTTTTTTGCCCAACGTAATGTTTAAAAGATGTTTGTTATCCCAGGATGATGCTATATACTTATTGTCTTTGTTGGTAAATTCGCTTCTAACATATGTATATGAAAGAATACCAAAAATAGAAGTGCTCAATTTTTGTTGAGCCAAAAACTCGATGCCATAACTTCTACCGTTGGAATTTGATGTAACTTCTTCATTTCCTATTACTCCAAAATCACCTCCTAAGTTGGCTAGAGAAATACGGTCATTAACTAAAAAAGGATAGTTTTTGTATTTTTTATAAAACCCTTCAATACTAATTTTGGCATTAAAAGTTGGGTTGAATTCAAAACCACTAACAATATGATTGGATTGTATATAAGTTACGCCGTTTTGTTTATTTACCAACTCAAGATTGTTGTTTCTATAACCCAAGACTGTATAGGGCGGTAATTGATAATAAATTCCGGTGTTAAAATTAACCGAAAGTTTATCAGTTATGGCATATGAAGCTGAAAATCGGGGCGAAAATTGTTTTAAAGGATTGTTCATACTGGAAGCATAATCATTAAAATCTGTGCGTAATCCTATAGACAACGCCAATTTATCATTAAAGAAACTATTGCTGAGTTGAGTAAAAAAGGCATGTTTGTTAAATGAAATAGAAGAATAAAAATCTTTAGTTTCTATTTGACCATTTACTTCTCGTTTTCTAAAAGTTTCATTAGTGTAATTTGCACGTTCATAAGAAGTTCCCCAGTTCCATTTCCATGAATTAAAACGATGATCAGATTCGAATCTAAGTTTATTTTCGAGTTCTTCGGAAGCGTAATCAATCAATAAATTTTGAGAAATCTCTATATTATCTTTATATTTTATAGCTTTATTGTTAAGATAATTTCTACTTACAACAAATGTTTGGTTGCTGTTTGTTGCATAATGAACCCATTTTGCACCTATTGTATAATTCCATTGATTATTTATCGGAAGGTTTCCTAAAATATAAGTATTTCTTTGAATGATGGTAGGGTCTGTAACCTTATCATTTACAGAAGTGTTCAGTTCAAAATCATCTATTGCAGCTAACCCTATAATGGTAAGCTGATTCTTGTTGTCTATTTTAGTACTCTGTTTAAATTGAAAATCGTTGTAAGTTGGTAAAAATGGTAACTTTAGTGCTTTAAATAAAAACTGTAAGTACGAGCGTCTGGCAGAAAATAAAAAAGTAGAATTTTTTCGAATTGGTCCGTCTAAAGTTAATCCTATATCACTTGAACCAATCATAATTGTTCCGGTTAATTTTTCATCATTGCCTTCAACTTGTGTAAATTCTAAAACAGCACTAAGCGCATTTCCGCGATTTGCTTTAAAAGCACCCGTATAAAAATCCACTTCGCGAATAAAATTGACATTTAACATGCCAACAGGTCCACCCGATGAACCTTGAGTAGCAAAATGATTGATATTTGGTACTTCTATACCATCTAGATAAAACCGATTTTCATTAGGAGCACCACCTCTAACAATAATATCATTTCTAAAAGAAAGTGTATTGGCAACTCCGGGCAAAACCTGAATAACTTTTGAAATATCTCTATTACCACCAGGATTTCTGAAAATTTCTGTAGCACTTATGGTTTGATAGCTTATCAAATTTTCTTCTTTTTTTCTAAATGGATTGGTTTTTAATTCAACTTCAGAAAGTTGTGCTGTTTCTTCTATTAAAGAAATATTTAAGGTTGTTGGTTTGGTAGTTGCTATTAAAACTTCTTTAAATAGGGCGTTTTTAAATCCCAAAAAACTACCAATTATTGTATAAGAACCAGGTTGAAGTTGTTCAATTCTGTAATTTCCAGATTCATCAGAAGTAGTTCCTTTTTTTAATTCATCAATATAAATAGTTGCAAACGGAATGGGTTCGTTATTGATATTGTTAAAAACTCTACCCTTTAAAACGCCATTTTGGGCGCCTATATTCAAAGAAAATAGTACCAATGATAGCCAAAAAATAATAAAGTTACGATTCATATATTAAATGAAAAAGCCATACAAATAATAATTTAAAATTAAGAATTAAATTAGTTTGTACGGTTTTATGTAATATAAAATCTCTATTGAAATATTAGTAATATCTTTTAATGCTGCATTTCGCAAAGTACTTTAAGTTTATTTAAACCAGTATTCCAATCGTTGTCCATCATTTCACCCATATTCATCCATAATTTCATTAGGTTAAACGGATATGGCATTTTGCTGTTAAATCCCCAAGTTACCTTAACTCCATTAATTTCTTCAGCTAATTTTATGTAAGCTTTTGCTTCACTTTCATAAGGAGTATAAAATTTTAAATCGGTTTCAATAAGATAGGGTGCTTGGATGTTTGCCAACGTTTGACTTCCTTTCCCTACCTGTTCAACATCGCTTTCCCAACTCTCCATAGCTCCAACAGTGCCGTCTACTCCGGTCATTTCTTTTTTCATATTTGGATCGTAATCATTCCACGGACACCAGGTGTCCATAGCACTTAAACTATTAACATTGTTCCAAACAGTTTCTAAAGGGGCATTAATTACAATCGATTTCTCATAATTTACTTCTTTAGAAATAAATAAGGTAGCAATTAATGGGATTGCTATAATAATAACGAATCCAAAAAAGATTTTTTTAAGAAAATTCATAAGCTAGGTATTGATTAATAACATCTAAGATAAACAATTTTAAGTAATTTTTATTCAAATAGGCATTCATTATCAGAACATTGGCGTAAAAATTTTATTCTTAATTAAAAAAATAAATAAAATTTAATTAGATTAAATAAAAATTATATATTTGTTAAGAATTCCCTTCGAAATTTTATTTTAAATTATATTACATAATTTATCATAACATAACTCCTATCTGATTTTTTTTACAACTTCTATAAGTTGTTCTTTTAAATTAACCAAATTTTTTTACTATGCTTAAAAAATCAATTACATTATTGTTAATGAGCGTAATTGCTTTAGGGTCATTTTTTTCTACTAAAGCTCAAGAGGCCAAATCTTCCTACGAAATGTGGGAGAGTATTATGATTACACCTGATAATTCAAAACTTAAATTATTGGGTGAAGGATTAAGAAAACACAATCAAACCTATCACAAACAAACACCGTATACTGCATTTGTATATAATATAGTTACGGGTCCAAATGTGGGAAAAATTATATGGGAGATGGGTCCAGTAACTTTTACTCAACTAGACAAAAGACCTGCTAGCAGTGCTCACGACGATGAGTGGCGCGATTTGGTAATGCCTTATGTTAAAAGCATGACCAATGGCGAGTATTGGCGCGCCGATGAAAAGTTGAACAATACCTCAATGCTTACCGATGATGCAAATCTGTATCCATTACTTTTTGTAAGATACCATGAGGTGTCCAAAGATCAAGGTTATAATGTTGAACGATTATTTAAGCAAATAAGTGATGCTGTAAAAGCCATGGACGGGGTAAATCCGTGGGGCGTATATTATAATGAATTCAGACAGGGATATTTCATAGGAAGACACATTGCTACTGTAAGTTTCCATAAAAATTGGGCTGAATTTGACAAAGATGATAACTTTAAAAAATCCTTTGAAAAGGTTCACGGCGAAAATTCGTGGGTGGGCTTTTTACGATTGTATGAAGAAACCATTTCAAATAGTTGGGATGAAATTTGGGAATACAATCCTAAACTCAGTGGAAAATAAATGGAATAGCACTCGAAAGAGTGCTTTTTTTTTATTTTGTAATGTGCATTTGTGCCTTTGCTACAACATTTTTATCAGCTGGTTTATTATGTAAAAATTTTAAATATCCAACGATAGCAATCATGGCTGCATTGTCTGTAGTATATTCAAATTTAGGAAGGTAAGTTTTCCAGCCGTATATTGATTCTGCTTCTTTAAGTTTTTTTCGTATTTCAGAATTAGCACTAACGCCTCCAGCAATAGCAATATGCTTTATGCCTGTATAGTTAACGCTGCTTTTAGTCTTTTCCATCAAAATATCGACTATAGTTTTTTGCACAGAAGCACAAATATCAGTTAAATTTTCTTCAATAAATTTCGGATTCTCTTTAACTTGTTTTTGAATAAAATACAATATAGCCGTTTTTAAACCGCTAAAGCTAAAGTCTAAATTCCCTACTTTTGGTTTTGAAAATTTAAATGCATTTGGATTGCCAGCTTGTGCATATTTATCAATTAAAGGACCTCCAGGATAGGGTAGGCCTAATATTTTAGCAGTTTTATCAAAAGCTTCACCAACGGCATCATCAGTAGTTTCTCCTAATATTTCAAAATCAAAGTAATTGGAAACTTTTACAAGTTGTGTGTGGCCTCCGCTTATGGTTAAGCAGATAAATGGAAAGGGTGGTTTTTGCTGATTTTCATCCTCTATAAAATGTGCCAAGACATGTGCTTGCATGTGGTTTACTGCAATTAGCGGAATATTTAAAGCCAATGCCATTGATTTAGCAAATGATGTTCCAACGAGTAAAGAACCCATTAAGCCAGGACCAACAGTAACAGCTATTGCCGATAATTGACTTTTGGTAATACCTGCATCTTTTATTGCTTGGTGTACAACCGGAACAATATTTTGTTGATGTGCTCTTGATGCAAGTTCAGGAACAACTCCGCCATACGCTTCATGTACTTTTTGACTGGCAACAACATTAGATAGTACTTTTCCGTTATGTATAATAGCGGCACTTGTATCATCACATGATGATTCAATTCCTAAAATATACACGTCTGATGTACCCAAAGATTTAAAATAAAGCGTTAATATTGTGTATCCGTTTGCAAAGGTAAAAGTTATTAAGCGAATAAAAAAAATAACAGTTCGATTGGTTGTACTTACAATCTTGTTTTTAGGAGCAATTAGCATGTTGTTAATGATTCCTAAAGTACAAACCTTTATTGCACATCAAGTAATGAAAAGTATAAATGCTGATTTTAAAACGGCTATTTATATCGATAAAGTAGATTTTTCTGCTTTGGGAGTAGTTAAGTTTAAAGGAGTTACTATCAAAGACCACCATCAAGATTCCATGGTTTATCTTGATAAGTTAACGTCTCGAGTTTTAGATTATAAAAAATTAACCCAAAATAATTTTGATTTTGGAAACTTAGTTCTTGAAGGATTAGACCTTAGAATTAAAGTTCACAAAGGTGAAGTAGATGACAATTTTTCTGTTTTTTTGCGCTCGTTTGATAACCAAACAGGCAAAAAAGCAGCTAAGGAATTTTTATTAGAAGCCTCAACTCTTAAATTGACAGAAAGCACTATTTTTATTTTAGATGATAATTTAGAAAAACCATTAAAAGCTTCATTTAAAGATGTTAATGGCGTGGTTAATAATTTCAAAATTAAAGGGAAAGAGGTTTTTGCAAGTATTAAAAAGCTTTCACTTATTGATAATAATACAATCGAAGTCAATAATCTTATTACAGAATTTTTTTACAGTCCAAGTAAAATAGAACTTAAGAATACTCATTTAAAAACAGCCACTTCAACTATAAGTGCAGAAATTATTTTTTCTTATAATAGAGAAGATCTAAAAGATTTTAATAATAAAGTTGCAATTAATGCCAATATTTTAAAGGCAGATGTTTCATTGTTGGATATTCGAAAATTCTACAATGAGCTGGGAACTGACGATCAGTTTGTTTTTTCGGGGCAATTAAGCGGAACGCTTAATAATTTATTTTTTAATGAGTTAGAATTAGTTTCTAACTCCAATGGAAAGATTGCTGCAAACCTTCATCTTATAAATAGTTTCGACAGAAATAAACCATTTAAACTAAACGCTGTTTGGAAAAATATGGAAACAAATCATAATCAGTTGCTTAGATTAATGCCAAGAATTTTAGGTAAATCGTTACCAAACGAGTTTAAGTCGTTGGGACAAATAAAAATTCATGGAAATACAACTGTTACTAAAAATCAGATTAAAGGAAATATTTTTGGACTTACCGACTTGGGAGAAATTATTGCTGATGGTGAATTGAATAATTTAAATCAACTAGATAAAGCATCGTATACTGGTGATATATCAGTTTACGATTTTGATTTAGGTAAGTATATGCAAAATCCTGATGTTGGTTTATTTGCACTTAATGCTAAAGTGTTGGGAAGCGGTTTTACTATTAAAAGTTTAAATACTGCCGTTAACGGAACCATAAACCTATACCAATACAAAGGATATTCGTATAAAAATGTTGCTGTTGACGGAACTTTTAAAAAAATGCAGTTTAACGGAAAAGTTTCCCTTACCGATGAAAATGTAAAGTTTAATTTTGATGGATTGGCAGATTTAACAGGTAAAATTTATAAATATAAATTCAACGCCAACGTAGGATATGCACATTTAAACAAACTCAATTTATTTAAACGTGATAGCTTGGCTTTGTTAAAAGGAAACTTAAATTTTGATATAGAAGGCAATTCGTTAAATGATTTAGTAGGAAATATCAACTTTAAAAATGCCTCGTATCAGAATGAAAAAGAAACCTATAGTTTTGAAGATTTTACTATTGCATCTTCATTCAATAATGGAATCAGAGAGATCAAAATTGATTCAAAAGATATCATCGAAGGTAATTTATCTGGTAAATTTAAATTTGAAGAATTAATTAAAGTAACTCGTAATTCGTTGGGAAGTATTTACACCCATTATAAGCCATTTAAAGTATCAAAAGGTCAATTTTTAGATTTTCAGTTTAATATTTACAATAAGTTAATTGAGGTTTTTTATCCTGATATAAAACTAGCAGCAAATACATTTATTAGAGGAAGTATTGTTTCTGATGAAAATCAGTTTAAGCTCTATTTTAAATCACCGCAATTAGATGCTTATAAGTACACTTTAAATGATTTGCGTTTACAAATAGATAATAAAAATCCTTTATTTAACACGCAGCTTTCTGTAAAGGAACTAAATGTTGAAAACCTTAATTTTAAAAATATCAACTTGGTAAATAAAACGCTTAATGATACCTTGTTTATGAAAACATCCATTCAAGGCGGTTTATATACTAACGATTCTTATGCTTTATCTTTTTATCATACGATAAATAAAGAAAATAAATCGGTAATCGGAATTGAAAACTCTACTGCTTATTTTAAAAATACCGAGTGGATAATCAATCCGGAAAACAAAAAAAAGAGCCAGATTTTATACGATGATGACACCAAAATAACTAACATCGATTTGTTAAAAATAGAATCGGGTAAGCAAAAAATTGATATTACTGGGAGTTTAAAAGGCACCTCGCAAAAGGACATTACATTACAGTTTGAAAATGTACAACTAGACAAAGTTTTGCCCGAAATTAAATTGCTAAAATTAGAAGGTACCTTAAACGGATTAGTGAATATTATAGAAGACAATAAACAAATTACACCCGTTTCAAAAGTAAATATAGAAAACCTTGTAATTAATAATTTACCTTATGGCAATTTAAAATTAGATTTACTGGGTACTAAAACCCTAAAAAAATACCATGTTAATTTAGAATTAAAACGCAAATGGTTAACAAGTTTTTATGCCGATGGATTTATAGATTTTAATTCAAGAAAACCAACAGTTGACTTAGATATTGATTTAGAAGAATTTGATATAGAAGCATTTAACTCTATTGGAAAAGGGGTTATAACCGAAATTAGAGGCGATGTTTATGGCGATTTAAAAGTAACTGGACTAATTGAAAATCCAGATATAAATGGCTATTTATACCTCGATAAAGCCGGTATGGCCATTCCGTACCTTAATGTTAATTATGATTTTGAAGGAACATCAGTAGTTGAGGTAAAAAATCAATCGTTTATTTTTCAAGATATTGTTTTAAGTGATACCGCTTTTAAAACTAAAGGAAAACTAAATGGATTAATAACGCACAATGAATTTAAAGATTGGTTTTTAGATTTATCGGCTACAACTAAAAATTTATTGGTGCTAAATACAAAACTCACAGAAAACTCTTTGTATTATGGTACAGGCTACTTGGGCGGTGAAGCAACTATAGTTGGTTTTACCGATAGATTAACTATTGATGTTAACGGACAAACAAAGAAAAATACCCATTTTGTAATTCCGTTAAGTGATGTTAAAACAGTTGAAAACTTTAAACTTATTCATTTTAAAACCAATGAAGTAGCTCAAAAGGAAAAAACCTTTAAAGAACAGTACTTAGAAAACTTAAAAGGACTCTCGCTTAATTTCAATATCAATGTTACTAAAGATGCGGTTATAGAAATGGTGTTAGATAAATCAACAGGTAGTTACCTAAAGGGCAGCGGAACCGGTGATTTACAAGTAGAAATCAATACCCGCGGAAAATTTAATATGTACGGCGATTTTATTGTTGATAACGGTAATTATAATTTTAAATATGGCGGAATTATAGACCGTCCGTTTAAAGTGGTTAAAGGCGGAACAATTTCGTGGAGTGGAAGTCCGTACAGCGCAGAAGTAAATATTGAAGCAATTTATAATGTAAAAGCCAACCCAAGAGTATTTCTAGAAAATATTCAGACCAATAGAAAAATTCCTGTCGACTTAATTACCCGTTTTTCTGGCGAATTGTTTGATACACAAAAAGAATTTGATATTGTAATACCAAATTCTAGTACTGCTGTTAATTCTGAATTAGCTTTTAAACTAAGTGATAATGATCAGAATAAAAAAATGCGTCAGTTCTTTTCATTGTTGGTAACCAAAAGCTTTTTTAATGAAAATGAATTTACCATTGATGGAACATCAGCTTTGTCAGGTACAACTTCGGATGTAGTGTCAAGCGTTTTATCAGATATTTTAAACAGTGAAGGCGGTAAATTTCAAATTGGTGTCGATTATACAGCAGGAGACAAACGTTCGGTATTGACCAATAGAATAGATGATCAGGTAGATATATCCGTAGACACTCAAATAAACGATCGTATTTTGATCAATGGAAAAATAGGAGTTCCGATTGGTTCTAAAACTCAAAACAATGTTATTGGCGAAGTAAAAGTTGAGTTTTTAATTAATGAAGAAGGAAGTTTGCGATCAACTATTTTTAACAGACAAAATGAAATTCAGTACCTAGATGAAGAAGAAGGTTATACTCAAGGAGTTGGTATTTCATACCAGGTAGATTTTGATAATTTTAATGAGCTGTTGGAGAAAATCAGACTAAAAAAGAAAAAAAATCAAGAAGAACCTGTTAATGAAAAACCAAAAGAAGTAATAATTCCAAGGAAATCACAAACTGAAAAGCCTAATCCTGATAAAAGTTAGCTAGAAAGCTGCTTTATTATGGCATTTTTAAACAATAGCACCTTTTAAATGTTTCCATAGCTTAGTTAAAAAGTAAACACAAACTATTACTATAAAACTAAATAATAGGGCAATGCTGATATTTCCATAAATCCAATGTCCTGTTGCAAATAAGGTACTGTAAACTAATAAAGTACTTATTATAATTGCTAAAATAGCTTTAGGAAAATTGTTAGTTTCTTTAGGTTTATGAATGCTAATTCCTTCCAAAGCAGCTTCATCAATAATTTTTTTCCATCCTATACCACCCGGTTGGGTTGTTACATAAAAATGCTGTAAGGTTTCTTTTCTTTCTGGTTTTGTTAAATATGTAACAAGTAACCATAACACTGTAGTTAATAAAACTACCAAAGGAAACTTACTCCAGCTTGGTAAAAACCCATTTGAACCAAAAAGAATTTGGCTGTTTTTTTCTAATAAAATAGAAATAACACCCGATGATATCATAGCCGTAATTTCACTCCAAGCGTTAATTCTCCACCAAAACCATCTAAAAATAAACAATAAACCGGTTCCTGCTCCAAACAGTATTATAACGTCAAACACTTGTTTTGCATTTTGAAAAAATAAGGCAAGTATAGCGCTAAAAATCATTAATAATACAGTAGACATTCTGCCAACAGCTACCAATTCTTTTTCAGATGCTTTTGGTTTTACAAATCGTTTGTAAAAATCGTTTACTAAATAAGAGGCACCCCAGTTTAAATGTGTTGAAATGGTACTCATATAGGCTGCAATTAAGGAAGCTAAAACCAATCCTAACAATCCTTTTGGTAAAAAATTTAACATGGCTGGATACGCTAAATCGTGTCCTAATTTATGAGCTTCAATCTGAGGGAAAGCGGTTTGTAAACTTTGGATATCAGGAAATACTATTAAAGAGGCCAAGGCTACTAAAATCCATGGCCAAGGGCGTAATGCGTAATGTAAAATATTGAAGAAAAATGTGGCTCCAATAGCATGACGCTCATTTTTTGCTGCCAACATACGTTGTGCAATATACCCACCGCCGCCTGGTTCAGCTCCAGGATACCATGTGCTCCACCATTGTACAGCTAGAGGAATAATTAATAAAGTAATTACCAAGTCAATATTGTTTAAATCAGGTAAGATGGATAACTTACCTACAACTGCTTCATGAGAAATTAAGTTTGTTAAACCTCCTACTTCTGGTAAATTAACAGCGTAATAAGCTGCAACTACAGCACCAATCATAGCAATAATAAACAATAAAAAATCAGTATAAATTACTCCTCTAAAACCACCTATAGCACTAAAAATAACGGTTATAATTCCTGCATAAACTACAACTTCCCAAGGTTTAACCCCCAACATAATACCTCCAATTTTAATTGCGGCAAGGGTAACTGCCGACATCACTAACACATTAAAAAATAATCCAAGGTAAACAGCTCTAAATCCTCTTAAAAACATTGCAGGTTTGCCACTGTACCTTAATTCATAAAATTCAATATCGGTTGTAACCCCACTTTTACGCCAAAGTTTAGCATAAATAAAAACAGTTAACATACCGGTCAGTAAGAAAGTCCACCATACCCAATTTCCAGAAACACCATCGGTTCTTACAACATCAGCTACAAAAAGAGGTGTATCGGCAGCAAAGGTTGTGGCAACCATACTAAACCCCAATAACCACCAGGGTAAATTTCGACCGGATAAAAAATATTCAGTAGTACTTGCTCCCGATTTTTTAGAAACAATTATTCCAATAATTAATACAGTTAAAAAGAAAAAAATGATGATAAAAAAATCCAAGGATGTCAAGTGCATATAGAGTGAATTATTTTGGTTAAATATCAGTAAAATAAGGGGTTCTAACCCGAAAACGATTTCGCATAAATGTATAAAATATTCGGTAAATAACGAATATTCTTAGTATTTTTACACAAATTTTAATTAAATGGGCAAAAGTTTAAAAAGAATTGGTTTATTAACATCTGGAGGCGATGCTCCTGGAATGAATGCTGCCATTAGAGCAGTAGTTCGTTCATGTACATTTTACAATGTAGAATGTGTTGGAATTTACAGAGGATATCAAGGATTAATAGAGGGCGATTTAATGTTGTTAAATGCCCGAAGTGTAAACAATATCATTAATAAAGGAGGAACTATATTAAAATCAGCTCGCTCTAACGAATTTAGAACAAAAGCAGGAAGAAAAAAAGCATATGAAAATCTAAAAGAAGCAAATGTTGATGGATTAATTGTAATCGGTGGTGATGGTTCTTTTACCGGAGGAATGAAATTTAATAAAGAGTTTAATTTTCCGGTTGTGGGAATTCCAGGAACTATTGATAATGATATTTATGGCACAAACTTCACCATTGGGTACGATACAGCACTTAATACTGTTGTTGAAGCGATTGATAAGATTAGAGATACTGCTAGTTCACACAATCGCTTATTTTTTGTGGAAGTTATGGGAAGAGACGCAGGCTTTATAGCACTAAATGCAGGTGTTGGAGCTGGAGCAGAAGAAATTTTAATACCAGAAGAAAATTTAGGATTAGAACGCTTGTTAGACTCACTTAAAAGAAGTAAGCGTTCTGGAAAATCATCAAGTATTGTAGTTGTAGCAGAAGGCGATAAAATTGGTAAAAATGTTTTTGAATTAGCCGATTATGTTAACGAAAACATGCCAGAGTACGATGTAAGAGTATCTGTTTTGGGGCATATGCAACGCGGAGGCGCTCCGAGCTGTTTTGACCGTGTCTTAGCCAGTAGGTTAGGGGTTAAAGCCGTTGAGTTAATATTGGATGGTAAAACAAATATTATGGTAGGGTTGGTAAACAACGAAGTAGTAACTACCGATTTAGAAAAAGCCATAAAAGGGCATCATTCTATTAATAAAGAATTATTAAAAGTATCCGACATTATGTCGACCTAATATAAATTAAAATTAAAGATAAAATGATTAAAATAGGAATTAACGGTTTTGGTCGAATTGGGCGTATTGCCTTCAGAGAAGCCGTTCAAAGAGAAAATGTTAAAGTTGTTGCTATTAATGATTTATTGGATGTAGATTATTTGGCATATATGCTTAAATATGATTCTGTTCACGGAAAATTTAACGGTACAGTAGAAGTAAAAGAAGGAACGTTATTTGTTAATGGTGACGCAATCAGAATTACTGCTGAAAGAAATCCTGAAAACTTAAAGTGGGATGAAGTTGGCGCAGATTATATAATAGAATCTACCGGTATTTTTACAACTTTAGAAAAAGCAAACCTGCATATCAAAGGAGGCGCAAAAAAAGTAATTATTTCAGCACCTTCTAAAGATGCTCCGATGTTTGTAATGGGAGTAAATCATACTAACTTAAAACCAACCGATACAATTATTTCAAATGCTTCATGTACAACTAATTGCTTAACTCCAATTGCAAAAGTGTTACACGATAATTTTGGAATAGAATCAGGATTAATGACAACAGTACACGCTGCTACAGCTACTCAAAATACCGTTGATGCTCCTTCTTCAAAAGATTGGAGAGGTGGTCGTTCAGCTATTCATAATATTATACCTTCATCAACAGGTGCTGCAAAAGCAGCCGGTAAAGTAATTCCTGAATTAAAGGGATTGTTAACAGGTGTTTCATTTAGAGTTCCTACGATGGATGTTTCAGTAGTTGATTTAACGGTTAACTTAAAAAAGGCAACTACTTATGAAGAAATTTGTAAATTAATGAAAGAAGCTTCAGAAGGCGAAATGAAGGGTATTTTAGGATATACTGATGAAGCAGTAGTTTCTCAAGATTTTGTAGGTGAAAAAAATATTTCGGTTTTTGATGCAACTGCTGGTTTATCATTAAATGATAAATTCTTTAAGTTAGTAGCTTGGTATGATAATGAATATGGATATTCTACTAAAATAGTTGACTTAGTGCAATACGCAGCTTCTATTTAGTTAAAATAAATGTTTAAATTTTGTTAATCACGTTAAATAGGGTTTTGAGACATCAAAGCCCTATTTGCTTTTAGATTAATATTGTGTACTTTTAAAATAAAAATCAAAAATGGAAATAGCAGTCATAGCCCACGATGGTAAAAAAGCCGAAATGGTTCAGTTTTTAATGGAACATAAATCGATTTTAATCAATAAAAAAATAACCTTGGTTTCAACGGGTACTACAGGAACAAAAGCAGAAAAAGCAGGTTTTATTGTAGAGAAAGTTTTATCCGGACCTTTGGGTGGAGATGCGCAAATAGCTGCCAGAATTGTAGAAGGTAAAACGAATATGGTTTTTTTCTTTAGAGATCCCTTAGGGGTTCATCCTCATGAACCCGATATTTTTATGCTTCTCAGACTGTGTGATGTACACGACGTACCACTGGCAACTAACCCAGCAACAGCCGAGTTGTTGTTAAAAGCAGTAGCTTTTAGTTAAAATAAAAAAGCTGTCATAAATTGACAGCTTTTTTATTATTTAGTTTCTTCTTGGACCGTTAAATCTGTTGCGGTTATTTCCACCTCTGTTAAATTTGTTGCCTGTATCAGCTTTTGGTTCAGCTTTTTTTACAACAATTGTGCTCTTGTCGTACTCACAACCATCTAAATCTTCAATTGCTTTAAGACCGTCTTCTTGGCTTTTCATTTCAACAAATCCAAATCTTTTAGATTGTTGTGTTTCTTTGTCAATAATAACTTTTGCAGAAACCACTTCTCCATACTCAGAGAATAATTCTTGTAAGTCCTCACTTGTTATTGCTGGACTTAATTTTGCTACGAAAATGTTCATGTAATAATAAAAATGTTTATAAAATTTAAGTTTTAAGATATAGAAGAAAGCAAAATTATTGGTTGTGCAAAACTTAACATATCTAATTTGTTGGCAAAGGTAGGAATTAATTATTCTAAATGATGCAAAAGCCTAAAAATCTTTTATTTATTTTTTTGAAATAGTAAGGTTAATAATCGCGGTGGATTGTTTTTATCTTCATCAAACCATTCGTTTACCTTGATTAACCTTAAACCTACTTTTTCCGATTCTGAAATATATTCTGATAAGTGATGTAAATGACTTTCTACTAACACTTCATCAAATTTTGCCTGACTCCCAACATATCGTTTCATTGGATGGATTTCTGAGATAAAAAAATAGCCATTAGGTTTTAACATTCTAGTTACTTCTGTGAAAACTGGAGTCATAAATTGCAAATGTTCTAACACTAAATTACATGTAACAATATCAGCAAATGAATCAGGAATGGAAAGTGGTTTAGAAATATCAGCTTCCATAAAAGTAACATGCAAAGCAGTAACTTTTTCTTTTGCAATAGCTAACATTTCTGATGAAAAATCTACTGCAATATGCTTCGTTGTTAAAGGAGCAAACCAAGTTGTGTTTTTTCCGGTGCCACAACCTAGCTCTACTATAGTATCAAATTTAATTGATTTAAGAACAGTTTGTGTAGCAACCAAATCGAGGTCTCGTGTTTTATTTTCATTATGATCATAAATTTTTGACCACGATTTGTATGCTTTTTTAACACTCATATTGTTATTTTATGGCAATCATTGAAATTTCAACGTTTACATTTTTAGGTAAACAAGAAACTTGCACTGTTTCTCTGGCAGGAGCAGTTTCGTTATTAAAATAAGCTCCATAAACTTCGTTAATAGCTCCAAAATTATTCATGTCTGAAATAAAAATAGATGCTTTAACAACGTTTTCAAAGGTCATATCTGCAGCAGTTAAAATCGCCTTTAAGTTTTCCATAACTTGCTTGGTTTCTGATTGAATAGAGTCCATTACAAGTTCTCCGGTTACCGGATGTAACGGAATTTGTCCGGATATGTAAATAGTATTTCCGAAAACAACTGCTTGGTTATAAGGACCAATTGGTGCAGGAGCATGTGGGGTATTAATAATTTTTTTCATATTGTTAGTTTTTAAAATAATCTTCTGTCTGGAACTTGGCGTTTATCGTATTTTAAATCGGATAAGATAGATGATTTAACACCAATATAAAAATAATAGGTTTGTCTGATACCAAACGGAATCCAGTTAAAACTCATGCGCCAGCTGTCTAAATCGCGTTGAAAACGTAACTGAGTGTATGTAAATCCTTTGCTTTTAAAATCGTAACCCGATGAAACGCCAACACTCCATTTTGGAGTTAACTCGGCATCGCCAGAAAACATTAACGAATTGGAATTTATTTCGCGTTCACCACGAGCATTGGAATATCCCATAGTGTAGGCCAACGTTAATTTCCATGGAATTTTAGCATTGTATAGTTCTGCTGTTTTAGGTTCTTTTGATTCTTCTTCTGGGGCGTTGGAAACTTGCATATTTTGCCCAAATAACTCATCGTTTAATGGTGGTTGATTTGCAGGTGTGGTAGTAGTTGGACCTCTAGAACCATCAGCTTGTTTTTTAAAATTATCACTTGAAAAAGAATAATTCATAGACATATTAGCATTGGTAAGTCTAAATAAACCACCACCATCTTTGATGTTAAAAGTATTTATACGCTGAAAATTATCGTCTAAAGCGTATGGATCCAGCGTTCCACCAAAATTTAACATCAATTTATTGTCAAAAAAAGCGGTACCACCAGAAAATGAAATCGGACTCAATTTTAATGAATCGGCTTCCAAATTATAACTTGTAGAAAAATTTAAACTATTTAACAGCATGATTTTCTTAAACTCAGTTTTAGTAGAATCACGCTCTTTAACTTTTGCTTCAAATGTATTACTTAAATTAAAACCTAAACTGTTTGAAACGCCTCTACCCGGTGCGCCATATATTCCTTGCTCAAATTTAGTATATTCGATAACATCATTTGGATCTGCAGTTTGCTGTACCTTATCGTAATATTGGTCAAAATCGGGTCTATATCCATAGGAAATTGAAGGATTCATGGTATGTCTGATGGCTTGCATTCTGCCTTTTTTAAAGTTAAACATACCGTAAATGGTAGTAGACATGGAAACACCAGCACTGTATTCTCTAAATGCAGCAAATCCGTTTATGGTATCTACTTCAATTTTTTGTATGGTTGGATTGTAGGTTTTGTTGATGCTTTCTAAATACCAAACTTCTTTATAATTAACACTTGGCGATAGGGTTAAGTAGTTAAACAAGCGCATATTAGTACTTAAACCAACATCATGTTGTAAGCCCGATTGTGCAGTTTCAAACATTTCCTTTTTAAAGAAAAACTCATCGGTTGTATTAATTCTGTTGTCACCTCGCAAGCCATAAGTTAAACCAATTTTTCTAAAAGCATTGTCTTGAGCGCCATCTTTTGCAAACGGATATAAACGGTCCATACCAACCTGAAGCGAAGGTAACGTTAATGAAATGCTCTCTGTATTGGTATTTTGTTGATGGGTTGCTGAAACAGTCATATTAAATGGAGTTCCTACAAAATTTTGATAATATGAAATAGAAGAACTTAATGTATTGTTCAAAAACGCATTGCTGTTGTATTCATTAAGCGATTCACGGTAATACTTACTGCTGCCTAAATTTACAGATGCAGAAAAGCGTGAATTGGGACTTGCTTTTTGATCTTGAGAATGGCTCCAACGAATATTATAATTGGCAGATTTACCATAATCGGGGAATCCTCGTAATCCGTTGATTAAGTTTTCATACCTAAAATTGAAATTACCACTGTATTTATACTTCACTATATAATTAGTTTCTGCGCGCATTCCCCAGCTTCCATTAGAATAAATATCACCTAACAGCGTTAAATCGGCATAATCACTAACAGCAAAGTAATAACCACCATTTTGTAAAAAATAGCCTTGTGTACTGTTCTCTCCCCAAGAAGGAATTAAAAAACCTGAAGTACGTTCTTTCTCCAACGGAAAATAGGCAAAAGGTAAAATGGCAGGAGTAGGAACATCGGCAATATACAACTGTGTTGGACCGGCTACAATTTTTTTATTGGGTACAAGTTTAGCTTTGTCTATTTGAAGGTAATAATCAGGTTTGTCTTTTTTAGAGGTTGTAATACGTATTTTACGAATGTACAGTGTAGAGTCATTTTCTTTTTTTGATAAGGAACTTGATACAAACAAACCGTCTGATTGTTCAGATTTTAACCCCCATACCAATGCTTTTTCAGTCTTGTAATTCAATAAGATAGAGTCTTGCTTTGATTCTTCTTTTCCTTGTTTTACCCAAGGAATTTGTTTATATCCTATACTGTCTTTTATTCCTTTTGCAAATATTTTATTCGATTTATAATCGATTAAAATTTCACCTGCTTTTACTTCTACATTTTGATATTTAATATGGGCATTATTGTAAAGCGTAATTCGATTATTGACAAAATCTTGACGGATATAATCATCGGCGGTATGCCAAATAATATCGGCCAAAGCTTCTTTTTCTTGCTTTTTTACTGGGTTAATTATTGTATCAGTAGCTTTTTTTTGGGCTTCTTTAAGCATTTGTTCTAATTGCAGACTGTCATTAGTTACAATAATCGATTCAATAGGTGTTTTAGTTGGAGTAGTTTCTACTTGTGAAAAACTGTTAAAACTGATGCCTATAAGCAAAAAAGCTAAACAAAGTATAGAATTTATATTTGTTTGCAATACTTTAAATGCTATTTTTGTGTGATGTTGGTCCAATTATTGCTGGGCTAATTTGTTGCCAAAAATAATTAAAATTATTGATGAACTTGCTAAGAAACCTTAAAATAATACATTCGACAAAAGGATTAACAATCCTCTTTTTTATTTTATTCTTTGGATGTTTTAATGTTCAATCACAATTAAAGCCGTTTACCGTAGTACTTGATGCTGGACATGGTGGTAAGGACCCGGGTAAAGTAAGTTCTCATAAATATTATGAAAAAGAAATCGCCTTAAATATTGTTTTGGAAGTTGGTAGAATATTAGAACAAGAAAAAAATATCAAAGTTATCTATACCCGAAAAACCGATGTTTTTTTAGAACTAAGAGAACGTGCTCGGATTGCCAATAAAGCTGATGCTGACTTGTTTGTATCTATACATTGTAATGCACATAATTCTCAGGCCGAAGGAGCAGAAACATGGGTGCTTGGAGTACATGCCAATAAAGCAAATTTTGAAATAGCAAAAGCAGAGAACTCGGTAATTTTATTGGAAGATAACTATGAATTAAATTATAAAGGTTTTGATCCTAGCTCTCCCGAATCGTTTATTGGATTAACCCTTATGCAAGAAGAGTATTTAGATCAAAGTATTGCATTGGCAAGTTTTATTCAAGATAATTTTACGCACGAACTAAAAAGAACCAATAGAGGTGTAAAACAGGCTGGTTTTTGGGTGTTACATAATACATATATGCCAAGTGTTTTAATCGAAACAGGTTTTGTTACCAATGATAGAGAAGGAGCTTTCTTAAATTCACATGAAGGTCAAATGAAATTTTCTAAATCCATAGCTGCTTCTATTCTAAAGTATATAAATCATCATGCCTTAAACAATTCAAATTCAAATGGAAAAGCTTCAGCAAAACCCTCGTCCAGTACTGAAAAGAAACCCAATGAAACTGAAATAAAAAATGAAGTATCAGCTAAAGAAACGGCAAATCAACAAGAAATAATTTATAAAGTTCAAATTGCAGCCAGTTCTATTAAAATAGCAACAGAACCCTATAATTTTAAAGGTCTTGAAAATGTTTCAGTTTTCTTAGAAGGTAAATTATATAAATATTTTGCAGGTGAATCAACCAATGAAAATGAAATTAAAAAACTGTTGGTTGTTGCAAAAGAAAAAGGATTTAAAGAAGCTTTTATAGTTGCTTATAAAGA
>JAGXRT010000042.1 GCA_018335575.1 Bacteroidota bacterium | reverse complement strand
GAAAGCAAGGAACAGAAAAGAGAAATGGAACGACTGATTGCCGACATAAAATCGGATTTCAGAAGCGAAATATCGTTGAACGACCCGAAAGTAAAGAAGCTGCGCAAACTTTCAGGCGACTTGTTTCAAATGACCAATCAAGGGCAACTTTTTGAAATGAGCAAAAAGGAAAAAGCCGATTGGAACAAAAAAGTAACGCAACTGACAGAAGAAACGAAAAAACTTGAAGCTGAAATTGAAGAAATTAAAGCCAACAAAATTTTTGAAAATGCTTTTGAATGGCGTTTTGAATTTCCTGAAGTGCTGAATGATGATGGCGATTTTGTGGGCTTTGATGTGGTGATTGGAAATCCGCCTTATGTTTACAGAAATGCAGACATTGAAAATGTAAAAGAATATTTCAATGCTAATTATTACAATACTTCAGGCAATTACGACTTGTATAAGTTCTTCATTGAGCAATCAGTAAGAATTTCAAAAAATAACGGTTTTAATTCTTTAATTACTAATTCATCTTTCCTGCTACAAACATCTTTCGATAAAACGAGAAAGTTTCTTTTGGAAAATTCTACACTTAAAAACATTGTTCCTCTTGGTGGTTCTGTTTTTGAAGAAGCAACGGTTGACTCTGCAATTTATATCCTTCAAAAGGCAAATTACAATGGGGAAAAAACCTTTGTTATAAATCCGCTAAAACCGATTGACATTGCAACTACACCTGCCTATACAGTCAAACAAGACAGGTTTCTAAAAAATGAGTTCTTAGTTTTTGATTACTTATTAAATGACGAAGAATATAACATCGTAAATAAGCTACTTTCAAATTTTCCTAAAATCGAAACAGGATATGATTTTGGAGTTGGTATAAATACGGGTTATATAAAAGATGAGCTGACCGCAGAAACAAAACTCGACAAAAGATACCATCCTATGGTTCCAGGAACTGGAGTATCTAAGTATGGAACTATAAAAACAGAAGGTTTCATAATGTATGACAAGGAATTTGTTAAGAGCAAAGGAAAACTTGGAAGAACATTGCCAGACGAGAAGTTTTTCACTGAACCCAAAATACTTATAGTGAGAACAAGGAATATTACCCTAAAAGAGAGAATTATTGCCTCGATTGACTATGATAAAAAATACAATTTAAACCGCATTTCAAATATAATTTCAAAAGACAATAATTCACTTGAAGGACTTTTGGGCGTGTTAAATTCTAAACTATTTAATTGGCTATATTCAAAGAGATATTTTGACTATGAAATCAAGCCAATTTATTTAAGGAACTCTCCTCTTTGTAACACTAATGACAAGGAGCTTAACAGACTTGTCAAAGAAATAATTGAGTTAAGGAATACAGATGAGAAGGCTAACATTTCAAAACAAATTAATTCAATAGACAATCGTGTTTACCAACTTTACGAGTTGACGGAAGAAGAAATTGAAATTGTGGAGGGATAAATCAAAATTATGAACAAACTAAAAATACATTTTGAAAACTGTTTTGGCATTAAAAAGCTTGAGACTGAGTTTGTTTTTAATGAATCGAATAAAGTTAATGCTGTATATGCCAAAAATGGCTTAATGAAAACATCATTTGCTAAGGTTTTTAAGAAAATACAAGACGGTAAAGAATCTGATATAAAAGATGAAATTTTTAACCAAGAACCTATTATTAAAAACATAACAATAGATGATAAAAACATTGAGGCGAAAGAAATATTTGTTATTCGTTCGTTTGAAAGAGCATATGAATCTGCGAGTATTTCTTCCCTGCTTATAAATGATGAAATAAAAGAAAAGTTATCAGACGTACTCGATTTTAAAAGTAAATTCTTGAAAAATTTGGAGAAAATTTCTGGAGTAAAAGAATTAGAGGATCAAATTTTTAAAGATTTCGGTTTTAGTAAAAATTCATTCCTAGATTTCGTAAACGAAATGGATTTGCAAAGCAATGAAAATTTGGGTTTGGATTTAAAATATTCTGAAATATTTGATGGAACTAATTTAGAAACAATTAATAGTAATGATTTTCAAAATAACATTCAAAGCTTCTTAACTAAGAGTAATGACATTTTTAACGAATATAAATTTTTAGATAAAGGAAATTTTTCGTTTCCCAAATTAGCGAAAGTGCAAAAGGAACTTAATACGAATAGTTTTTTCGTGAATCAAAACTCTATCACTTTAAATAATGATTTGTCGTTTAAAACCCCAAAAGATTTTGAAACGAAAATTAAGGAAATAGAAACTAAGCTTACGGATTCAAAAGAAATGAAAGCAATTCAAAAATCTTTAAGCACGGTAAAAGGAACGATTTTGAGGGAATTACTTGAGAAAAACCCTTTGCTAATAAACGAATTAAAAAAAGCGAATTTAATAAGTTTTAAAAAGAAAGTTTGGTGCTCTTATTTTTCCGAAAATCAAGAAGCCTTAAATAATCTTAAAATTAAGTACCACGAACTTAAAAAAGAAATATCCAATTTAGAACTTGATAACACTGCTTGGAAAGAAGCCATCAATATTTTCAATGACCGTTTTACTCTACCATTTAAAATGGAAATAGAGAACATGAATAGCTGCATCATTGGAGAGAGTTTACCCAAAGTTGTGTTTAAATTTTGCTCAAAAGAAAATCAGGAAGATTGCTCTGAAAATGATTGGGTGTTTTTAAACAGAGGCGAATTAGAAGCAAAAGAAACACTAAGTCAAGGCGAAAGTAGAGCTTTATATCTTTTGAACATAATATTCGATATTCAAAAACGCCAAAAAGAAAAGCAAAAAACATTGTTTGTGATTGATGATATTGCAGATTCGTTTGACTATAAAAACAAATATGCCATTATTGAGTATTTGAATGATATTTCAAATGTTGAGAATTTCTATCTTATTGTTTTGTCTCATAATTTTGATTTTTACAGAACCGTTTCTTCTAGACTTGCCATTAAAGAAAAACATAAATTCATTGCTTCTGGTAGCTTCAATAAACTTTCATTAATCAATGAAAGTTTAAAAGATGAGAACCCCTTTAAAAAATGGAAGGGTAATCTTGTAGCCAAAAATGATTGCGATTCGGTTTTATGTAAAAAACATTTTATATCCCTAATTCCTTTTGTTAGAAACCTTATAGAATTTGGAAGAGATAATAATGTTATTAATGACAAAAATTTTTCAAATGATATTGACTTCTTAACTACTATTTTGCATCAAAAAGAGCTAACTAAACAGATTTCAGTATCTCAGTTAAAATCAATTTATAAACATTACTTAAACATAATTGAATTTGATTCGGAGATTGTTGATGAAGAAAATGTTTATGATTTAATAATAAATTTAAGTCAGAATTGGATAGAAAGTAATAATAACCAGTTAGAAAATAAACTTATTTTAGCAATATCAACTAGGCTTTATGCAGAAGATTTCATGAAGTCGGAAATTAAAAAATCAACAATTACTTATTCATGGAAAGACAAAAAAACTAAGATAGGAACTTCAAATGAATTTTTAGATTTTATTGCGAAAGAGTACAATCAGACTAGAAAATTATTTGATGGATTCAAGCAACTTAAAAGAAAAGACCAGATTAAAATACTAGAAAGTGTAAACATAATGACTCCAGAAAACATACACATTAACTCTTTTATGTACGAACCTATTTTAGACATGGATATAAATGAACTTAAGAATTTGCACAAAAGAGTTTGTGAGTTGATTTAATTATTAAATAGAAAAAAATGAAAGTTTAATCAATGCCCGAAACTCAAAACATAGAATATAAAAGCAGTTGGCGAGACGAGTATCTGAAATGGATATGCGGTTTTGCCAATGCCAACGGTGGCACAATTTTCATCGGTAAAGATGATGCAGGAAATGTTATTGGCATTGCTGATTCTAAAAAGTTAATGGAAGAAATTCCAAACAAGGTGAAAGATACCTTGGGTATTTTGGTAGATGTGAATTTGCATACTACAAACCAAGGCGATTTTATAGAAATTGTTGTTGAAGGTTATCCCTACCCTGTTAATTACAAAGGGCAATATCATTATAGAAGTGGCAGCACCAAACAGGAATTGAAAGGTGCTGCATTAGATAAGTTTCTGTTGCAAAAAAAGGTATGCGATGGGATGGAGTTCCCGTTCCTAAAGTTTTGATAAAAGATTTGAAGCAGGAAACTTTTGAATTTTTCCGCAAACGGGCTTTAAAAAGTCAGCGTATTGATGAAGATAGTTTAACCGACAGCAACGAACATTTGATTGAAAATTTACAGTTGAAAGAAGGCGAATTCCTAAAACGTGCTGCCATGCTGCTTTTTCATCCTAACCCTGAAAAATTTGTAACGGGTGCTTACATCAAAATCGGTTATTTCCAATCCGATGACGATTTGAAGTTTCAGGATGAAATTCACGGCAATTTGTTTGAGCAAATTGAGAAAACAATGGATTTACTGTTTACGAAATACATTAAAGCAGAAATCAGTTACGAAGGTATTAACCGTGTAGAGAAATTTGAATACCCGAAAGAAGCCGTTAGAGAGGCTTTGCTGAATGCTATTGCCCACAAAGACTATTCGGGCGGTGTGCCTATTCAAATCAGCGTTTACAACGACAAAATCATTTTCTGGAACGAAGGACAACTGCCCGAAAACTGGACAGTGAAAACACTTTTAGAAAAACACGCTTCACGACCCTACAACCCCGACATTGCAAACGCATTGTTCCGCAGTGGCTACATCGAATCGTGGGGACGAGGAACCATAAAAATCATCAAAGAATGTAAACAAGCAGGAATTCCCGAACCTGTTTTCAGCTATGATTCAAGCGACATTTCTGTAGAGTTTAGAAAAGACATTTACAATGAAAAATATTTAAGTGAATTAGAATTGAACGAAAGACAATTGGATGCTTTGCTTTATTTTAAACAGCATATGGAAATTGTCACCTCTGGGTATATGAAACGTTATGATGTAGTGGACAGAACGGCAAGGCGAGATTTGGTTGAACTTGTTGAAAAAGGGCTATTGCACAGAGAGGGAGAAGGCAAAGGTTCAAAATACAAGTTTCGTTAATGTCCGATAAATGTCGTTAATGTCCGATAAATGTCCGATAAATCACAAACAGCAACTATCAGCCTGTCCGAAACTCAAAACATAGAATATAAAAACAGTTAATAAAACACCCATGACCAAAGAAACCGCCATCAAACTATTTGAAGAAAAACAAGTGCGTACCATTTGGGATGCTGAGCATGAAAAATGGTATATATCTGTTGTGGATGTAATAGAAATTTTGACCGGAACTGATCGCCCGAGAAAGTATTGGAGCGACCTAAAAGCCAAGCTTAAAAAGGAGGGAAGTGAACTGTCCGAAAAAATCGGACAGTTGAAAATGATTGCTGAAGACGGTAAATCAAGAATTACCGATGTAGCCGATACCGAACAACTTTTCCGTTTAATTCAATCCATTCCATCTCCCAAAGCAGAACCATTTAAACTTTGGCTGGCACAAGTAGCGGCTGAGCGCTTAGACGAAATGCAGGACCCTGAATTAAGTATTGACCGCGCATTGGAGCAATACCTGAAATTGGGCTATTCTGAAAATTGGATTAATCAACGACTCAAAAGCATTGAAATACGAAAAGAACTTACCGATGAATGGAAAAAACGGGGGTTAAAAGAAGAGCAACAATTTGCCACACTTACCGATATTATTACCAAAGCCTGGAGCGATAAATCCACCAAAGAATATAAAATTCTATAAGGTTTGAAAAAAGAAAATCTTAAAGACAACATGACCAACACAGAGTTGATTTTAAATATGCTTGCTGAAGCATCTACAAAGGACATATCAGCAGCTACCAATCCCAAAGATTTTGAAGAAAGTAAAAAAGTTGCCAAGCAAGGTGGAAATGTAGCCAAAGTGCAAGAATGGAATTGGAAGCCAAAACGGGAAAAAAGGTGGTATCAGAATTGAACGCAAAGGATGCACTAAAAGGAATAAAGCAAAAGGAAGCACTTCCCGCTAAAAAGATAAGAAGAAATAAATTAAAATAAGTACGCAAATTAATACCTTTGCCCTATGTTTTACAGAAGAAAAATTATACTCGCTTTAATGCAACTTTTTGAAGGCGAATTGGAAAAAATCCATTTACAAAAGTTGTTGTTTTTAGTTGCCCAAAAGCAGGAAAACAAAGCGTATGATTTTGTCCCTTACCGTTTTGGTTGTTACTCCTACTCTGCCAATGCCGATTTAACAGCTATGGCAAGTAAAGGTATTTTAGCTGAAACCAACAGCCATTTTAAAAGTTTAGACAAAACCGATTATTTAAAATCCTTAAAGGAAACCGACCGTAAACAAATACTGGAAATTAAAAAGCTGTACGGTGGTATGAGTACCAACGCATTGATGAAACATACTTACATCAATTTTCCTTATTGGGCAACCAAAAGCGAAAAAGCGGAAAGCATTTTAACAAAAGTGGAACTTGAAAAAGTAAAAAATAGCATACCTGTCAACAACAAAACCGTATTGTTTACGATTGGGTATGAAGGCATATCGCTTGAGGAATATTTAAACCGTTTGTTAAAAAACGATGTGAAAATTTTAGTGGATGTTCGCAACAATCCGTTAAGCATGAAATACGGTTTTAATAAAAACCAATTGAAACGCTTTTGTGAAAATTTGGGAATACAATACATGCACTTTCCTGAGGTTGGAATCCAATCCGAACAAAGACAGGAACTAAATACGCAAACAGATTACGATAAATTATTTACTGTTTACCGAAAAAATAACTTAACAAAAACGGTTCCTACGCAAACCACCATACTAAACTTATTAAAACAGCATAAACGCATTGCTTTAACGTGTTTTGAAGCCAATATTTGTCAATGCCACCGTAAACACTTAGCAGAAGCCATTGAATCGCTTCCGAGCTTTGAATACGAAGTAAAACATATTTAAAACTGCGAAGTAATCATCGAGACCATTAAAAATAAAACACTCCGAGATAAATGGCATTAACAAAAGTTTTGGTAACTGTAAAAACCTATCCTGCTATTTCAAGCAAGTATGATGAATTGGTTTGTACAGCAGGATTTCGTGAAGATGGCACTTGGATTAGAATTTACCCAATACAGTTTCGTAAAAAATCATACGACCAACAATACAAAAAATACGATTGGATTGAATTAGATTTGGTAAAAAACGACAGCGATTTCAGACCGGAAAGTTTCCGACCATATTCGCACGACAGCGAAATTAAAATTGTTAGACATTTAGAAACTGACCATAACTGGGCTGAAAGAAAAAAGTTTGCTCTTGGCAAGATTTATTACAACCTGACAGAACTAATTGCCGAAGCTCAAAACAAAAATATTTGCCTTCATTGGCTGTTTTCAAACCAACCAAAATATTGGACTTTACCATTGAAGCGGTTGAACGAGAATGGGACAAAAATAAAATTGCAAAATTGGAAGCAGAGCGTTTGCAGTTTAATTTATTCCAACAACCCGAAAATCCTTTTGAAGTAGTAAAAAAATTGCCATATAAATTTTCTTATGTTTTTGAAGACAATCAAGGCAAGAAAAGTAAATTAATGATTGAAGATTGGGAAATCGGACAGCTATACTGGAATTGCCTGGCCCGTAACCAAGGCAATGAATCTAAAGCGGTTGAAGTTGTAAAGAAAAAGTACGTTGACGATTTTGCTAAAACAAAAGACTTGCATTTATATTTAGGCACATCACAATTGCATCATTACGTTTCTCATAATCCATTTATGATAATCGGGACTTTTCATCCGAAAATTGAAACACAGGCACAGCTTTTTTAACAAAACCAATATAAAAAGATGTTCTTTTAACAACAATCAATGAGCATTTAGGTCCATCAAAATCATAGTAAACCCCTCACAGGGTTAAAAGGTGTTCGGCATCCCCCTTGTTTAGCTCTGCGCACTATACTAACAAAAAGCAACTAAGTACGTCATTGCGCGCACAGCAAAGCAAGCTGTTAATTCAATTTTTTAAATAACCCCTTTGTTCTTATTGCAAAACTTGTACTTCCCTAAATTGAGTTGACTGGTTTTTTGACTATTTTCTGCTATAACATTTATAACATATAGGAATAATGTCATTTAAAAAAATCTTTTTTTAAAGCATAGCTTGTAAAAGCAGCGGTGGTACACGAAATGGACAAAGTCCATTTTGGCGCTGTTTTACAAGCGGTTTTGCGCCAGCAAAAATGCATGATAAAAAAGTCTCATTTTTTGTAACTTTTTTGGAGAAGCAAAAAAGTTAATGAAAAAAATTGTAAACAAATGATATTCTTATAGCAAAACTCGGTTCCTTAAAAGTAATATATCAATAAAAAATTAAATAGCTACTTACTACTAATGTTACTCTAAACTGCCAATGTTTCCATATTAATTTTACGTTTGCTCTCATAGTAAATTGACTTAAAGTGGTCAACCTATATCAGGGACGTACAACGTACAACTTTTAGTTTTTAATTTTTAATTCTTAGTTCAATTCCATATATTCGTAACGCTTACGAAAGAAAATTGCTAAGGAGTCGATGAAAAAAGCTTAACCTTTTTGTGTAATAACTCTTATATACCCAATTTATTAGGTATAAATGGCACAAGAAAAATAAATAAATTGACGAAACATATAAAAATCGATAAATGTAAAACCTTGAATCTCGATAAAGCCACTTACAAAAAAATACAAGAACTAAAAAAGTTTGTAGACCTTGTTGTTAATCTCGATGTTGCTTCTAAAGAACACCATTCAAAGGCTGTAGAAATAAAACAACTGATTCATAACATTCATAATTCTGATACTCATAAAAATTGGAATATCTGTTTAGATATTTTTGACCCTGAAATTAAAAAAGGAATTGTAAAAGAAGGATTTTATTGGAGAAAATGGTCCGTCTATTTTGAAACGGATTGTTTGGTAATTGAAGCTGAAACAAAGCACACAACAGATCCTTTCGGGCATTATGGAAATGATTTTTGCTATTATGGAGCAATACACTTTAGCAAAAATTATTTAGGAAAACCAATTTACTTGGATGTCGACATAGGTGAATTTATTAAAGATGCAATGAATTTTAAAAAGTATATATCCCAATCGCTTAATGAATTAGAAATTAATATAAATATTGATGAAAAATAAAAACACTGGTCGAATAATTGTTTACTACATTCTAATATAAAAATCATCAACTTAGTGCATTTTCATTTCTATTTTTATCAAAAGTGATAGGCCAAGTTATTGTTTCTATCATTATATTGTTTATCTTAATAATAAAAAATTATAACCTATTAATAAGTAAAAAAAGCAACCGAAGTTGCTTTGTAGTAGCGACTTAACCATAAAAAGCTGCATCGCACTTCAAATATACAATATTAGTACACTATGACATAATTGAACAAGCAGCGTATTTTAAAAAGAATAAATTTACAACAAAAGAAGGGATTTTTTACGAAATCTTTATAATTCAATTATTAACTTTGAATAAAAAAAGTGGACTTACTGAAAACAAGAAAATTAAACACGATAAAACAATACCTGATAAGTATATTACTTATTGTATTCACTGCAATTTTGTGTTTTTTCTCAGTTGACATTATTGGTTATAGGGCTGTTGCTCTGATCTTACTTTTTATGGTTTCTGTTAATGCCATACTTTTTGATATTTTTCCTGTTATGCTTTCGGCAATGCTTAGTGCCATAATTTTGAATTTCTTTTTCATTCCACCTACTTTTACTTGGCAAATTGAAACAACTGAAGATGTTTTGATGTTTTTAATGTATTTTGTAATTGCATGTATTAATGCTGTGCTCACCTATCAAATCAGAAAATTCGAACAAAAAGAAATAGAACAAGAAGAAAAAGAAAAATCCATCAAACTGTACAACACTATACTAAACTCACTTTCTCACGAGTTGAGAACACCCATTTCCACTATAATCGGTGCAATAGACACCATTAAAGAAAACCAAACCAAGCTTTCTGACAAAAATCGCAAAGAACTCTATTCTGAAATTGAAATTGCTAGTTTTCGACTAAATCGTCAGGTAAAAAACCTATTGAGTATTAGCCGGCTTGAAGCAGGGTTTATCCAACCAAAAGTTGATTGGTGTGACTTAAACGAACTTGTTTTTTCAGCGATTAATGACAACGAAAAAGAAACACAAAATCACCAAATAGTATTTATTCCAAAAAATATGCCGTGTGTCAAGATTGATAATGGCCTAACAGAACAAATTTTATTTAATCTCATTCACAACGCCCTTCAACACACACCAACAAATTCAATCATTACTATTAAACTAACCCATAATTTAACTCATTGCTTTATTGAAGTATCTGATAATGGTAAAGGACTTCCAACAAATGAAATTAAATATGTTTTTGATAAGTTCTATCGTTTAAATCAAACGGTTCCAGGTGGTACAGGTTTAGGGCTTTCCATAGTTAAGGGTTTTACCGAAGCAATGAAGGGTAAAGTAATAGTAGATAATTTAAAGATAGGCGGTGCACGATTTTTAATTAAAATTCCATGTGAATTTTCCAAAAACACAAATTTGGGAAATGAATAAGGCTGAAGTATTAATTATAGATGATGAACCACAAATCAGAAAATTACTTCAAATAAATTTGGAGAGCAACGATTATAAGGTAGTTCAAGCAAGTACAGGAAAAGAAGGATTAATCTTATCGGCCAGTCATGCCCCTGATTTAATACTGCTAGATATTGGATTGCCAGACAAAAGCGGGCACGATATATTAAAAGAACTGCGTGAATGGTATAACAAACCTATCATCATTCTTTCGGTTCAAGACAATGAAATCGATATTATATCAGCCCTCGACAACGGAGCAACCGATTATTTAACCAAACCTTTTCGAACGGGCGAACTGTTGGCAAGAATTCGATCAGCTATTAAAAGAAGCCAAAATAGCGAGAACGACATAATTATTACTTGTGGAGATATTGAAATAAACTTGGTAGCACGTATTGTAAAACAAAATAATGAGGTCATAAAACTCACTTCAACAGAGTATAATTTATTGGCTTTATTTGCCAAAAATGAAGGTAAAGTCCTGACACATCAATATCTTTTGAGAGAAATTTGGGGTTATACATTTCAAACCGAAACACAGTATTTACGTGTTTTTGTTGGAACGCTGCGCAAAAAGATTGAAGTAAATCCAAACAATCCACAACATATCATTACAGAAAGTGGTGTTGGATATCGCTTTCAGTAGTCTTTATAAAATCTTTACACAAAACTACTAATCCTAGATTTTTTGCTTATCGCTTCCATATGATATTTGTAGTAACAAAAGCACAAAGTAATGAAATCCAATTTTTTCTACGACGAAGATGATAGAAAACCATATGAATCAATTCAAGATTGGGTTAATGAAATCAAACACTTGATTGCTCCAACTCTTGTAATGGCGATTTTAGGAATTGCTATGTATCTCTTTTACCAATTTTTCGTATTCTAATTCTCTTAAGATATGAATAATAAATTTTCAATTACAAAGAAAATGACAGAAACACTTGTTCATGTTTGTTATGATGTGGTAGAATTTTCAAGGCTTTATGAACAAGATCATCCAAATAGTGCAAAACACCTTTTTCAATGCAATGAAGAAGTAAAAAATGGATTCAAATGGATTGTTAATGCTCATACAACATCAGAATTTCAGAGTAAAGTTTCACATTATCTCAATGTCGTAAAATTAGCGAAACAACTCTATCAAGAAATTCAAATTGATATTGAAAGCAAGGAAAAAATCATTGATCAGCTTACAAATCTTCAAACACACCTTAATAATCTTAAAGAGGAGGCCTCAACCAAGCAATAATCTTCGAGCAACAATTACTTCACAAATCTATGTACAAAACTTTTGTAAAACATGTGGCTAGTCTGCAAATTATTTTGGGATTAGTGATGCTTGTTCCAACTGTAATTGCAATCATTTACCAAGAGTGGTATTCCCTTGCGGGTTTTCTAATTGCAGGAACATTTACAGTAATTTTGGGCTACTTGGTTTACAGACTTTTTGAAAATACTGAAGATCCTAAGGAAAAACATTCACTTGCTATAGCGGCCATTGGTTGGCTTATGATTATGATTTTTGGGGCAATACCCTATTTTATAATAGCTCATATCACGCCATTTGAAGTAATGCAACAATTTGTTCCTGCTGGAATGGATTATAACTCCAGCTTATTGAATTTTAAAAATCCTTTGCATAGTTTATTTGAAAGCACGAGTGCATTTACTACAACAGGTTTAACGATGGCTTATAATGAACCTTCCGTCGGTAAGTCCATATTGTTTTATCGTTCTTTTTCGCAATGGGTTGGTGGTGCAGGATTTATTGTAATGGCATTAGCTGTTTTTAAACAATTGCCGGGGCAAGGCACCATTCAACTTTATGGTTCAGAAGCTAGTGGTACTAAATTAGAAACTAATGTAATAAAAACTGCAAGAGCCATTTGGAAAGTATATTGTGTAGTGACTTTGTCAATGTTTGTTTACATCGCTATTGGCACTTATTTCATATTGCCAAACTATCCGTTATCAGAAAATATTTTTGATGCCATTAACCACGCAATGGCCGGTCAATCTACTGGTGGGTTTAGTACACTAGATGATAGCATTGCAGGGTATCAATCTGCCCAAATGGAAATGTTATTCTTGCTGCCAATGCTTCTTGGAGGTTTATCCATTCCTTTTTTTTATCGCTTTATTTTTCAACGAAAAATCAATGAATTATGGAAGGATATTCAAACTAGATCTATCATTATAGCATCAGTTTTAGGGGGTATACTATTATCGCTATTTCTGATAAATTCAAAGATGGTAAGTAATCCCTTTAGAGAGGGGATATTCCAATTTGTAAGTGCGCTATCTACCACTGGTTGGCAATCATCAAATATTGGTAAATGGGATGATTTATCTATTTTATTCATAGTCGTATGTGCAATGATTATTGGTGGTTCTGCTGGAGGTACAGTAGGTGGAATTAAAATTATTAGGGCATTATTACTACAGAAAGGTTTGAAATGGCACATTAACAAGGTTTTCTTATCAAAGAACACAGTAAAGTCGGTACACTTTGATAATAGGTTATTGCTTCCGGAAGAAATGAATTCAGAATTATCAAGGGCAGGAATTTTTACTCTTTTTTATATCTTATTTGTTTTTGTGTCCACCTTATTTACCGCCTATTTTATGTCAGGAGATTTTTCATTGGCTGATGCTATATTTGAGTCGGCATCTGCACAAGGAACAGTTGGATTAAGTACAGGTATTACAGACCCAAGTATGAATCCAATTCTAGAAGGCATTTACATCGTACAAATGTGGGCGGGAAGAATAGAAATTATACCCATTCTGATTTTATTGAGAGTACTGTTTTATGGAACAAGACCAAGAATAGTTTAACATGTAAAAATTAAATAATAAAATTATGCACATCATTATTATTGGTTCAGGAAGAACCGGAAAACACGTTATCGAAGCAGCAGTAAAAGACAATCATGATGTTTATGTAATAGAAAAAAACAAAGAAAGAGCCGATTGGGTAGCTTCTCATTTTGACTGTTTGGTTATCCATGCTGATGCGACCAGTATAGAAGCGCTAAAAGAAGCAAATACCGAAAGAGCAGATGCCATTATTGTTACCACCAATGATGATGCTGTTAACTCGTTGGTTATCTTATTGGCCAAACAATTAGGCGTTAGTCGGTTGGTAAGTTCTGTTAATAATGAGGAACATTTGGATGTTTTTGAACAATTAGGAACAGATACGGTAGAAAGCCCTTATCGTCTTAATGGTAGATACCTGTACAGAGCCGTTCAAGGACCAAATGTAAAAGAGTTTTTAGACCTAGGTGATGGATATGAATTAATGGAAATGGAGGTTGAAAAAAATTCTAAAATTGCCAATAACTTAATAAAGGAATTAAGTAAGCAAAGAATTTTACCAACAGATTCTCGCATCATTTTAATTAAAAGAAATGATCAAATTATTCTTCCAGAAGGTGACACTAAAATAGAATTTAAGGATATGGTAGTTGTTTTATCCCAAAGAAAGAAAGTCGCAGAAGTATCCAATATTTTCAGAAATCAAAAATAATATAAGCGAAAGTAAATACATATTGAAAAAGTGTTATGCTATTTCATAATATTTTTAGCAAACGCAAGTATATCGGTGCAAGTTAATGATATTCCGTACCAAAAAACCAAAATTAAAAATTTCAGGTCTTGCCATCCTTATTGAAGTCTATAATTTTGGACAATCGCAAAGCACAGAATAATAATCATTTTGGTTTAATTATTTTATGCACAAACAGTTTAATTTTGAGTTTAGAATTTTTAAAATTAAATGTAAATCATTCAAAATAACGTGCCAATTTTGCCTTAAAAATAGGTGTGAGTACGAATGAAATAATATATTCGGCATCCCCCTTGTTTGGCGAGATCCGCTAAACTGACAAGTGCAAAAAAAGTACGTCATTGCGCGCGAAGCAAAGCAAGCTGTTAATTCAATTTTTTAAAATTATCCCTTTTGCTCTTATGCGAAATTTTTAACTTTTAGTTTGTAGTTTTTAACTTCAAGTTTTAGTTTTAGTTGTTAACTTTGTTAAAGCATAAAATTCGACTTCATGAAAATCTACATTAAAAATATGGTTTGCAACCGCTGTATTATGGTGGTGAAGTCCGAATTAGAAAACATGGGCTATACCTTGTTAAATATATCCTTGGGCGTAGTCGAATTTAAATCGAACCTGAGTGCTGCCCAAAAATTAACCATCAACAACCGCCTCCGCATTTTAGGATTTGAATTGATTGATGATAAAAAAAGTCGCTTGATTGAAAAAATTAAATCCTTGATTATTGAGTTGGTACAAAACCATGACAGCAAACTCAAGGATAACCTTTCTGCTTTAATAAGCCATGAATTAAATCATGATTACACCTACCTGTCTAATTTGTTTTCACAGGTCGAAGGGATGACAATCGAAAAATTCTTTATTGCCCAAAAAATTGAAAAAGTAAAAGAATTACTGGTGTACGACGAACTGTCATTAAGTGAAATTGCCTTCAGACTACATTACTCTAATGTGGCGCATCTCAGCAGTCAATTTAAAAAAGTCACCGGAGTTACTCCCAGCCATTTCAAAAACATCAGAGATAACAAACGCCGGTCATTAGACGAGGTGTAAATCTTATAACTCTTTTCAAAAATAATATAAGAATAACCGCTTTTTTCAGTCGTACCTTTGTAGTATAATCAAAAACAAGAGGTATGTCAGTTAGTGCAAAAGAAATAAGTATTCCAATTCAAGGGAAGTTAAGCAGTCAAAATATCGAATGGCTTTCCGAAAAAATAATGAAAATTAATGGAGTGCAGTCGCATCTAATCGAGCCATCAAGCATTCGTGTTTGTATGCTTGCCAACAAGCCTCAGGCACTTACAGAAACAATTCAGCTTATTAACGCATCAGCCTATCAGGTTCCTATACGCACCTTATCAGCTGCAGTGCTTAAGATGTCGTGCGCATCCTGTGCGGTTAATTTAGAAAATATCCTGCTCAAACAATGGGGTATATTAAAAGCGAATGTAAATTATGCAAGTGCCAAACTGTGGATAGAATTTTTACCCGAACTTATAAACGAGCAAGAAATAACTCAAATAGTTCAAAGAATTGGGTACGACCTTTGCTTTGAAAACGATTTGAAAGCACTCGATTCAATGGAAGACATCCAAAGAAAAAAAATTGCTGCACTCAAAAAAAAGGCCTATTGGGCCCTTGGCTTGTCTGTACCTATTGTAATAATCGGTATGTTCTTTATGAGCATACCCTTCGCTAATGAAATGATGTGGCTTTTAACAACACCCGTGGTGTTTTGGTTGGGAAGCGATTTTTATCGCAATGCTTGGAAACAGCTTAAACATAACACAGTTAATATGGATACCTTGGTAGCTTTAAGTACTGGGGTAGCCTACGCCTTTAGTGTATTTAATACCCTCTTCCCCCATATTTGGCATGAAAAGGGGCTGCATGCGCATGTTTATTTCGAAGCCGCCTCGGTAATTATCGCCTTTATTTTATGCGGTAAATTGCTCGAAGAAAAAGCCAAAGACAATACAGCCACAGCAATAAAAAAGCTGATGGGATTGCAACCTAAATGGGTAACACAAATCACTACTGAAGGGATACAGCAAAAAATACCTGTAGAACAAGTACAAATTGGCGATACCATTGCCGTAAAACCCGGTGATAAGATTGCCGTAGATGGCGTTATTATAACTGGAAATTCATATGTCGATGAGAGCATGCTCAGTGGTGAGCCCTTACCCCTGTTAAAAACTAAGCATGATAAGGTATATGCGGGCACTATTAACCAAAAAGGAAGCTTTCAATTTAAAGCCGAAAAAGTAGGTAACGAAACCATGCTCGCTCAGATAATTAAGATGGTGCAGGAAGCACAAGGAAGCAAAGCACCATTGCAAAAACAAGCCGATAAAATCGCATCCATATTTGTCCCGGTAGTTCTGTTAATAGCGGTTTTAGCTGCTGGGGTGTGGTATTTTTTTGGAGGTACCAACGGACTTTCACATGGTATATTGGCACTTATTACGGTTTTGGTAATTGCTTGCCCCTGTGCACTGGGTTTAGCAACACCTACGGCTATAATGGTGGGGGTAGGCAAAGGCGCAGAAAATGGAATATTAATTAAGGATGCCGAAAGTCTTGAGCTGGCTAACAAAGTCAATGCGCTTATACTCGATAAAACAGGGACCATTACCGAAGGTAAACCTGTGGTAACCGATGATTTTTGGATAAACAGTACCCCGAACTTAAGACAAATCCTGACTGCCATTGAAAAACAATCCGAACATCCACTGGCCGAAGCCATTGTAAACCATGTAAACAACCCTAAAACAATATCCATACCTCATTTTGAAAGCATTACAGGCAAAGGAGTCAAAGCAAGGGTTGTGGACGAGCTTTACTTCGTAGGGAATAAAAACTTTATGCTTGAAAACAACATAGAGATAGCAACCGCAATGACCCAAAAGGCCTACCAATGGAGCCTTGAGGCCAAATCGGTAGTATGGTTTGCCAATTCCAAAAAAGTTATAGCAATACTGGCTATTACAGATAAAATAAAATCAACATCAAAGCAGGCGGTTCAAAACCTTAAAAAGGCCGGTATACAGGTGTATATGATGACCGGTGATAATAAAACAACTGCAAAAGCAGTAGCTCAGGCAGTTGGTATCAATCACTTTTACGCCGAGGTATTACCGCAACAAAAAGCCGATTTTGTAAAGAAATTACAAAGTGAAGGCCTGGTCGTTGCCATGGTAGGTGATGGTATAAACGATAGTACGGCCTTGGCTCAAGCCGATGTCAGCATCGCCATGGGAAAAGGAAGTGATATTGCTATGGAGGTAGCCAAAATGACGATACTTTCGTCAGACCTCTTAAAAATTCCGGAAGCCATTCGCCTTTCCATTTTAACCACAAAAACCATTAAACAAAACCTATTTTGGGCATTTATTTATAACCTAATCGGTATTCCTATCGCAGCCGGTTTATTATATCCGATAAACGGGTTCTTGTTGAACCCCATGTTGGCTGGTGCAGCCATGGCGCTGAGTAGTTTAAGTGTAGTCGGCAACAGCCTGAGATTGAAATGGAAAAAATAAATCGAAAGAGCTGTCTTAAAATTGATAGAATGACAGACCGTACTTCAAAATGAATTTGATGAAAGAACCAAAGAAATAAATGAAATATTTAATAAATTTGATTGTAAGGTTAGTAAAATGGTGGTTGTCAATCTTTTATTTATAATCAATTAGCCAAAAGAATAATAATTGTAGTTAAATTAAAAATTAATTTTATGGTAAAGTTTAACATTCAAAACTTCCCACTTTCGCGAATAGCAACGATTGATATGGGCTCCATTGGAAAACTGAAGCATCACATTGTAGTGATGTTAGAGCTGGATGTAACCTCGCTAAAAGAAAAAATAGCAATACACAATAAAACAACTAAAAGTAAAACTTCGTTTACAGCTGCACTAATTCATATCATTAGCAAAACAATTGACCAACATAAAGAAGTGGCCTCTTTTTTATGGAATAAAAAGAAACAAATTGTTTTCCAAAACATCAATATTGCTATGATAGTTGAAAAAGAAGTGGATGGTCAAAAGGTACCCATTCCTTTAGTGATTGAAAAAGCCAATCAAAAGCATAGTTTTGAAATTTTAAAAGAATTGGAAGTAGCAAAAAATCAAATCTTGACAAAAGAAGACATGGTGTTGCATAGAAAATCAAATAGCATCGAAAAGTTATACACTAAACTACCTGGATTTTTACGTCGCTACTTTTGGTATTACATGGGAAATCATCCAAAATATGCCTATAAAAAAATGGGAAATGTGGCCTTTACATCCATTGGAATGATGGGGAGTTTAAGAGGTTGGTTTATCCCAATTTCGGTACACCCAATTTGTTTTGGAATAAGCTCAGTAATTAAAAAACCATTAGTACGCCAAGAAAAAATTGAAATAAGAGAAATTCTAAATATGACAGTATTAATAGATCATGATGTGGTTGACGGTGCACCCATAGCACGTTTTTTAACTGATTTAACAGAAAACATTGAAAACATCCGGGTATTAAATTAAGTAATTATGTTTAAGGCAATACATCAACAATTTTCTTGTAACCTGATTTTTTTAATCGTTCTAGTACAGCCCTATTGCGAGCTTAAGGCGCAAGAAAGCGAAAAAACATCAGATTCATTGACGGTAAAAAATTCTTTGCTACCTAAGTCAATAGCCCTAAGTGCTACCTACTATGCGGGTGCTATGTGGGGACTTCAAAAGACTTGGTATAAAGACCGTGAAAAGGTTCCATTTCATTTTAAAAATGACAATAAAGCATACTTACAGGTAGATAAATTTGGGCATGCATTTGGCGCTTATATCGAAAGCTATATAGGATATCACTGGATGCTGAAAAGTGGGTACTCTAAAAAAGAAGCACTTATGTACGGTGCATCGCTTGGCCTTATTTTACAAACACCTATTGAAATTATGGATGCAACACATGAAGGAATTGGTTTTTCATGGGGTGATATGGCAGCCAACGCCCTGGGGTCTGGTTTGGTGATAGGTCAAGAACTTGTATTCAATCAACAACTCATCACCTATAAATTTAGTTATTGGGAAACATCATACGCACAGCAAGCTCATGGTTATTTAGGAACCACAACCCTAGATAGAATGCTTAAAGATTATAATGGCCATACCTATTGGCTATCCATGCCGGTTAATAAAATTATCAACAATGAAAAAATTCCCATTTGGTTAAATATTGCAGCGGGTTACGGTGCCAATGGTATGTACGGTGAATATGAAAATATTGCAACGTATAAAGGAGTTGATATTCCAATTACAGAACGTTACCGTCAATACCTTGTTTCGCTGGATATTGATTGGACTAAAATAAAAACAGCGTCACCATTTGTAAAAACACTTTTAAAAGGATTAACTTTTGTCAAGTTGCCATTTCCTGCCCTTGAAATCAATTCTAAAGGAAAATTAAAGGGATATTGGATCTATTTTTAATCTACCAATAAGGTTCATTACTTTTAAACAAGGCATCAATAAAATAGGCAGATGAAAAAAATAATTTTTACCTTACTGTTGTTGAATTTGATAAGCAGTATCAAGGCCCAAGAACTACTATTTAAAACTTCGGATAATGTCCAATTGTATGTTAAAATAGCTGGCAAAGGAACGCCGGTGCTATTTTTGCATGGAGGCCCGGGAAGCGGAAGTTATTGGTTTGAAAAAATAATGGGCCCCGATTTAGAACAAAATTTTCAAATGATTTATTTAGATCAAAGAGGCGTTGGACGGTCTAGCAGTCCTGTTAATAGAAATTTTTCTATGGAAAGAATGGTCATGGATTTTGAAGAATTGCGGACCCATTTAAAAATTAAACAATGGATAACAGCAGGTCATTCATTTGGGGGTATTCTTCAAATGGGCTATGCCCTTCAACATCCGGATGCTATAAAAGGGATGCTCATGATAAACACTTCTTTAAATTTTCATCAAAATTATACCGATAGTTGGTGTCCTAAAGCGTGTGAGTTCCTATGTATTTCAGATGTTAACCCCTATAAAGAAAAATCAATTCCTATACTAGAGCGTTGGGGAAGCTTAATTTCACAACTTAATGAAAAGAACCTGATGTGGAAAATGGGGTTTGGTACGGTAGAAAATATGGATTATATCAATGCAACTTACAGTGAGATTGAAAATTGGAATGGCGATTTTGGAAACTATGCCTTGGAAATTCAAGATTATTGGTCCGACTTTAAAAAAAACACTCCCCAACTAAAAATGCCTGTTTTATTCTTTTATGGTACAAAAGATTGGATGATGGGACCAAAGCATTACAAAGGCGTTAAATTCCCTAATATGCTGTTATATAAAAGTAACGTAGGTCATATGCCCTTTTTAGAAAATAAAAGTGATTTACTAAAAGCCATTAAAAAATATCAAGTAAAATATAAATTGTAGCGTAAGGTAATTTAACTAATTAAAATTTTCAATGAAACAGTATTCAATTTACGTGAAATATGCTTCATTTTAAGCAAAACAGAATTAAATAAATGCACTACAAAAAGTTATCGACTATCTTAAAAATAAATTTCCGGATGAGGCTTCTGGTGATATTCAAATAATCATTAATCAAATATTTAATTTTCAACGAAGCTATGAATGTAATTACTTCAGATATTAATAGGGTTTCTATTAAACTATGTTCTTGGAATCATTGGATGTGTTTAAAAATAATTAAAGTATAGGATGCATCAGATAGGACAGCTGATCTTGATTTAATAGTAGACAGTCATTTTAAAGTCATCATGAATCCTTTAGGTAAAAGAATTAACTAGAAAAGTATATAATAGGCAGATATAAATTATTTGCTGGAATAATATAAATTAATTAAAAAATATATAGCATTGTATACGTGCGTCATAGTGCACCTAGCAAAGCAATCTGTTAATTATTTTTTTATCAATTTTAATCGAATTTAGTACTCATTTTAAACTGGTGTAAAGTGTCCAAATTTACCAGAATTCAACAACCCACGAATTACTTTTTATTCTTCTTTATAAAATAAATTCTACAGCCTGTTATAAACAAAACGAATGGAATAAATCCTGATACAAACACCAAAAATCTTCCAAATACACCCATAATTTCTCCAATATGGATAGGATAAAATTGAGCCGCTATTCGGTTGCTATTCGAATCTATACTAAAGTCTGATAAAATTGTTGCGTTGCCTGTTAAAGTCAATTCTACTTCCTTCGTTTTTCGTAATCCAGCTTTTATAGGGCGGTCTTTAATGTAGCGAAATCGATATTTATCGCTAGAATCTTTAGGAAAGTAAATAGCTCTTAACGCATAATGCTCAGTTGAGTTACGAAGTAAATCGTTAAAATCAATCGTATTTTTGAAGTGGTTTTTTTGTGTGTCAGGTGTTGTTTTAGTAAAGCCATCAAAAACTTTTAAGGCCGACTTGTAATAAGGGATGTAGGTAAAATAGGCACCGCTAAAAGCAATGATAGCAAGCGGGATTAGAAAATATATACCTAAAGCTTTATGAATAGTAAAATTTAACTTACTTATTTTGTAGTTCCACTTTATTTTGAATCCTTTAAGCAGATTTTTCGCATAAATTTTCCACCAAATATAAGCACCCGAAGTAAGTAGGAAAAACAAAAACAATAGCGTACTGCCTCCTATAATGTACTTACCGATATTGGGGATGCCTAGTGTACGGTGTAGGCTTAAAAGGTCTTCAAAAAATAATATAGAAGAGGTTTTTTCTCCTAAAAAATTTTGAGTAACCGGATGATAATACAAGGTTTTACCATTTTTAAATAAAATAGAAATGGTTTGTTGTTCTCTATAAGGTAACAACAGTTGAGTTATACTATCTTTATGAATTTCAGAAAGTGATGCGGCTGTTTTTAAAAAACTACGCTCATTAATAGCCTCAAAATTTTCAACTTTAAGTAGTTTAGGATTAAGTAAAGCCGTTATTTCAGGTTGCCAAACATATAACGATCCCGTGAGCCCTGAAAAGGACGCTATAAGTCCGCATGTAAGCCCCAAATAAAGGTGAATTTTTAGTGCTATTTTTCTAAAAGTCATCAATAAACGTATAAAAATAAAGAAAACCAATACCGGTGGTTACATCGGTATTGGTTAATAAATCATTAAAAATTATAGTGCAAACTCAGCTTGGCGTTGGTACCTTCACCAGCTCCGGTAAATGTTTTTAATGGAGCCGCCCATTGTGATCTAGCAGGCAAATAATATTCGTTTAATAAATTATTAATGCCTAAAGTAAGAGACATGTTAGACTGAAGTTGATAAGCTATTGAAAAATTTAACAACGTATAGCCATTAACCGGAAATTGTGTATGTCTATAAGTATATTGGTTGTTGGTATTCAAATACGGATTAAATCGGTTTCTATTAGCTAAATTATGCACCCGTAAGGAGGTATTTAGTTTACCGGTAGGTTTCCATGTTACATATGCAGTCCACTTTGGTGCTGCAATTACATCGCCACCTAAATAGGTTAAATTAGTAGGATTTGTAACACTATGTGTCAACCCTTCAACATAAGAATACGAAGTTCCGATTTGGAATTTATTATTAGAAGTATAATAATCGACAGCAATTTCACCTCCATAAATATTTTGTGGCTGTTTAGAAGGTACAAATGAATTGACCTTTTCATCAAAAACTACGCCTGTTCCTAAGTTTGAAGTACTGTAATAACCTACTGCTTCAAGTTTTATGCGATTAAATTTAGATAAAAATCCAAACTCATAGTTTTTGGTTACAGCAGGTTCTAATTGAATATCCTCTAAATTATTAGCGGTTGCCGAACGTAATACGGATCCTAAGTCGGCAATAGAAAATCCTTGCGAATAGCTGATGTAGGGAATAAATTCTTGATGTTCAATATACCGTACTCCCAAATTTAATGCCAGGTTATTAAATCCAATCTTACCACCTTCCACTGCCACAGAAGGATTAAAATTACCGTTGCCTAGTGGTGAATACGGTAAGGTATTATAGTCATCAACACTGAGATTCATATCATCGTATCTCAAGCCCGCTTTTAACACCCAATCATTCTCAATTTTAAGGGTAGATTGTAAGTACGGTGCCCAACTTATCATTTCAACATTTGGCACCCACAACCTGCCGTCTAAAAGACCTTGATTGGTTTTGTCTTTAAGTAAATCAACACCGTAAGTTAGTGACACATCAATAGAACTGGTTGGGTTAAAAGTTGAATTAAAATTAGGTCTTACTCCAAATTTTTCTGCATTGATTACTGATTGGCCACCATTTTCAAATGCATTTGAATAGAAGAAAATGTTTTTGGTGTTTTGGTAGTAAATATCTGTAGAGAAATTAGTAGTACCTGAAAAAATATTGTTTAAATGATAGTTTAATTGCCCATCGATAAGCCTAGAACCGGTTGGTTTTTCTCCTTCAATAGCGCCTTTAATTCCATATCCCGCTTTTAGGGTATAATCGCCTAAATTATTAAAAACTTCAAATTCAGCTGTAACCGGAATAAATGGTGTGTTTTGAGCTGATTTGTAAAAGTTACCACCTACTGTTATTTTCTGATTATCAGAAATCTGATACGCTACCTTTGCTAAGGTGCTGTATATGTCCGTATTGTCAAGTCCGTAAGTTGGTAAAATCGGAACACCATCTGCATCATATTTATTGCCTGTTTTCTCGTAACTCCCACTAACATAGTAATTAAATTTACCCAATTTTCCATTTATGGATTGATAGGCTCCTAGGCCTAAAGAGCCATCTGTTTTAGCAAGATTTGAGGTTCCCCATACATTGGTTGAACCTTCTATTTTCTTAGTGGCATTCGCTTCGTTGGTTATATAATTGATAAAACCACCGTTTCCTCCATTTCCAAATATGGAAGTTGCCCCTTTTATAACTTCAACCCGACTAATATCATTTGGACTCAACGAATTTATTTCTAACTGACCATTTCTTAATGGAGTAGATTGTGGTATCCCATCAACCATAACTAATAACGAACGTCCCCGTAAGGTTTGTCCCCAGTTAGAAAATGTTCCAGTTGAGACAGCTAAACCAGGTACGGTAAACTCTAATATTTCACTAATATTGGTCGTGGATTTTGAGAGCTCTTGTAATTTAACTTTACTTACAACACTCACAGAGGCTGGAATTTCTGAAAGGTATTCAGAATGCCTACTGGCAGAGATAACAACTTCATCTAAAGTACTAAATTCATCTTTTAACATTATTGAAAAGGAAAGATCCTTTTTTGGTGTAAATGATAGTTTTTTTAGTTGAGTTTGGTACCCCAAATTTCTATAGGTAACTACCCATGTCCCTTCTTTAATGTTGGATAACTCATAAGTACCCTGTTGGTCTGTGGTGGCGCCAAGTTTTAATTCTTCAATATAAATTGAAGCACCAAAAATGGGCTGATTTTGTTCATCGGTTACTTTTCCAATTAACTTTGATTGAGAAAAGGTGCTTAATGAAACTAATAAAACTGCAATTGATATTGGTATTTTCATCTTATTTAGATTGATTATAAATAATAATTTTTGGCAAAAGTATAAAAGGTGGTTTAAATAAAAAAGAATTATTTAGAATAATTCTAAATAACATGATTTAAATCATATTATACTTATAAATACCAGAAAATCAATAGGTAATATAATTTAATAAGCTTAAAAAGTGTACTAATGAGTATTTTTAAGACCTAAAATTCACAATAAAAGTTGATAAAGGAAACTCCAAAGTCTGTTATTATAACAAAATACTTCCGAGGATTAAACAACTTCAGTTCTATACATTTATTTTGTCAATTTAATTATATATCGTAATATTGCGATTAACAAATAAATGAATACTATGGGACTAGCAAAAACTGAAATGTTTACCGACCTTCAAAATGATATTGCCTTATTTGCAAAAGTCTTTGGACATCCTGCAAGAGTAGCTATTTTACAAAAACTCTTTAAAATGAATGCTTGTTATTGTGGTGATTTAGTAGACGAAATTGGTCTTGCTCAACCCACCATTTCACAGCATTTAAAAGAACTTAAACACTTAGGATTAATCAAAGGCAATGTGGAAGGAACGAGTGTTTGTTATTGCATCAACACTGAAAAATGGACTAAAATGAAAGAAACTTTGCTGCAATTTCTAAACCAAGATATAGCTAAAAATGAAGATTGCTGCTAAAAAACTAGTGAACTCCTTAAACATAGTAACCAAATAACCCATATGAGATCAACCAAAAAAAATCTATTTTTAAAAATAGAAGAATTTATTGAGAATTTAAATCCAGCAACAATTACAAAAGAACGTAAAACGGTTTTACAAGCCTTAATTGATTTTATTCAGTCAAAAGTGACAAATAATCAGGAAATTAGAATCAATTTTATTTGTACTCACAATTCAAGAAGAAGTCACTTATCACAAATTTGGGCACAAACATTGGCTTTCCATTTCAATATCAACCATGTATCTTGCTATTCTGGTGGCACAGAAGCCACCGTACTTTTCCCTATGGTTATCGAAACCTTGCAAAATTCTGGATTTGAAATTAAAACGATTTCCGAAGGTAACAACCCAATTTACAGTATTAAATTCGCAGAAAACGAACATCCAATTATAGGATTTTCAAAGAAGTTGGATGATGATTTTAACCCTAAATCCGAATTTGTTGCAGTTTTAACTTGTGATTCAGCAAATGAAGCGTGTCCAATTGTTATTGGTGCCGAAAAAAGAATCCCAATTATGTATGAAGACCCAAAAGCATTTGACAACACTCCACAACAAGCCCAAAAATATCAAGAAAGAAGCTTGCAAATTGCAACTGAACTTTATTACGTTTTCGCACAACTAAACTCTTAAAAAATGACAACAAAAAAATTAAGTTTTCTCGACAGAAATCTAACGTTATGGATATTTGTGGCAATGGCTATTGGTGTAGGTCTTGGTTATTTAATCCCAACATTTCCAAACATCATCAACTCATTTAGCAGCGGAACAACCAATATCCCAATTGCTATCGGATTAATACTGATGATGTATCCACCCTTGGCAAAAGTCAACTATGCGCTCTTACCGAAAGTTTTCAAAAACACACAAATTCTATCTATTTCGCTTATCCTCAATTGGATAGTTGGTCCAGTACTAATGTTTATTTTGGCTATCACTTTTTTACGTGATTACCCAGAATACATGGTCGGATTGATTTTGATTGGTTTGGCACGTTGTATCGCCATGGTGTTGGTCTGGAATGACCTTGCCGAAGGAAGTAGCGAGTATGGTGCCGGTTTAGTGGCATTAAACAGTATTTTTCAAGTGGTTGCCTACAGTTTTTATGCATGGATTTTTATTACGGTTCTTCCACCTTATTTCGGTTTTGAAGGAGCCATTGTTGATATTTCAATAGCCACCATTGCAGAAAGTGTAGCGATTTATTTAGGTATTCCGTTTGTAATGGGAATTTTAAGCCGAATTATTTTAGTCAAACTAAAAGGTGAGGAATGGTACACTAAAAAATTCATTCCAACTATTTCTCCAATAACCTTAATTGCATTGTTATTTACCATTGTAGTGATGTTCTCGCTAAAAGGCGAATTAATTGTAGAAATTCCAATCGACGTTCTGATAATCGCAATTCCGCTTTTGATCTATTTCACCATTATGTTTATTATTGGCTTTTTCTTCACCAAAGCAATGGGAGCCACATACGACAAGACCGCAGCAGTTGCCTTTACTGCGGCAGGAAATAATTTTGAATTGGCGATAGCCGTTGCCATTGCTGTTTTCGGATTGAATTCGGGTCAAGCATTTGCCGGAGTTATTGGTCCATTAGTTGAGGTTCCTGCATTGATTTTATTGGTTCGAGTTTCTTTTTGGTTAAAGCAGAAGTATTATTAATAAAAAGTAATGAAATGACCTTTCAGTTGAAATCGGTAATAGAATGTCCAAGTTGCGGACATAAAAAAGTAGAAATAATGCCAACCGAGACCTGTCAATATTTTTACGAATGTGAAAAGTGTAAAACTGTTCTGAAACCAAAACAAGGTGATTGTTGTGTCTTTTGCAGTTATGGTTCAGTAAAATGTCCGTCAATCCAAGGAATTATTTAAGGTTAAAGGGATTCTTTTCCTTTTAATTATTTGTAACGAGCAACTTTATTAAAATCCTCCGCAAACGCGGGGTTAAAAACTGTTCGGCTCCCGGTAGTTTGGCAAGTCCCATTTCAATAATAAAAGTAACTCGTATGCACGCCCAAGCTTTTACCGACCTCCTTGGTAAAGAATGTAAAAGAAAAATCCTAAATTTGCTTTCATGAAAGGTTTTGCGGTCATACTGGCCTGTTATGTAGTGTTCTTATCTGTCAGCCCATGCTGTACAGACCTTCACTGTGATGAAGACTATCCTGCCCATAAAACTGAGCAAATAGCAACACATCCTCCGCAAGAAAATGACTGCAATAGCGATTGTTCGCCTTTTTTTTCCTGTGGGTCTTGCACAGGTTTTATCGTTCCATCAATCACATTCCAACTTAAAACTACTAGTGTTCCCCCCATGGCCATCAATTGCTTAAACAATACTTCATTTAATTATGAGTTTCAATACACTATTTGGCAACCCCCAAAAGTTAATATTGCTTAAGGTAAAGCCTTAAAGTACCATGTCTTTTTAAAGCGGTGCAATGCACCAACAAATTTATTTTTAAAACCATAAAAAGCTTACAAATGAAAGTAAAACTAGTATTACTGCTCATGGTGGCAGTAGCTAATATTAACGTAATATGCGGCCAATACACCTATAAAGCCGTCATCAAAGACAATATTACAAAAGAACCGCTTATGGGTGCTTCAGCTATCTTGAAAGGTACTTCCAATGGAAGCAGTGCTGATATAAATGGTAAAATTGAAATCAAGAACATCCCCGGTGGTAAACATACCATCGTTTTTGGATATGTTGGATATGAAAAATTGGAAGTAAAAATAACTTTTTCAAATGCTGAAATCGTACCAGAACAGCTAATTTTACTTAATACCTCAGGAGAAGAATTAGAGGAAGTAGTACTTGCTTCAACGCGCAGCTCACGTACCATAGAAAATATTCCAACTAGGGTAGAGTTTATTGCGGGTGAAGAATTGGATGAAAAAGGAAATATGAAACCCGGCGATATCAGAATGATGCTGAATGAAAGTACGGGCATACAAACACAACAAACCTCTGCAACAAGCTACAACTCATCCATTCGTATACAGGGCCTCGATGGTAAGTATACGCAAATGTTACGAGATGGCTTACCCTTATATACTGGGTTTTCGGGGGGCTTAAGTCTGTTGCAAATCGTACCACTCGATTTGAAACAAGTGGAAGTAATTAAAGGAGCATCATCCACATTGTACGGTGGTGGAGCCATAGCCGGACTGGTTAATCTTATTTCAAAAACGCCAAAAGATGAGCGTGAATTGAGCTTTATGCTCAATGCAACATCCGCTTTAGGTCTGGATGCGAGTGGATTTTATTCGCAGAAATTTGAAAAGCTTGGTACTACAATTTTCGCTTCGTATAATGTAGGGAATCCCTACGACCCGGCCAATATTGGTTTAACAGCCATTCCAAAATTCAACCGATATACAATAAATCCAAAATTATTTTATTACCTCAACGATAAAACAACCATTAATTTGGGTTTTAATAAGACAGCCGAAGACCGAACCGGTGGCGATATCAATTATATTAAAGGAAGAGGTGATGCCATGCATACGTATTACGAAAAGAACTCCACCAATCGATTGAGCACGCAATTGGCGGTTGATTATAAGTTAGATAAAGATTCAAAATATTCATTTAAAAATAGTTACAGTTTTTATGACCGAACCATCGAAATTCCTGATTATCAATTTTCCGGCGTACAACATGCCACATTCACAGAAATCAATTACGCCAATACATCCGAAAAAATAGAATGGATTGCAGGTTTAAATTTATGGACCGATACCTTTGAACAACAACAAATTGACACTCAAAATGTGGTAGATTACAATTACACCACCATTGGGACATTCGTTCAAAATACATGGAACCCAACTCAAAAATTCTCCTTAGAAACTGGTTTACGAGGCGATTATCAAAATGAATTTGGTTTTTTTCTCCTGCCAAGAGTATCGGCCTTATTTAAGGTAAATCATAAATTAGCCATTCGTTTAGGCGGTGGAATGGGCTATAAAACGCCAACGGTTTTTACTGAAGATGCCGAACGTATACAATTCAGAAATGTGTTGCCTATTGATGTTTCTAATACCAAGGCAGAAAAATCCATAGGAGGTAATTTTGATATCAATTACAAAACACCACTTTCAGAGCAACTATTTTTTAGTAGCAATACCTTGTTTTTTTATACCCGTATTCAAAATCCATTGCTACTCCATGCAGATACCAACGATAATTTTGAATTTCATCAACCCACAGGTTTTATTGATACCAAAGGTTTGGAAACAAACCTAAAATTTACCTTTGGCGACTTTAAACTATTTGTCGGATACACCTTTGCAGAGGTAAAACAGCATTACAATGTTACCTCAGATTTTCCACTGGTTGCAAAACACCGTTTAAACAATGTTTTGATGTACGAAATCGAAGATAAAATCAAAATAGGATTGGAAGCCTATTATTTTAGTCCTCAAAAATTAAGCGATGGCAAAACGGGTAAAGCATATTGGATTAATGGTTTGATGATTGAAAGGCTTTGGGAAAAATTTTCGGTTTTTCTCAACTTTGAAAATTTCTTAAATACAAGGCAAACACGTTTTGATACTATCTACACCGGCTCAATTACCAATCCTACGTTCAGAGATATTTATGCACCTGTTGATGGGTTTGTGATTAATGGTGGATTCAAAATAAAACTATAAGTCAGTAAGTCAAGGGCTGATTCAATTAGTTTAATAAGCTAAAGAATGTAATACAATAGAAGGCGCTCGTTACAAACGAGCGTCTTTATTTAACCACGGTATAAAGCAGGGTTAAAAGGTGTTCGGCATCCCCGTAGTTTTGCTCCGTCCACTACAATAACAAAAGCAAAAAATTACATCCTTGCGTGCGAAGCGAAGCGAGCTGTTCAATACAATTCCACAAAAACAGCATACGATGGTTTTGTCCTTGTAAAAATTCCGATCGTTAAGTCAGTGGAATTTTTTTAACATAGTCATTAAATGGCGATGTTAATTCCTACATTTACCAACATTAACGATAAATAGATTGCGATGAAAGTACTGTCAAAATCCCGATTTAAACTTGGTTTGGAATGTCCCAATAAATTGTATTTCACAGGCAAAGCTGCCTATGCCAATCAAAAAAATGAAGACCCATTCTTAATAGCCTTAGCCTCAGGTGGTTTTCAGGTTGAAGAATTAGCCAAACTACATTATCCCGAAGGGATATTGATTGAAGATAAAAAATCAGAGGGCTCTTACGATTATAACACTAAAGTAAATCAGACCAACAAGCTGCTGCTACAAGAAAATGTAGTAATTTTTGAGGCAGCCTTTCAGTATGAAAACCTTTTTATAAGAGTTGATATTTTAGAAAAAAAAGGAAACCAAATAAACCTCATTGAGGTCAAATCTAAATCCTTTCAAAAAGGACATCCTAAGAAGGAGGTGAAATACAATGCAGACTGGAAATTCTATTTATTCGATGTGGCATTTCAAAAATATGTAATCGAAAAGGCCTTTCCTGAGTTTAAGGTAACCCCGTTTCTGATGCTGGCAGATAAAGATAAATCGACCACCATCGAGGGGCTAAATCAATTGTTCAGGGTAACCAAAACAGTGGATAACCGCACGGGTATTCGCTCAAAAATCACAAAATTGGAAAACCCTGCACAAGAGTCAGTATTGTCAAAAGTTGATATCACTGATTTAGTCGACAATATTGAGTCGGGCAAATATCGTATTTTAAAAGAATATGCATTTGAAGATGCCATACATCTGTTTGCAAAAACCTATGAAGAAGACCGTTATTTCGATTATAAGTTAAATTTTCAAGTTTGTAAAGGATGTGAGTTTAAAACAACTGAGGAAACAAAACACCTTAAATCGGGCTTTAATGAATGTTTTGCTAAGAAATTGGGATGGAACGAAGACGACTTTAATGAACCAAATGCATTTGAAATCTGGGATTTTAGAAAGTGGAGTATGCTTAATGAAGCTGGTAAAGTAAAACTTAAAGAGATAGCCGATGAAGATTTTGGTGATAAAATTCAAGTATTTGATAAAATGCCCAGAGTTAATAGACAGCTCATCCAAAAACACAAAGCACTTGAAAATAACCTCAAACCGGAAGTGTTAAAAAGGGCATTAAAAGCAGAAATGGATACGTGGAGGTTTCCCTTAAACTTCATTGATTTTGAAACCTCCATGGTGGCTTTGCCTTTCTATGCAGGACAAAAACCCTATGAACAAGTTGCTTTTCAGTTTTCGCATCATATGCTTATGGAAGATGGACGAATTGTCCATGCCAATGAATATATTAACTTAAACCCAGGTGAGTTTCCAAATGTTGAGTTTGTAAGGGCATTAAAAAAAGCATTAGAACAAAACCAAGGAAGCATTTTTAGATTTTCTCATCATGAAAACACAGTTTTAAACCAAATATTGGAGCAAATACAGGACTCGAATATCCAGGATAAAGAAGAATTGTTTGCATTCATTCAGCAAATTACAAAGGCAAAAGAAGATACTCCGTTTCCGGCTTGGAAAGGAAACCGCTGCATGATAGATTTATGCCAGGTAATAAAAGATTATTATTACAATCCGCTTACCAAAGGTTCAAATTCTATTAAAGCGGTATTGCCGGCAGTTTTTGAAACCAGTCAATTGGTTATTGATAAGTACAGCCAGCCATTAGCGGCTATAAACATCACTTCAAAAAACTTTGAATCAAATAAGGTTTGGGTTACGAAAGAAAACGGAAAAGTGGTTGATCCATATAAATCCCTGCCTAAAACCCATAAAGACCACGATGATAGTTTTGAACTGATAGGTGAAATGGAGGAAATTAATAATGGTGGTGCAGCCCTTACAGCATACGGACGCACCCAATACACTGATATGGATGAAAGAGAACGGGAGGAGATTAAGAAATCTCTGCTAAAGTACTGTGAATTAGATACCTTGGCAATGGTAATGATTTACGAACATTTGAAGGAAATAACTGAAACTTAGATTAATATCGGGTTATTCAAAAAGTTAAAAATATAAAAGGTAATAGCCAATTATTTAAATGACACTAACAAATACGTAAAAAATAGAAAGGTACTGATATACGCATACTTAAGCTATGTAGATTGATTAATTTGTGCTAAGAACCTGTCCCTATACAAAGCTGTAAAATGTTAATTTTAATAAAAGTTTATGTTGAAAAAAGATAAATTCAAGATAAGGAATCAGTTAATCAAAGCGGTGGAAGCCTATAAAGGAATAGATGGCTTCACATTTTTTGATACAGTAGATTGGTTGCATAGACCGAAGGAATTAAAACTCGACCAAAATGATACAGAAGTTTTATTGATGAATCTAAGTAAAACAGCATGGATTCTCTTGACAACTAAATGCTTTTACATTGGGCAAGACGACACTATAATAAGAATTAATAGTAGTGATATTGAAGATCTTGAATTCGAGAATCAAAAAAGATCCTTTGACCGGCAAGAAGCGTATAAGTATTCACGATTGGAATCCTATACACAATGGTCGTTTTCGGGAATACTGAATATAGAAACAAAAAATAAAAGAACTATTAAAGTTAATTTGCCAAATCACAATTTCGGTGTATGTTTGGTGAATGCGCTGAGAAGACTCCGTTTTGTAACTGAGAAATATGAGGGAATATAAAGCCTAAACCTATCAAAATTTAAAGTTAATTTCATGTGCGCTCACCCAATACACTAAAATGGATGAAAGAGAACGAGCTGTTATATAAAAAATACCTTGCTAAAGTGCTGTGAATTAGATACCTTAGCGATGGTAATGATTTGTAAACATTTAAAAGAGATAAATAATAAGAATTTAATCAATAATTTAAAATAGGAAATTTATGCCTTGTAATCACCGTTTTTTAAATGATTTATATCCACAATATAAATTGAGATATCTTTTTGTAGGTACATTTAATCCGGAATGGAATAACCCAAATGGCAATAATGCAAATTGGTTTTATGGAAGACGTACCAACAGTTTTTGGAGAATACTTCCGGAAACATTTGGTCATAATAATATGAATACTGCTCAGAATAGGCAAAATCCTGAAATATGGAAAAATTATTGCATAAAGAATGGTATTGGATTAACAGATATTATTGAAAAAATAATTGATGCTAATATTGACGATAATCAAAATGAAATCTATAGCTTTCTTGATAATCAATTAGAGGAATTTCAACAAATACAACTTACCGATATATTGAAATTAATTAAGGAAAATAAAGATAGTTTGAAAAGAGTTTATTTTACACGTTATTGTCATACTTTAAGTCGAGATGGAGTTTTATTAAACCGCTGGAATCAAATTAGAGATTTATGTGATGAATTGAACATCCATAATTCTTGTTTAGTCACCCCTTCAAATGGATACAGGATGCCAGTCAATGAAAAAATTGAATTATGGCTTAATACTATTAATCATTAGTATTAAATATTTTTTTAGAGTTATTAAATTAACCCAAAATCTCGCAGGTATCTCTAAAGCGGTCAGTAAAAAATTCTACTTCTTTCGTATCCCATAGGATCATCTCAACAATGATATAATCAGTACCTTCTTCAACAATTTTTTGCGAAGCATGGTACTTTTTATTTTGCAAAAGACCCATAGCCCAACGGGTAAACTTAAATCTAAATGTTCTGGGTTCTAGATTTTCTACAAAGGCAGGGTACATTATACCGAAACTATGTTGAAGCAAATAGGCTAACTTACTTCGTTCATATAATTTTTTATACTCAAAATAAATATATCGCTCTTCAGTATCATCATTTTCATCTATGGCAGGAAAAACCTCTTTGCCTAATATTTTATCCATGCTATAAGTCTTTAATGAAGAATTAACTTCGTAAGTATTCTCATCTACTTCTGTTCCTAATAAATAATAACGATTGTCATAATAACGCACCTGTAAGGGCGCGATAAATTTTACGGTTGCTGTCCCATCTTTTAAATAATTAAAAAAAATGGCCTGTTCTTTTTTAATGTATGCTATAATTTGTGCTGTAAGCTGCAACATTTCTTCTTTAAAATTTAAGGCGGGTTGCGCATGGACAAAATAAGGTTCAGGGTCTAATTCTTTATGTTCAAAACCAAATTCTAGCATAAGTGCATTTTTTAACCAGTTCACCGTTTTCATTTCCTTTTCAGTGTTCAGTAATCCCATTAAAATGGGAAACATCATCGTTTCTTCGTTTGTTAAAAAATCGGTTTTCTCATTTCCGTTTATTACAAAATAACTCTTCATTTTACCCGCTATTTTCTCTTTTACAGATGTAATCATAAAGTTATCTTCACTTAGTTCATGTAGTTTTTCAAGGTCTCTGCTAACTGTCCTAACAGAAACTATATCATGACCCATTTCCTTAAGCTCTTCGTTTAATAAATCGGTTAATTCATCTAGGTTACATTTATTTTTCCTTATAATAGCTGGGATTAGTTTAATTCGTACAACGTTTTTTTTATAATAATCCATAGTTCATTACTTTATGGTACGAATTTAATTAAACATTGCCAATAAATGGCGTGGTTAGGGCATAATTTCGTCACAAAACAAGCAAGTGTGGTGGAAGTTAATGCTGGCGCCGGTATTAAACAGGCAGACACGACCAACTTATAATTGGTTGGATGAAAATCCGTGGGGGTGCAAATCCCCCCACTTGCACAAATCCATATAATGATGAATAAGATACCACAATTAACAGTACTGAAGTGCAAGGCAACCCTGGGTGAGCTACCTAAAAACAAAAGTATGGAAGCGGATGAAGCATTAACAGCAAACCCCTTTTTGGAGTATGTATGTTGTTTTTTTAGTTGTAATTATGTAATAAGTGTGCTTGGTTTATTGGTTGTATCAGTTTTGAGTAATCCTCATTTTGCTTATACGTTTATGGTACTTGCTTCCCATTATTTGCGTAAAATATAGTATATAATATAGTTATTTTCAATTGCTTTTTAATAGAAATCATTTATGATAATTACGGTGATTTAAAGTAAAAAATAAAATTATGGATGTACAAAGATTACTAAAAACAATAGGTCAACTTGCTTACTCAGCAATTACCTTAGTTATACTGTGGTATGCTATCTATGGGATAGTTGAAACGATTTATAAAAATAAAAGTGAAGAATATATGAATACAATAACATATGGTGGCTTTGTGGGGACATTTATAGGATCCCTTGTATATATTATAATAATAGGACAGTTACCTTCTGCAAAGCAGGATGTGTGGTTGTTGGGCCTGGTAATAGAGTTGGTAGCTATTGTAATTTTAGGGAATGTATTACACTCAATTAATTTTTATAAAAATCTAAAAAAATAGCATGAATAATACGTACCTAAAAAACAAGAGCCAGGGCTTATCTGCCTGGCACCCGTTTGCGACGGATACCTATATAAAGGAGTAACTCTCATTCCCTGAAATATTGTGTAAACGCAGGGTTAAAAGGTGTTCAGCATCCCCGTAGTTTTGCTCCGTCCACTACAATACAAAAGCAAGTTATCAGCACGTCATTGCGCGCGTAGCAAAGCAATCTGTTTCATTATAATTCCAATAAAATAGCACACTTTTGTCTTGCCATGCTGTCAGGCGTCCTTTGCGCTCCGGTGGGTGCTCATGCCGCCCACAGCATTTAGTGGCACTTCACACACGTGGGGCTGCCTCACGCACAGCTCCCTTTTTGCCCTTAAAATCCATTAAGGTTTTGCTTCTCAAGAAATAAATTTAAGGGCAAAACAGCTGTTACACTATGGGGCTCGCCTGCGGTTCACTTCGGGCTTACCAGGTGTCACAGTTCTTGCAGACATCCACTTAGCAAAGGCAATAGCCGGTTCAAGTCCGTATGGTCATTGCGAACAAAGTGAAGCAATCTTAAAAATTTAAATCCGTAACTAACCATCAAAAACCGTCTATCCCCTTTAGCCAACCCTTGCAAGCGCATTCCTTAATTCCACTACGCATATATCGGGCTGCCAATCCTGCTAAAAGGAAAAAACCCTTCTTCTAAGCATAGCTTGAAACAATTGCGATAAAGCAAAATGGTAACAGAATTCCAAAAGCCCGCCTCAGCGAAACGGCGTTTAGCAAAAGCAAGCCGGAGCGTTAAGAAATAAATGCTGTTTGAGGCACGAGTTCATTTATTTTAGCTTCGGCGAAGCTTTTGTAGCCGTTGAGGTGCAGCGGTGATTTTTTTGGTTACTTTTTTCATGGCAGGAAAAAAGTGACAGAAGAACAAGCTGTTCTTAAGAAACTGTGTGCATTCAATCCGCCCTCATTAGCTACGTTCCATG
>JAGXRT010000041.1 GCA_018335575.1 Bacteroidota bacterium | reverse complement strand
TTGAATCTGGAGCAACAACAGTTTGAGCGCTATCAAAGTGATGCTGAGACCCTTCCGCTCCACTTTCAGAAACAAACGATTGTTCTGACACCTAAAGACATCCCCAGCCTTCCAGGAGTTTCCGTATATTTACTTCATGTCACTTTTAATCAGGAGGTTAACGGCATTTCTTATGTGTTGAATAACGGGGTGCATAATGTGTTCCATGTTTTGGAGGTAGATTGATCTGCATACTATCCAGGATTGGGATTTCTATGGAACATCATTTTTGATTGATACAACAGTAAGTTTTTTAAACTATACCTTAAAGGGCGATGCGGAAGAAGAATTCTAGGATTTAATTCGCCCTTTTTTTATTGCACTGGGAGGAATTTTATGCAATGTTAGGGATGACAAAACTGGAAGTTATTGTACTCATAATTGTTATGCTGATTCCGATTTATCGTAAGAAGCATCTCAAGAGATTCCTCGCTGCGCTTCGGAATGACAATAATCAATCGCTTGTACATAAATAGCAACATTGGAAGAGATTCCTCGCTGCGCTCGGAATGACAATAATAAGTGTTTGGTACTCTATATAGTAACATCGGAAGAGATTTCTCGCGTGGCTTGTTTCAGAATGACAAAACTGGAAGTTATTGTACTCATAATTGTTATGCTGAACGAAGAGAAGCATCTCAAGAGATTCCTCGCTGCGCTTCGGAATGACAATAATCATTCGCTTGTACATAAATAGCAACATTGTAAGAGATTCCTCGCTGCGCTTCTGAATGACAAGGAGTAGGCTCATTTGAATTGTGAAAAAGAGATTCCTCGCTGCGCTTCGGAATGACATGAATTGGTGTCAAAAACACTAAATAGAAACAATGGAAGAAATTCCTCGCTGCGCTTCGGAATGACAATAATTAATCGCTTGTGCAAAAATAGCAACATTGGATGAGATTCCTCGCGTGGCTTGTTTCGGAATGACAAGGAGTAGGATCATTTGAATTGTGAAAAAGAGATTTCTCTTGGTGCTTGAGATAACATTATTACTCTTTATACTGATTGATCAGTACCTGAGCCCAATCCTTACTTTTTTGGAATTGTTTTTTGAAATTCCGGTAGTAGCTAATCGGATTTTTTATAGGCTGTTTCCAGTAAAACTGAAGCAACAATTTTAAAAAATATCCCCTTAACTGTTGTTGGGTGTAATGCTTTAGCATGTATGCCATGACTGTTGGTGCCGGTTTGGGTTGGATTTTTTCCCGTTCCCAAGGTTTTTCTGTTTTAAACCGAAATCCTCCCGATGGGGCTTTTAAATGGGTTAAGCGAATGCTAGGATGATATAAAATATCTATTCCACTATTGCGCAGCTGCATCCCAAAATCGACATCTTCACCATATCCATGTTCGTGTTCCAATGCAAATTTTAATCCAACCAAAGCAGACTTAGAAACAATGCTTGAATTGGTTCCAAAAGAACTCCATTGCATCGGATTGTTTTGCACTTCTTCCTCTCCAGGCTGTAAACAACTTAAGGTTACCGCTTTGTGGTTTCCGTCTTTTAGAAAGCTTATGGCTTTTTGGATGGTATCATGCGGAATTCTAATATCATCATCCGCATAAAATATCCAATCGCTTTTAATTTTTTCCAAGGCGGTGTTTCTGGCACGACACACTCCCGCTTCCTTTTGTATCACATGAAGCAATTCAAATTTCCAGGGCCAGCTTAGCAATTCACCCAATTCCGTGAACTTTGCATGCGGCAGTTGTTCAACTACTATCACTTTTGAAGGCCGGTGGGTTTGGTTGTTTAAATCGAGTAGTACCTGTTTTAGATATTTTTTTCTGCTTAGTGTGGGTATAATTACATCGATGGTTTGTTCTGTTATCTCTTTTTGTTGACACGATTCCCTTTTTACAGATGGAAGGGGTTTTCGTTTTCTGTACAAAAAACTGTACAGAAAGGCATTTAGCGACAGCCGTTTTTCAAAAAACAACTGATTTAGCAATAAAAACCATACCCACCGGGTTTTGTAGTGCTGCTTTACAAATTTATACAGCATCTTATCGGAAGCTGATACGTTTTTTACCGTTACGGAATCTGTGAGCAGCTTTGGGTCGCTGTAGCAACACACCCCTTGTTGCATTGCTCTTTTTGCCAAGGAATTTAAGAAATAATCAAAATCGTCCGAATCATTTAAGGAGTTCCTCCATTGGTTGAGCAATGATGCCGGTATTGCACCAACCCAACTGCACATTTGCCAGGTGGGGTATTTCACTTTTTTATTGAGATTGATAAAAGGTGTGTTTTCAATATAGCCTAGTTCATCTCCCAGGTAAGAGGTTGCAGAAGGATTATAATTCAGCACCGAATTCTGACCCAGCAATTTAGAAAGGTATTTCCTATTGAGATAAGGAAGCAGAAATTCATGACACCAAACTAAGTGTTCGTTTGGATGGGTTTCTCCTATTTTTTTTAAGCATAAAGCCATATTCTCTTTATGCGCATGGGACAGTTTAATCTCTTGTTCTGCAAGGATCTTAAGTACTTGATTGTTTTTATGTACTGCAATAATCATTTTATTGTTTTAGCACTTGCTTATAAAATTCGATGTTTTTCTTGATTAAAACAAGCGCAGTAAAATCCTGTTTAAGTTTCTTATCTGCTGCTTTTCCCATATTTTCAGCTGCTGCCGGATTGTTTATCAAATGAACAATTTTGTCGGCCATGCTTTGATGATTTGATGGATGCTCCATACTAGCGGATTCTCCATCAACCACCATTTCCTGTGCCCATCCAATGTTGGAAGTGACCATCGGTTTAGCCAGAGCCATGGCCTCGAGCCAGGCCATCGGAAAGGCTTCGGCCAAACTGGGAAGGACTACAACATGCGCTTGTTCTATCATTTCCACCATTTGAGGATAGGGAACATGTTCAAGGATTTGAACCCTTTCTTTAGCTTCCACAGTCAAACGATTTAAAAACAAGACTTTAGTCAATACTTTTTCTTGAATATCAATCACATCTTTACCTACCACAAGTAAGGTAGCTTCCGGTGCTTGTTGTACGACTTCATTAAAAATGTGCGCCAATTCCAATACTCCTTTTTTACGAATAATTGTCCCAAAATACAACAACTGGGTTTTAATTATCGGGAGTCTTTTGGGCTGTATAAATGCTGTATTGATAAAATTATGAATAACCGTAATTTCCTTTTTTAATTGAAACAATTTTCTAGTTTGGTCAGCCGTAAACTGACTTACCGACACCAAATAATCTGCTCCTTTTAAAGCCAGGGATTCAAAAAAGTAGTTCTTCCATTTTTGTTTTCTTCCTTCCAAATGACAGAAATAGGCATCAGAGCCGTGCATACGAATCACTACAGGTACCTTGAGTTTCATAAATGCGGTAATGCCTGTCCAGTCGGGCGCTTCTACCACATCTATTTGATGAGCTGCAATTAATTTATTCAGGTAATTTTGAAGGTATTTACGGTAAAAAAAGAATCCTCCAAGTTTGTATTTTTTATGGGCAACACTGTGAATTTCCAATCCATCCACTTCAAAAATCCTGTCCATTTGCTGGCTATACACCACTATGGTTACTTGAATACCATTTGCTACCAATCCCAGTACTAAATTTTTGAGGCTGCTGCCAATCCCAGCAGCGGGTTTAAGTAGCGTATGCGGATATTCGGGTGTGAGGTAGCAGATATGCATTAGTTGGTAATTTTAGTAAGATTATCCCAAATTCGTTCTGAAGCTTGTTTACTGGGATGCTGATTTATAATTTCAAACCAAGCAATCGTTTCTTTTAAATTATTTGAAGGTCTTTCCAATATATCTCTAATTACGTCTACTAAACCTAATTTACTGTTTGCCCAGTTCACTGATTTTTTGGAAGGCATTGACCTAAAATGTACGTATTGGTATATCTTATTAATGTCCCATCCCTTTTGATTGGATTTATGCTGATTATAATTTATAAAAATGCATGGTTTGCCCATGGTACTAAAATCAAAAACCATGGAAGAACCCACGTTGATGACCATTTCTGAAAATTGAATGGTACTTATTAACAGGTTCATATCTTTTTTCAAAGGCATGACCTGATTCCACTGATTTCCAACTGATTTCCAAATAGGATTAATCGGGGTAATTACATCGTTAAAGTTTTTTAAAACTTTCTCGAATCTGTCTGAATGGTCAACTGGGCACCTTCTGAAAATAATTCCTACATGGAATTCTTCTTCATTTAATTGTCTCACCGCTTCCGCCACATCTTCCAAGTACTGGGGATCATTAGGGGAAGTCGTTATATCATCACCAGAAAAGCAAATGTATTTTTTAGATTCGTCTAAATGATACTCTTGAAAAAACTCCTTCTTTGGTGTCCTATAATTGCTGTTGTAATGTGGTTCAAACTGAGGGGTACCTGTTACTTTTATCTGATTATCCGAAATAAATGGATAGTATTTTTTCAATTCCCTCTTCATATAATCACTCCAAACAAAATAATAATCAGCGGCTACTACCATAGTAGCTTTGGGTAAATTATCCCAGGAGAAAATAAAGGAGACAGTTGGTATGTTTAATTCTCTCGCCGCTAAAAGCGGAGCTATGGCCTCAGAAGCTCTTTGGTTGGTGCAAAATACCAAGTTTGGCTGCTGTGTTTTCAATGTCTGGAAACAGTTTTTATAATGGACAGTTGTACATTCTAACACTTCTATGTATTTACAGATTTTCTTTAGGCCTTTGTCTGAATTATAAAGTCGGATTATTAGTCTCGTTACCCAATATTTAATTTTATTTTTAATTCCTTTGTTTGTACTTGGAAATTTATAGAAATCGTACACTGGATCTTTAAATTTCTTTTTAAACCGGTTCAACTCTATTTCCTTTCTAGCATTTTTTAAAAGGGTAGTCAGCGGATGAATTTTGGCCCGATTTATTTCAAGCTGATTAAACCCTAAGCTTTTAAGATCAAAAGGTGTGTTGTTCCAATACACCAATTCGTACCCCATACTATTACCAATTTCAAAAAATTGGGTATGAGCAAAATTTCTCAATCCAACTCCATCTGGCACTAAAATCAGTATTTTATTCTTTTTCATTACTTTTTTGAAAATGCTTTTCGGCGCTTTCCCAATCTTCTATGGTGTCAATATTCATTGAAAATTCCTTTGGGGACTCTATATAACTTATTGATGAACCATATAAGGAATTCATATTTTTAATTACTTCTGTTCTGGTCAGATATACATTACCATCCCGATGATATGCAACCGGTAACTCTTGTCTTCTGCTAATGATATCTTTGGCTCCAGTTGCAATTTTTAAATTTCCATTTTTATTTAATAAAAAAACCCAGTTTGGATGGTATTTATCCGGAACTTTTTGAACTGTTATCAGTGAGTCTGTTTTTTTATCTTTAAACGTTTGAATTACTTTATTTAAATATTCTACAGTTCTAAAAGGACTAGTAACTTGTAACAAACAAACAGCATCAAAGAATTCTCCTAATTGCTCATAATGATTTAACACGTGTTTTACCACTTCAATAGTAGGTGTATCATCTTCTGCCAATGCTTTTGGTCTGATAAAAGGAACTTCAACCTCTAACTTTTTTGCTAATTTTATGATTTGTTCATCATCAGAACTAACTATTAATTTATCTAATAGCTGACACTTTTTGGCAACTTCTATGGTATATTGTAACAGGGGTTTACCGTTTAAAAGTTTACTATTTTTTTTAGGGATTCCCTTGGATCCTCCCCTAGCCGGTATAATTCCCAAAATTCTCATTAGTAGGCAATTGTTTTATGAAATGACAATTCTATAGTAGCTAAAATTTGAGCAATCCGCTCTCCTGAATTTCCATCGCCATAAATTGTTTCAAGCATTGTAGATTTTAAGTTTATAGCTTTATTTATAGCTGCTTTTATTTCTTTTGTTTCATACCCAACATCTATACAATTTTTACCTCTTGCCCTTTTGTGTTGACGGGTTCCTATATTTACGGAGGGCACTCCTAAATATGAACATTCTCGTATTCCTACGCTCGAATTACCCACCAAGCAACGACTGTTTTTTAATAATTTTAAAAAATCCTTTGGATCCATATTTTTAAAAAACCGAATATTTTGAGGTTGATGGAGTTCTCTATACGTTCGTATCCCACTTGAAGTACCGTCTGAACCGGAGTCTACATTGGGCCAAAACCAAAAGGTTGGTATATCTAATTCATCAATTACCTGAAGGGTTTTCATCACATCTTTTTTAGCTGAATCATATTCATGAGTTACCGGATGTTGCATAACTACTACATACCCATTTTTATAATCAATAGGAGTCCCTACACCCCCATATTTTTGAATCGGATCAAAATCTAAGGTAGGATTTTCTTTTACTTCTTTAGCGATATCAATGGAAGGACAACCGGTATTGATGACCATTTCCGGATTTTCTCCCATTCTAATCACTCGTTCTCGTGCATCCTCCGAGGCCACCAAGTGAATATCAGCCAGTTTTGTATTGGCATGCCGTACTTTTTCATCGATATTGCCGGTCACTTCACCTCCCTGAAGATGTACCAGTGGAATATTTTGATAGGAAGCGGCAATGGAAGTTGCAATGGTTTCAAAACGATCGGCAATGGTAACCACAGCATCGGGTTTGAGGTTATAAAATACTGTGGAGAGCTCCATAACTCCCAAACCGGTTGTTTTTGCCATGGCTGTAGGATTCTCACCTTCCAGTACCATAAAAACCTTTTCATTGATGTGAAAACCATCTTTTTCAATGTAATCTACAGCA
>JAGXRT010000040.1 GCA_018335575.1 Bacteroidota bacterium | reverse complement strand
CTACCAAGGGAATATCAACCTGGGTGGTAGTTTCTGCCGAATAAATTTCGAGCGTAGGGGTTCTGTGCAATCGAATTAAACTCATGCTTCTATTTTTTCAAAATCTACCGCTACCACCTTGTATTCGGGTGTTAAGGTAAATTCATCGCCCACATTACCGGTTATCATATTGATAAATACTTCGGGCTGGTGGAAGGTCGTACGAACTACGCCTTTCTTTACCAAATACGTCAATTTTACGGGTATGTTAACACTGCCCCTATCGGAAAAGATACGTACCACATCGCCATCGTCAATTCCTTTCAAACCGGCATCGAGCGGATTAATCTCCAGGAAATCCATCGGAGCGATGGTTTGATTGTCGGTACGTCGGGTCATCGTTCCTGAATTGTAATGTTCGAGCTGGCGCGCTGTGGTTAGGATGTATGGGTACTTGGCACGATGTTCCACCAGTTCGGGGGTCTCTTCGAAATCGAAATGGTGAAACTTGCCTTTGCCTATTTTAAACTCGGTTTGGTGCAGTATTTTAGTATCCTCACCATTTTCTTTGATTGGCCATTGCAATCCGTTGGTTCCCAATCCTTCCCAAGTCATCCCTTTTAAAAACGGGATCACATCCGCTATTTCAGGAACTAAGGCTGCTCCGTCATAGCTTAATCCGGTTGGCTGGGTATAGCCCAATTTATACATCATGTCTACTATCATTTGACCATCGGCTTTGGTATTTCCTATAGGTTCTACTACTTTATTCACGCGTTGTACCCTGCGTTCGCCGTTGGTAAAGGTGCCGTTTTTCTCAAAATACGAGGCGGCAGGCAATACTACATCGGCCATTTCTGCGGTGGCCGACATAAAGAGTTCCTGTACCACCAGCAGGTCGAGTTGTTCCATCGCTTTGCGGATGTGATGGGTATTCGGATCGGTCATCAGGGTATCTTCTCCCATAATCCACAGGGCCTTGAATTTTCCGGCAATGGCAGCTTCCAGCATTTCCGGAATCTTGAGTCCCTCGCTGGTTGGCATAGCGGCTACGCCGTATTTATCAGCAAAATACTGCTGAATGCTTGGCTCGTTGATATCCAGGTATCCGGCTCCCTGATGGGGTTGTACCCCCATATCGGCAGCGCCCTGCACATTGTTTTGTCCGCGCAACGGATTGAGTCCTACCCCATTTCGACCGATATTTCCGGTCATCATGGCTAAATTGGCCAACAACATTACCGTTTTACTTCCCTGAAAATGTTCGGTTACACCCAATCCGTGGAATTCCATGGCGTTCTTAGCCGTTGCATAGGCCAGGGCTGCTTTGCATACCAAGTCTTTCGAAACACCGGTTAGTTCTTCCAACGCATCCATATCCAAGTCGAGAACGTGTTTTTTAAATGCTTCAAAATCTTCTGTTCTGGTTTGAATAAAGCTTTCGGATACGGCATTTTCTTTAATGATGTAATGTGCCATCATGTTTAAAAGGGCCACATTGGTACCCGGTCTTAACTGTAGGTGGTAGGTGGCCAGTTTGGCCAGGGATGTTTTTACCGGATCCACCACGATGGAGGTGATGCCTTTCATAAACAGTTGCTTTATTTTAGCGCCGGTAACCGGATGTGCTTCGGTAGGGTTGGCTCCTACCATTAAAATGGCATCGGTAAACGGTAAATCATCGATGGAGTTGGTTGCGGCACCTGTTCCGTAGGCTTGCTGCATTCCATAGGCGGTAGGCGCATGGCACACGCGGGCACAGCCGTCAATGTTATTGGTACCGATTACAGCACGCATCATTTTTTGCATGAGGTAATTTTCTTCGTTGGTAGCCCTTGAGGAGGATATCCCTCCAATAGCATCGGGTCCGTACTGCTGTTTTACCTTCATCAATTTATCGGCAATGTAATCGTAGGCTTCGTCCCAGGATACCGGTTCAAAAACCCCGTTTCTCTTAATTAAAGGTTCCTTTAATCGATCTGGATGGTTGTAAAACTGAAAGGCAAAACGCCCTTTTAAACAGGTATGACCCAGGTTGACCTCGGCGGTGAGGGGTGCCTGAATTCCTTTAATTTCGCCATTAATTACATTAACATCCAACTGACAGCCCACCCCACAATAGGTACAAGTGGTACGCACCACTTCGTCGGGTACCAAAGTTTTGGTTTCAAATTTATCGGTCAGGGCTTCTGTTGGGCAGGTTTGAACACAGGCGCCACAGGAAACACACTTAGACAACTCAAAATTGGTATTAAAACCTTTGATAATCTGCGAGGCAAATCCACGTCCCGACATACCCAATACCATTTCGCCTTGAATTTCTTCGCAAGCACGTACACAGCGATAGCAATTGATGCATTGCGACAAATCGGATTTGATATACGGATGCGAGTGGTCTTTTGGTGTAGCTGCATAATTTTTTCCAGCAGGATAGCGCACTTCCGGAATACCAATAGTTTGCAGTACTTTTTGAAACTCTGTAGGATTTTTACCTGCTGCAGGATAAATTTTATCTGGTGGATAATTGGTAAGCAGCAATTCAACGATGTTTTGGCGCAATCGTTTTATTTTATTGGTTTGGTGATAGACGTACATACCTTCAAAGGCGGGGGTATGACACGAAGCTACCACACGGGTTGGACCGTCCTGCTCGCGCGCTACTTCCACTGAACAGACCCGGCACGAACCGAAATTTTCGAGTCGGTCGTCCTGACACAGGCTCGGTATGGCCTCATACGATTGTACTCTACGGGTAAATTCTAAAATGGTTTCTCCCGGTTTTAATTCATATGCTACATTATTGATATAAGCCTTCATCGTCTAAATTATTTAAAATAAGGAGTAAGTTCGTCACTAAAATACTGCAAGGCGTTCTTTACCGGAAGCGGGATACCGCCACCCAACGCACATAAAGACCCCAGTTCGAGGGTTTCTAACAAATCATCCATCAGTTGACGGTCGATTTTAATGTCTGATTCCTGTGCTTTTTTAACCAATTCATAGCCTCGGTACGAACCAATCCGGCACGGATAACATTTTCCACACGATTCATCGGCGGTAAATTTCAGCAAGTGTTCGATAAATGAAATCATCGGAAAATCGGTTGGAATTGATACCACACTGGCATGACCCAACAAAAAGCCGTTGGTATTGAACGATTCAAAATCGAGTGTTAGGTCGTTTATTTTATCAATCGGAACTATGCCTCCCAAGGGGCCTCCCACCTGAAGGGCTTTAACAGAAGTTTTAAATCCTTTGCCATAGTCTTCAAAAATGGTACTCACAGGCGTTCCCATTTCAATTTCATAAATCCCCGGCTGATTGAAATAACTGTCGAGCGATACCAACTTGGTTCCGGTCGATTGAGGCGTTCCTAAATGCGCATACGATTGCCCGCTATTGTTTAAAATCCAATGCACATTGGCAAAGGTTTCTACGTTGCTCAAGACTGTTGGCTTACCAAACAAACCGTATTGTGCCGGAAATGGCGGGCGCACACGCACTTCCGGACGCAGTCCTTCAATAGAGTTCAGCAGGGCGGTTTCTTCGCCACACACATAAGCACCCTGTCCTTTGATTATTTTAAATTTAAATCCGTTTAAGAGGTTTAAATCGATTAATTCCTGAATAGCCGCAGCTGTTTTTCTTATGGAATCCGGATATTCGCCGCGGATGTACAACACTCCGGTATCCGCACCAACAGTCAATCCGGTCATCATCATACCAAACAAAACTTTATGCGGTTGATGTTCCAATAAATACATGTCCGAATAGGCTCCCGGATCGCCCTCGTCGGCATTGCATACAATGTATTTTTGTCTATTATTTTCTTT
>JAGXRT010000039.1 GCA_018335575.1 Bacteroidota bacterium | reverse complement strand
TTGGCGCGTCGGGTAGAGGTGGAGTTTAAATTGACATTATAGGCCACTAAAAAGTCGCGCGCAGCAATGGCAATGGCTCCTGTTTTAGCAACAGACTCGTTAAATACAGCCGGACCTTCATCAGGTTTCCAATTGGGATTGACTAATTTTTCTTTTAAGCCTTCGTACTCACCGGCACGGCAATTGGCTAAATTTCGTCGGTTTTCTGTAGCGGCTGCATTTTCATAAAAATAAACTGGGATGCCCAATTCGCTTCCCACGCGTTTTCCTAATTGGCGGGCATAGGCGGCTGTTTCTTCCATCGTAATCCCTGAAATAGGTACTAACGGACATACATCTGTAGCACCAAAACGTGGATGTTCTCCGGTATGTTTACTCATATCAATGAGTTCTGAAGCTTTTTTAATCAATAAAAAAGCAGCTTCAATAACTTGTTGAGGCTCACCTACAAAAGTGATTACGGTTCTGTTGGTAGCTTTTCCCGGATCTACATCCAGTAATTTAATGCCGGCAACGGTTTCTACCACCTTGGCAATGGTATGTATTTTATGTAAATCGCGTCCTTCACTGATATTCGGAACACATTCAATTAGTTGTTTATGCATGGTACAAGTTTTAAAGTCCAAAGGTAAAAAGTAAAATTTGAATAGGAATCATTCGTATTAAATCTTTTCTAGTTTGTATATTTGAACTCACTAACACCGTAAATTATTCATGGAACATAAAACCATAGCAATCATCGGACTGGGGTATGTAGGCTTGCCCTTGGCTGTTGAATTTGCTAAAAAATATCCGGTCATCGGATTCGATATCAAAAACGACAGAATTCAGGAATTGGCGCAAGCCAAAGACAGCACCTTGGAGGTTGATTCAGCCGAATTGGAGCAAGTGATTGCTCAAAAAAACACACCTTTAAATCCGGGTCAAAACGGATTGTGGGTTACCGATAATCCGGAACTGTTAAGCAACGCCAACTTTTTTATTGTAACAGTTCCTACGCCTGTTGATAAAAACAACCATCCCGATTTAACACCCTTGTACAAGGCAAGCGAAACGGTGGGAAATTACCTGAAAAAGGGAGACATCGTAGTGTACGAATCCACCGTATATCCGGGTGCCACAGAAGAAGAGTGCGTGCCAATTTTAGAGCAACACTCGGGTTTGCGATTTAATACCGATTTTTTTGTAGGCTATTCACCCGAACGTATCAATCCGGGAGACAAAGTTCACACCGTAACGAAAATTTTAAAAATAACCTCGGGTTCTACACCAGAAGTTGCTAAACAAATTGATTCACTATACCAATCTATTATCGTGGCAGGAACCTACTTGGCGCCATCGATAAAGGTTGCAGAAGCAGCCAAAGTCATCGAAAACTCACAGCGCGATATCAACATTGCCTTTGTAAACGAATTGGCCAAGATATTTAAACTGATGCAGATCGATACCCAGGAGGTGTTAAAAGCCGCGGGTACCAAGTGGAATTTTTTACCCTTTTCACCCGGTTTGGTAGGCGGGCATTGCATCGGGGTCGATCCGTATTATTTGGCACAAAAAGCCATCAGACTGGGTTATAATCCGGAGATTATATTAGCAGGAAGACGCTTAAACGACAGTATGGGAAGTTATGTAGCGCATGAGGTGGTTAAATTGATGGTTAAAAAAGACATTACCATAAAAAATTCTGAAGTACTGGTTTTAGGAATAACTTTTAAGGAAAATTGCCCGGATATCCGTAACTCCAGAGTAATTGACATCATAAATGAACTAAAATCCTTCGATATCAAGGTAGAAGTGTGTGATCCGTGGGCCAATGCACAGGAAGTTCAGGAAGAATATGGTATCGACCTGTTGAATCAACTCAATGGCAACAAAAAATACCAAGGGCTGGTTATTGCTGTGGCGCATGATCATTTTAAAGCAATGGATTTCAGTAAGATGCTTCAGGAGCAGCATGTTATATACGATGTAAAAGGAATTTTTGACAAAGAAAAAAGTCACGGACGTTTATAAAACGGATAGGCATAATAATAAACGCCTAAGTTTGAGTTTTTTAAAATGAAACATTTTAAAATGTATCGAGAAGCGAGTTTTCGATGAAATCAGATGTATCATGAACATTGGTTAAGAAAATATTAAATAGCATAAAAGAATATGGAAAAAGTATTGGTAACGGGAGCCGCCGGATTTATCGGATTTCATTTGTCGAAATTATTGACTAATTCGGGCTATAAAGTAGTAGGAATTGACAACATCAACGATTATTACGATCCGAACCTCAAATTGGCACGTTTGCGCCAACTGGATATCCCAACCGATAATCTGGAGTACAACAAAAAAATAAAGGGTTCTATCAGTTTTTACAAAATGGATTTGATGGATAAAGAGGCTATACTGCAACTTTTTGAACGCTATCAATTTAATTATGTCATCAATTTAGCCGCTCAGGCAGGAGTGCGTTATTCGTTGGAAAATCCACAGGCCTATATCGATAGTAACATCACCGGATTTCTGAACATACTGGAAGCCTGTAGAACCTATCCGGTAAAACACTTGATTTTTGCTTCATCGAGTTCGGTCTATGGTTTGAGCGAAGAAATTCCTTTCAGTGAGGAAAATTGTACCGATCATCCCTTGGCGATGTATGCCGCTAGTAAAAAATCCAACGAAATGATGGCGCATGCCTATGCCCATTTGTTCAAGATTCCGGCCACTGGTTTGCGGTTTTTTACCGTTTATGGTCCGTACGGAAGACCCGATATGGCCCTGTATTTATTTACCAAAGCCATGGTGGAAGAGCGTGAATTTGACGTGTACAACTACGGCAATATGAGTCGCGATTTTACCTATGTAGATGACATCGTTGAAAGTATCCGTCGATTGATTCCTTTGGCTCCTACAGTAAACAATATTGATTTTGATACCAAGCAGCCAATTCCAAACAAAAGTACGGCGCCTTATCAGTTGTTTAACATTGGAAACAATGCCCCGGTTAATTTGATGGATTTTATTAGTACTATTGAAAAGGTCTTGGGTAAAAAAGGGAAAATGAACTTAAAACCTCTGCAAGCAGGCGACGTAACGGCTACCTATGCCAATGTAACTTCGCTATATAAATACATCGATTTTAAACCACAAACCCCCATAGAAGTAGGCGTGAAGGCCTTTGTTGAGCAGTATCTTAAACAATAATTAATAAGTAATAACTTCTAAAAACCATTTAACTATAAAATTGATAAGTTGATAACCTCATAAACTTCAACTATAAACTAATCAAAACAATTTTCCATCGGCAAAGATTTTTTATCCAAATGTTGTGAAAAATTAACCTAATACAAATATAATAACGCAAGTAGCTGTCTGTTGACAAATACACAATAAAACCAATGGTTTTTTGTGTTATTTTTACACTACCTCAAAAAGAAAAAGAAATTGTGTTTGCAATTCAAAAAATTGCTGGTAAGAATTAAAAGTATCTTTTCTTATTAGCTTCAAAATCTAACCTTCACACGGCCTTTATAGGTGTACTATTTGGGTTTCCCCTGTTTTAATGAATAAAAAAAGCTATGCGATAGCATTGTGCTTGAAGTATATAGTTATTAAATAAAGAATTTAAATTAAATAGTTATGATTAAAAAAATTACGCTTTCATGTAGCGACCTTTTCAGCACCTCTGAAAAAAATATTAGTCCCACGTGGGTTTCGTCGCTGTTTAAATTGATAGTAACCTTTTTTATTACCCTGAGTTTTAGTGCAGTGGTATGGGGGCAGACGGTGACTACCAATAAGGAAGTTTATGAGCCTGGTGAAATTGTAATATTAACCGGTTCTGGATTTTTTCCGAACGAAGTAATTAATTTAAAAGCAATTGGTTCAACTAACCAGACAGAAATTTTAAAATCTACCCAAGCAGATTCAGATGGTAATTTTATTTATGATTTATTGTTGCCAAATATTTATGAAGAATTTTATGCGCTAAATGCGTTGGGGTTAGAAAGTGATCTCAGTGTAGATATAGTTTTTAAAGATGATATTAATAGTTGGGCGCGTGTTAACCCAAACAATGCTTCAACCTTATCATTAGGACCAGGAGTTACGTTTAACTTTATCATTGAAGCGAAAGGAAAAGGAGGTCCGGTAGCTGGTGTGGTTGCAACTTGGTCAGCTGACAAAGGAAGCCCTGCATCTTATACAAGTCCTTCAACTGGTGCAGATGGTTTAGCAAGTTATTTACATACAACTCCTACAACTCCAGGCTCATATACAATAGATGCTGTAGGGGGAGGGCAAACAATTTCATTTGATGTCAACATTACTTGTGTTGTCCCTGCTGCACCAAGTGCAAATTCAGTGCAAACTTTCTGTGCCTCTTTCAATCCAACAGTTGCTAATTTAATAGCAGTTGGTTCAAATTTACAATGGTACAGTACTGAAACAGGAGGATCTCCGTTGGTAAGTACAACACCATTAACATCAGCAACTTATTATGTAAGCCAAACAGTTGAGTGCGAAAGTACACGGACAGCAGTGGCGGTTACTCTAAATTCAATTAACCCAGGCACCATTTCTAAAGGAATAACTCAACCGGGTCCGGGTTGTGGTAGTTTAAATCCTGGTCAAACGGTAAATTCAACAGTAGCTTCAGGTAGCGGGGCCATTTCATATTTTTGGGAACAAAGCATTAATAATGGGGTAACTTGGGTAACTGCAATAGGAGAATTAAGCCCTCCGGCTGGAAGTTTCAATCCAGTAAATATAACGCAAACTACATGGTACAGACGCGTAGCTACATCAACTATAAATGGTGTAAGTTGCTCTGATTATTCAAATGTATTGGAATTTGTAGTAAACTCCTTACCAACGGTAAATTCCATTACTCCTGGCGGAACTACTAATGTTTGTGTAGGCAGTACGCTACAGTTATCGAATTTAACTCCGGGAGGTATCTGGAGTTCCGGCAATGCTTCCTTAGCAACCGTTTCGAGCAGTGGATTAGTGACTGGTGTTGCTGCTGGAAGTCCAGTAATTAGTTATACAGTTACAGATGTCGTGACTGGTTGTTCTCGAACTGTAAATAAAACGGTAAATGTGTTGGCACTGCCAAATGCTCCATTGGCCGTAAATATTAATACAACTTATGACGGTACTGTCAAAACAGGTGCTGCTACTGTTGGGACTGGTGAGGTGGTTGATTGGTATACAACTCAAACTGGCGGAACCATTACTACTGCACCTTCAGGTACCAATGCAGGTACTTATACTGCCTGGGCTGAAGCCAGAAATACAACCACTAGTTGTAAAAGTGCTACGAGAACACAGGTAACGGTGACAATCCACAAAGCGGATGCAGTTGTAACAGTTACTGGTTACACAGGAGTTTACGATGCTACTGCACATGGAGCTACAGGTTCCGCCACAGGTGTATCTAACGAA
>JAGXRT010000038.1 GCA_018335575.1 Bacteroidota bacterium | reverse complement strand
CCTGCGTTGTGAAATTCAAACCAAGTAACATAATATCTTTTTAGGCAAGCATAGGCGCAGCAAAGCTTTGAAAACCCACCAAGCACCAATGATACATCATTCAGACCGAGGAAGTCAGTATACTTACGGAGTGTATTTGGAATTGTTAAAGCAGCATCATTGCTCCATCAGTATGTCATTAATAGCCCAAGAGAATGCTTATGCCGAAAGGATACACAGAACCATCAAGGAAGAGTATTTGAGTCATTGGAATCCACAGACTTATGAACAACTCCTTCGAGCTGTTAAAAAAGCAGTAGATCATTACAATACCAAAAGACCACATAATCATCTAAATAAGTTGAGTCCTGTGGAATTTGAAAATCAATGGAAGTTGTTTAAACAACTTCCATTGTTAACTATATTTGATAACGAAAATATTAACAAAAAAACGGTCAACGCTATTTAGGGATGTACAAATTGTTTAATCGCTTAATTGGTTAGTTGTTAAAAATATAAAAACCGCGATAGGATTGAGTCCGTCTAATTTTATTTTGCAGGGAAGCTAACAAACTTCATTTTGAACGGTTGTAAAATAAGTTTTCGATGCCCTTTTTAAGTCAAAGCTCCGGATTACTCGTTTGGTGTAGCACCGTAATTAGGTATTGGAAAATTATAAACCATCAACTCAATTTTGTCTGCCAATTCGCCAACCCCTAAACTGGCCCATATGATAAAAAGTCCAATTAAAATCTTACCGCCTAACATAAGTTTTTTTGGAATTTTATCCAATACCAAATTCAGAAATGGTAGGTAAAAAACAACCGAAAGTACTGTGATAAACAAGCCAAAAAACGGATCGTTACCCCAAAACATGTTCACAAAACCTATACAGGAGAACAGAACACCAAATACCAGATTTAGCAATGCTAATTGAATTGAATTTTTCATAAATGTTATTTTTAACTAATTGATTATTAACTTATTTATCTGCTATAAATTCCAAGATTTCACCTGGCTGACAGTCTAAAATACTACATAAAGATTCCAGGGTACTAAAACGAATTGCTTTAGCCTTACCTGTTTTTAAAATTGATAGGTTTGAGAGGGTTAAACCCACTTTTTCGGAAAGTTCATTTAACGACATTTTTCGTTTTGCCATTACCACATCTAGATTTACAATAATTGCCATAGTTTATACTGTTAAGTCGTTTTCAGATTTTATCTCACTCGCATTTTGAAGTAATTCTTGCAGAATTGCAGCAAATACAGCTACTACCAATGGTACAAAAACCAATATCAAACCTAAAAGAACAACTCCCGGGGCATCGTCTTTTTCGGCAACGTAAAAAATATACGGCATACCTACCGCATACAACCCACTTATAACAAGGGCAAACATTTTTATTTTTTTAAGCGCTTTTACCGATAGCTCTGAAAATGCTAAGTTGTTGCCAATATAATTTAATAATTTAAAGGCTTCCATAAGTCCCATCAAAAAAGGCAACAATGAAAGCACCATACCTAATAAAACAGGCTGGTAAAAACCTGCATCATCAGTTGCAAAAGAAACATACAGCAAAACGCTACCAAAAGATATGGCTGAAATGCCCAGCACAATAATTACTAATTTTAGAAAGTGAGTTGATCTTAAATTGAGCAACTTGTTTTTGGATGTATTCATTTACCTTGAATTATAAAAAATTTAAGAGCAAATGTAATAATAAATTATTGATAAACAATAAATATTATAAATAAAACAATAAATAAATTGCGATTCAGAACCTCAGAAAAGAAGGACAAAATAGAAGCGAGTAAGCTCTAACTTAGCAAACCAAAACAGTACAGAGTCGGATTATTCTTTTTAGTAGGGGTTATTTGTTAAAAAAAACACACGACTTTATTAACACCCTTGAATTTCATTTGGCGCGTTTGCAGCTATAAGCAATTTCTTACAAGGCACATACGTAAAAATCCATATTAAGGCATGTTAGATTTTCTTCGTAGCAGTTTTGGTCCGTACCAAAGCCAAAAACCGGTTATTGTAAAAAGCAAGAGAGCTAACCCCAGGGTAGTTGAATACATTAATTTTAGCTGTCCGTTGGTGGTGCCAACATAAAAATCAAGTATCGAACCATCGTGTATTTTTTCGATAAAATCTGACCGTCTTTTTTCTATATGCAACAGTTTACCTGTGGCTCCATCCAATTGCACACCCCAAAAGTGATCGGCAAAAACAAATTTCACCATACCATTATCCTTGCGAATATCAATTCGATCGAGTTTCAGTGACAGCTCAGGTGAAATGGAGTCGCGTACTATTTGACACGCCTTTTGATGTAAACTATCAAGTGGTAACCAATCTTTCAAATCAGTTGAAGTTCCAATAAAGGATTTAGACATAATTAAGTCGCCACTATGCTTTTTTATGCCTAATAAAAACCCTGTGACCGATACAAAAAAGAAAAATACAAACAATAAGGCTCCTGTTTTCTTGTGAATTTTTCTTGATACCCTTAATAATTTGCTTTGGCGCTGTCTGCTAATTTTTAATGTCATTTTTCTATGCTGGTGTACAAAACTAAAACAAGGGCAAACATACTTAATTCTGTTTAAATAAGCTTTTCCATTTACCGAATAAAACATCCCTTAAGGGATTCTGACTTTGCGTTTGAGGATAAGACATGGGCAAGTCATTGACCTAAAGCACGAACACAAAACGTAACATAAAATTTTATGTGAAGATTTCAGCCCGGCTGATACAAAACACGTGTGAGCAAATATTTTGCACTTGATTGTATTGACTCGGTCGAATTGTATTTCCTGCATAAGCAGGGAGAAACAAACCAAGCTGGTTCATTGCCTTAAATGCCGACCGGAACGCAAATAACTTGGCTACCAAGGACAAAACTAAAACCTTATCAGTTAAGTTCTCGTTTTAAATAGAAAGATTGCCTTACTGCGACCGCAATTATGAACTTTTACTTGCTTTTGTACTGTAGATTATGGACAAAACAGTACGCTGTCGAAAAGTATTTTCACCTTTTAGAGATAAGGTACGAAATCAACATGCACAATGGCATACGCTCAGGGTAACGCCTTTAGGCTTCGTGATGCTAAATTCTTAAAATCGCGCAATAGATTTTCGGATACGTTGGTCTAAACAAGCTATTTTCGATCAAAAATTAAAATTTCCGAACCTTCATTACAATCAATAACGAGTTTAGTGGTTCTGTTAAATTCTTTCGACTCTAAATCGGCAACAGTACAAACTTCGATGGTAAACTATAATACCTATATTTTTTTATCCAATATAGTATAGTTTCTTCAGAATCGCAATTTAACATCATATGCTAACGAAGTTATTTTATTGATATTTTTAAATCGTGTATCTTTTTTAAAGCAAAAGATTTTCGCAATGAGGCAGAGGGTTTAACTATTGTTTAGACTTTCCATACTCTTTTTTTTGGTTATATCCCAAAACCAGTATTTCAATTATAATAAGAGTTGGCATACCGCTAATCTTCCTATCATTTTCTTTCCCAACTTCTATAAAATTCTGACAATTTATATGCACATTTTAATTTAAGTTTTTCTTTAAAATCGAACCAAATTAACGCCTTAACATAATTTTCACATATATATCTTAACTGCCTAAATTCAAGTTCTTTAGAATCTTTCTAAATTATTTTTTTTTGATTTTTGTATACATAAAATTAATAACTTTAATTTTCGAAAGACTTAAAATTTTCGAACAATCTTCACTAACAAGAAACTAAAACCCAAGTACTAATTATTAAAAATCAACTCACTTATGAAAGCCACATTTAAAACTTCCTTACTCCTGCTTGTTACTATATTAGCAACAAACTGCGCACCTCCTCCACGAGTTACTCCAGTTGCAAGAGTTGTAGAAAAAGAACGAATAGTAAACAAGTCATTTGATGCTGTATGGCAGAGCACTATAGAATGGTTTGCTACGCACAACACCCCAATTAAAAATCTCGACAAAAGTTCTGGTTTGGTTTCCACAGAATACAGTTTATCTATGGCAGAAGCTGCCAATTATATGGATTGCGGGGGCTCTACAATATCTGCTTTTGGTGCAAATACTCGTCTAGAAAATCACTCGGGTAATTTTAACGTATTACTAAAAAAAATTGATGACACACATACAAAAATTAATGTAAATGTATTTTTTGGGTGTACACTAAACACTTACAATTACAAAGGATTGCTCAGTACCGAAATGATTTTAACAGGCAGCAAACGCATTAACTGTTACTCAACTGGTGCTTTGGAAAAGCAAGTATTAGATTTTCTTGAAGCAGCTAATTAATAGAATTAGCTCTATTGTATAAAACGCCTATACTTTACAACAAAATGAGACCTTTCATTCATTTTAAATGTTTAGCCTTAATTGTTACTTTTTGTTTTCTTAATACTTACCACACCTTTTCTCAGGATGGTTTCCCTTATTCTGAAGGAGAATACATTTACCGTTATCCAAAATATGCTGGAGTAAATAACAATAGTGAGAATCTCAATAAATCTGTAAAACAGGCACTTGACCATGTAGCACAGATTTATGATTTAAAAAACAAAAAGGAGCTGAACTTTAAAGACATTAAAGAAATTTTAGTCTTGGAAAACAAAATCGAATTTGATGCAAAATCGAAAAAGAACAGCTTATCCTACTCATTTTCAAGACTTATTGATAGTACCATGATATTTTATACTTATCAAAACAGTTGGCATTATGTGTATTTTCCATCCTTGGCTAATTTTGTTTTTTCTGATATCAACAAAGCTCAATTATTTGCTGATGCAATATATACGATGCAATACCCCTTAATTGATAAACGAAGGGATTCCATTCTTAATATATTCATTCCTGTTGCAGACTCATTCAGAGCTTTGAAACAAAAACCCACCGTTACAGAAGAACAGCGAAAACTGTTTATTCAAGCCGATAATTTGAACAAACAGAATAAAGTTTTTGACGCAATCAGGATGTATTTAAAGGCCATTGAACTCGAAAAAACTTCCTTTCCTTCAGCCTATGCCAATTTGGCTTTACTCTATGCAAAATGCAATTTTTTTGACTACGCCATTTTGTATATGAAAAAATACTTGTTACTGGTTCCAAATGCTGAAGATGCTCGTGCTGCCAGAGATCGACTGTATGTTTGGGAAGGTTTAATTGGAAAATAGATTTAAAATGAAACCTAAAAAAATCCATTTAAATTTAATTTTATTCTTCCTGATTTTATTATTAGGATTCCATAACACCAGTGCCCAATCGGTTTCCAATAATGTGCATTATAAAAAGGCAATACATAATTTAGCAACCCTAATGCCTTTAAATGCAACGGCAATTAAATTGTTAGTTGGCAATCAGACCTATTCTCATGTAACTGTATTAGGAATTTCTAATGAAATAAAAGTCTTAGAAAACAGCATTGAGTTTATTTTTAAAGATGCTAAAAATATAACTACTCAAACAGCTAAAATATACTTTAATGAAATTTTAGAAGAAAAAATTAAACCTAAACAAGTTACGGGCAGTAACGATTATGGTAGTCCTATAATTGAAAATCATTTAAAACTGGGTACTATTTCGTTGGTAGTCACTAACGAACATAGTTTTCTAATAAATAACATTGCAAGAGAACTCAAATCCATCCAAACTGTATTAAATGAAGATCGCTTTAAGATGGATGAATTTAAAGAAACAGCGCTTGCTTATCAACTATTGAAAGAAAAACCATCAATTACTGAAACACAACGGAAATATATTGTTCAGGCAAATGCATTTACCTCAATAATGGATTATGAAGAAGCTATAAATAGCTATATCAAAGTTTTAGAAATTAACAGTACAGCCTATCCTGATGCTTATTTTAATTTAGCCTTACTACTCGGACAAAACAATCGGTTTTATGCGGCCATAAATTTTATGGAAAAATACCTCTTATTGGTTCCAAATTCAGCAGTAATTGACAAGGCAAAAGAAAAAATAGTGGATTGGGAAATTATGTTAAATAATTAATTGATTTAAACCTATAGTTATGAATCATTTTTTTAATCACTATAAAATTTACATTCTTTTTCTGGCACTTTTATGCTGTTACGATGTTAGTTCACAAGTAGGCATCACCAACTCAGGAATGACACAAGAGCAAGAACGAAACCAGGCCAGCAAAGGGTTTGACAACTCATCAAAATCAACTTCTGCCTTGAAGCAACTCGAGAACATGACCGGTCAAACTGTTACAACCTACAGTTCACAGCGGTATAATCAATCAAATGTTTCAAAGCCCAGCATGTCGTTTGATCAACAAATGAATATCATGGTTACCGGTATGATTGCTCAAAGTTTACTATCATCCTTATTTAATTCATCCAGTTCGGTACCTAGAGTACAAGAAGTTAAAACTCAAACCGCTACACTTGTTGGTAATTCTTATTTAGAGAATTTAAAAATCCAACAAGCCTTAATAACTTCCAAACATTTTAAAATGATGAATTTATACAAAACACTAAGCGACGAGAAACAAATGAAGTTCAAATCGATTATAGACTTATCAATGCAAATGAATCCTTATCAAACATTTGAGGAGGCTGAGCGACAAAAATTGCTTAAAAAAGGCAAAAGCATTACTTGGGATTTCAATAATTGGGCACAACACTCCAACGATCAGCCTACTATTGAAAAGTCAACTTTTCAACGTACCAAAGCTGATGAATATTTAGATGAAGCCATTAATAAAATTGAAACCTTACCGGGTGGGGTTGGACGTATTCCTGCAGTTGCAGGAAGGTTTATGGTTAATATAAAAGATGAAACCATGTCGTATTTAAATGATGCAAAAGATGCTGCAATAAGCGGTAATACCGCTACCATGAGTGAAGTTGGCAATGCTGATTTAGGAAAAAGAGTAAACAATGCGATTTATAAGACCGGAGTTCAAACAGCATCAGCCTATTATAACCAAGGAAAGGATATGGCAACCGGTTATTTTGACGATAAAATGAAAGAAGTAAATTTTGGAATTGTACGCGATGCAGGTGGTGTACTTCTGGAAAAATATAAAATTTATGCTCCAATTTCGGATAGCTGGAAAGTTTCAATCAGAAAACATTAAAAAATCTAATTACTAAATCTGTATTATGATTCGCAAGTTAACCATATTGTGCTTACTATTAACCCAAATCTTATTTTCACAACAACTCGATTCCTTGCGCTACGAGTTTATGCTAAACGGTGAGCAATTGGATGATTCCCTTAAATCAACACCTTTCATAAACACTTTTGCCATTTCATCTGATAATTATTTGACGCTCGCTTCAGAAAATCAATTGTATTTACTTGGATGGGGTGGTATTGTTCCATTTGGGAATAAATCTGATCAAAAAATAAATTCATTTGCCTATACCTCAGATGGACTTTTATTGCTTATAAAAGGACCTGAATTGTGTTATATAAATGAACTAGGCAGTTGTGAAAAACTCATCGAATTACCAACTAATGATATGCAAATATCTAATGGAAATGAAGTTATGTATTTGTTTGAACAAAACAAAAATACTGGTAGCAGTATACTTATCGCTTACGCCAAAGGAGGAAAATTTAAGCAGATTTTAAAATCACCAAAACCAATAAATGCGGTTGTTGAAATGGCAGATAATCTGATAGTTGCCATTGAGAGCAGCATCTTTTCATATAATCCGAGTACTGAACAGCTTGAATTAGTTACGGCATTTTCAAAAGATAATAAGGTTATTTCGTTAGCTGTTGATAAGGAACGTCAGATTTTATACCTATCAACGCTTGAAGGTATTTATGCTTTTAAAAACGAACAGTTAGATTTTTTGACCGGCGATTTTAAAGCCAATATAATAACGCATTTCAAAAACGGATTGGTTTTTTATGATTCGGCAAAAAAAGAAATTATTCGAATTGTAAATATAGATAAATCCATTTAAAATCAACTCTTAAGTGGAATTCCTAACAAAAAGTGGATAAAAATCATAGCCCCTATGCAGCATTTTTTAAATTATTACTAGTTAGTTGATTATATTCTTTAATTGTCAAATTGTTCAATTGTTTATGTCTTCTTTTGGTGTTGTAAAATGTTTCTATGTATTCAAAATATTTAAAGTTCTGCTTGTTGTCTAGTTTGATATTATTCATAATTCCGTATATTCGTAATGCTTACTAACGAAAAATTGCTAAGGATTCCATGTAATAAGCATCAAAAATGGAAATTAAACTCAGACTAAATCTTCTTTAGGAAAAGTGAAATATTTTTCCATATGGCAATAAGTTGAATTAAGATCAAAAAACAACATGCTAAATAATAAACTGACAGAACTAAACTAAACCAAATTGAATAAAAGATGAGCTACGGAGCCGGGCATGTTATAGATATGATAAATCGGATGAAGCAGAACCGCGATCAACGACCATCCAAGCGTGCCAAATTCAAAGAAAACCAAAGAGAACCTATTTACACATCGTCCCAAAAATCAACAATTGCAAATTTTAAAACAGTTCCTGAAAAGGAATTGAATAAAATGAAAACAATTATACGTCAACGTGCGAAGACTGAAAGTAAAAGAGAATTAATTATACTTGGATTCTTATTTCTATACGGATTAATTTTAACCATTGGACTTTTGTTATGGCTGAATTAAAAAACTGCATCCAACAAATATGACTTAATTAAATCAGATTCATTGAATTTAAAAAATTAAATGGAATTATTAGGTAGTGAATTAAAATCAGAACAGATACTATGTTACAATTGATATCATTTAACTAAAATCAAACTACTGAATGCCTAAAAAAATAATTTTCTTTTTACTCCTTATTTTAATTACCTCCAAAGGATATACTCAGTCAATTGAAACCTCAGATTTTCTGATCAACGAAAAAATTACAAGTCCCATTGCGATTAAGGATTTGAAAAGTTTAATTAAAATTGATAGTATCGTTAAAGTTCCGGATGCAATGGATATGTCAACGGCAGATGCATTGGTTTATATAGGCAGGACATATTTTGAATACTATGATTCTACTGGTCTTTGTCATATTAATGTCATTAATTTTGATGATAAAATTCTGTCCGTAAGCTTTGGTAAATGGCAGTTAAGTAGAGAAACTTCTGTAAAGGATATTTTGTTGAAGTTCAAGATGTCAGAAGATCATGTAGCTCCAATTGATTTATATCAAGACTCCAGAAAATTGACTTATTTAGCGATACAAGCAAAACAACGTGGAAAAGTTTATGACGGCAGTATATTGTTTATTTTTTTTAAGAACAAACTTACACGAATTGATTTTTGGGAACCTTCATAGCTAGTTGCATTAAGCGATAGAATCAATTTGAGATACAGCAAACGCATTCTTTTTCAACATCCTCCACAAAAGGCCCTCAGGGGCTTTTGTTTTTATTCAAATTAGAGCCTTATTTATACCGATTCTAAATTTTACACCCCTATTTGTTTGCAATAGTTAAAATTCTATATTCGTGTTCCCTCAAAATTATGATTGGATCTCTTTAACTTTTAATGAAATAAAAAGTTATAGCAATGATGTTTGATAATTAAGAACATCAAATTGTTGTGGACTTAGGGGTATTTTTATAGGTATACTAAGTAAAAAATAAAAGGTAGAGCCAGAAAACTACCCTAAAAACGGGGAGAATTCCGAAAATCCAAAGAGTAGGAAACCAAACAAATAACTAACTCAATAATGAAAAAAT
>JAGXRT010000037.1 GCA_018335575.1 Bacteroidota bacterium | reverse complement strand
CGTTTAGAATATCTTTTTAAAGAATATGAAAAAATGATTACCAAAAAATTCCTTGTTAGAAAATTTAAAAAGAATACCTAAAATAAAAACAACCTAATGGAAACAATTTTAGAGGCATTACTTAATCTTACTACAGAGAATGAAGTAGTAGAGTTTAAAGAAGCTAAAAATCAATATGATAAAGATAAATTAGGCAAATACTTTTCTGCCCTAAGCAATGAGGCAAATTTAAAAGGGAAACAACAATCTTGGTTGGTATTTGGGGTTAAAAATGATAAAACCATAGTAGGCACAACTATTTCTGATAGTCAACTAAATGAATATAAATCCGAAATAGGACAACACACAGCACCAAGATGTAATTTTATAAATAGTCATCGGGTACTAAAAAACGGAAAAACAGTATTATTGCTAGAAATACCTGCTGCACCAAAAGGGATGCCTATTTCTTGGAAAGGTTTTAATTACGGTAGAGATGGTGAAAGTTTAGTTGCCTTAAATTCTGAAGAATATGACAGAATAAGAGTCCAAGCCAATGCCAGCGATTGGAGTGCGCAAATAATTCCAAGTGCCACAATTAATGATTTATCGGAAGAGGCAATTAAACAAGCACGTATAAGATTTACACAAAAAAATCCAAACCTAAAATCGGAAATTGAAAAATGGTCCAACGAAGTTTTTTTAAATAAAGCTAAAATTACTATAAAGGGAAAAATTACAAATGCTGCAATTATATTGTTGGGGAATCCAGAGTCTGAACATTTTATCAATCCGGCAACTTCTAAAATTACGTGGATTTTAAAAGATAGTGACAATATTGAAAAAGACTATGAACACTTTACCTGTCCATTGTTGCTAAATATAGAAAAAGTATATGGTAAAATCAGAAATTTAAAATACCGTTATATAACAGATGATACATTGTTTCCGGAAGAGGTTGATCAATACGACCCGTACATAATTCGAGAAGCATTAAACAATTGCATTGCGCATCAAGATTACACATTAGGCGGAAAGATTATAGTAGTTGAAAATGAAAACGCCACCTTAACATTTGCCAATTCAGGTAGTTTTATTCCACAAAGTATTGAAACAGTGATTCAATCAGATTCACCAGAATCTAATTATAGAAATAAATTTTTAGCAGATTCAATGGTAAATTTAAATATGATTGACACCATAGGAAGCGGTATTAAGAAAATGTTTAACATTCAACGTAAAAAATATTTTCCATTACCAGATTATGATTTTTCCAATAGTAAAGTAAAAGTGGCGATTACAGGGAAAGTGGTCGATGTAAATTATGCGCGCAAAATTGCACAAATGCCTGATCTGTCTTTAGAAGAGATTATTCTTTTGGACAAAGTAGCTAAAAATAAATCCTTGAATGATGAAGAAATAAAAATGCTTAAATCAAAAAAATTAATTGAAGGAAGAAAACCTAATTTTCATATCTCCTCTAAAGTTGCAGTGGCTACAAATCAAAAAGATGATTACATCAAAATGAGGGGACTAAAAGATGAGCACTATAAAAAAATGATTTTAGAATATCTTGAGAAATATAAGAGCGCTTCTAAAGATGATATTGATAAGCTTATTTTAGAGTTATTACCAAATATTTTAATTTTAGATAAAAAGAAAAATAAGCTCCGCAATATAATGTACGCAATGTCTAAAAAGGACAATACAATTAAAAATACTGGAACCAATCGTAACCCAAAATGGATAAAAGTTTAACTAAATAAAAAATTAATTAGATGAACTTTAGACATTTTTTAGATGAACTTTAGATAGTTAAAAAATTAAAAACCTTATATATAAAGGGCTTACAAGAATAAATAAATAAATATTTTAGACAAACTTTAGACATTTTTTAGTTAAACTTTATACATGATTTAATAAATAACTGTCCAGTTTAGTCTGGAATGGGTTGTACAGTTTCACCGGAATTAGCAAAAATTGCTAGAGATTCCATGAAATAAACAAAATAAAAACGAATAAAACACCGTTTATACCCCCACCAAGGCTATAAACTGATGAATTTATTAAGGTAATAACAAGTTGGCAACAAGCTAAAAAAATGACGGAAACATCAATATTACTTGGAGCAGGATTTTCAGTAAATAAAGGTTATCCAACTGCGAATAAACTGAACAAAAAACTTACAGAATTAGATGCAGAAGATTTCTGGGTATCTTCAGAAGGTACAGTGTTGCTAAAAGAAAAAACCGAATCAGATCCGAATGATAACGCAAGTGATTCGAGACATAAGTATTTTGTTGTCGGTTTAATCAATTTCTACCATAAGAAAATAAAATCATTTAATTATGAAGAATTCTATGATTTATTAAATGGCATTGACCCAAATGAAAAAAATACAGATTTCGATAAGTTTTGCAACGACTTTAGAAAAAAATATCATATTGAAACCGATAATTTAAATTTGATTAGTCGTTCAAAAAACATCTTTAACCAATTAATATCTTGCTTTATAGTTGATGGAGAGGGTAAAAAATTCTATGATTCTATTCACTACTGCAAACCATCTTATCCAGGCTATACTGGTTTTTTGAACTGTTTGGAAAGTTGGGGTAATGACGGATTAACACATATTCACACACTTAATCACGACATTTTTTTTGAATCATTCTCTCATTCTGATTGGATTCAAGGAAATTTTTCTGATGGTTTTGATGAAATGGGTTCTAAATATTATGGAGGATTGAAAGGTAATGTAAAAGTAAGACTATCATATTTTACCAATAATTATACTAAACAATATAGACTCTATAAATTACACGGCAGTTTTGACCAATTTCCATTTCACTTACAAGATTCTGGCATAGACACTTATGTTAAAATAAAATTAGGAATAGGTACAACGGAATTTTATAAAGAAGTTGAGGATGGAAATGGTGGCCACAAGTATGTAAATGATTGGATAAACTATCATCCAGATTTTTTATCAGGAACAACCTCAAAAATTTTGAGATATGGCGAACCTTACTATTATGACAAAGTATTTGTTAATTTCAAAACTAATTTATCACATTCCAATAAATTAATTATTATTGGATATGGTTGTGGAGATAGCGAAATAAACAATATGATTGAAGCTAATTTTGATTTTAAAAAATATCCTGTAATAATAGTTGACCCATATCCAACAGAACAAACAGAACTATTTGCTAAAAAATTCAATGGAAAAATAATTGAAAAGACGCCAAGTAAGCTAGAAATAGAAGATTGTAATTAAAAGCATGTTCACAGTGTATAATTAGTTGACACTATCTCATAAAGTGTGTAAGTTGTATATATCAGGGTTTAACTTTTACTTAAAGTTGGAACCTTTTTTCATAAATAGTTAAGAACTGATTGAGGATTAATCCCCACTTTTGGATTGGTATTGACCATTTTTTGGTGGCCTCTCTTAAAGCCAAATATACAGATTTTAGTATAGCTTCACCTCCAATTCCGCGCAGTAAGCGCTTCCAAAAGCCGGCGCTTCACTTGCCTTTTCAAAGCCCTTACTTGTTGCCATTGTTTTTTTTTAATCCGTTTCCATTAGAACCTGCATTTGCTTCATTTCGTTAATAAATATTTTTTCTATTTATTAAAATTTAAAACATTACTTACTTAATTTTGTAGCATGATGAAATTAAGAAGTTTACATACTACAAAAATACTGGAGTTTTACGCTCCGGACTATTCAACAAAACTAGAACTTCCCTTTGGTGATGTCGGAATCAGCGCAGGTTTTCCTTCTCCGGCAGATGATTTTATTGAATTATCTATTGATTTAAACAAACACCTCATCAAGCACAAAGACAGCACTTTTTTTGCCAAAGTGAAAGGCCATTCTATGAAAGATGCCGGGATTTTCGATGGCGATTTGTTGGTTATTGATAAGAGTTTAGATCCACAAGATGGTAAAATTGCCATTTGTCAAATCGATGGAGAATTCACGGTCAAAAGAATTAAAATTGAAGGAAACGTTATTTGGTTGGTTGCAGAAAACGAAGATTATAAACCCATCAAAGTAACAGAAGAAAACGAATTAATGATTTGGGGAATTGTAGTATTTAGTATAAAATCACATTAATGTTTGCGCTAGTAGATTGTAATAATTTTTATTCCTCTTGCCAAAGAGTATTTGAACCGCATTTAATTGGAAAGCCTGTTGTAATACTTTCTAACAATGATGGTTGTGTGATTGCACGTTCTAATGAAGCCAAAGCATTGGGTATTCCTATGGGAGCCCCTGCATTTGAATTTAAAAAACTTTTTGAAGACAATAAGGTATGTGTCTATTCATCCAATTATGCGCTGTATGGCGATATGAGCAGCAGAGTGATGAATATTCTGGCAACTTTTACCTCAGATATTGAAGTTTATAGCATCGACGAAGCTTTTCTGAAATTTAAAGGTTTTGAACTCTTTAATTTGGATGAATATGGATTAAACATTCAAAAAACGGTCACTAAAAATACAGGTATTCCGATAAGTGTTGGTTTTGCGCCTACCAAAGCCTTGGCAAAAGTGGCCAATAAAATCGCTAAAAAATACACCGAAAGAACCAAAAGCGTTTATGTAATAGACAGTGAAGAAAAGCGAATTAAAGCCCTGAAATGGACTAAAATAGAAGATGTTTGGGGTATTGGAAGAAAACACACAAAACGATTGCAGGCTAAAAATATTTTTACGGCCTATCAATTTACGCAATTACCCGATGAATGGGTTAGAAAAGAAATGGCTGTTGTTGGGTTGAGGTTAAAAAAGGAGTTAGAAGGTCAATCAACCTTAGATTTAGAAAGTCCAAAAAGCAAGAAAATGATTGCTACAACACGATCATTTGAAAAGTCAATGACAAAGCTTGAAGACATTTCAGAACGGGTTGCAACCTTCACGGCATCTTGTTCAGAAAAATTAAGAAAACAGAAAAGCCATTGCAATATGGTAATGGTTTTTGTACAATCCAATTATTTCAGAAAAGACCAGCCGCAATATTCAAGAAACATGGTGATCAATACCGATTTTCCCACCAACTCAACAATAGAATTAAACCACTACGCCCAAATATGCTTAAAAACCATTTTTAAGGAAGGATATAATTACAAAAAAGCCGGAGTTATCGTTATGGGTATAACACCCAACAACCAAACGCAATTGTCATTTTTTAATACTTCAAATCCCAGACATCAACCATTAATGTCCGTGGTTGATAAACTCAACAAAAGTTACGGAAAGAATAAAATCAAGTTTGCCAATCAGTCCTTAGGCAGACAATGGAAAATGAAACAGGAAAAATTATCTAATTCCTACACCACCAGGATTGATGAAATAATCACGGTTAAAGTTTAAATATTAAATGGCTGTTCCTGTAAACTTATTTTGCTTAATTTAGTCATTTAATAAATTGTTGCCAATCCAAATAATTAAGAATACAATATTGTTTTATCAGTGAAATATTAATGATAATAACCAATTTCTATTATGATAAAACAAGTTAACAAAAACCAGTGAAAAGATACTTTGCAGAAATAACAGAAATTGAGAATATTCCAAATTTCAAATATATAAAGGATATTAGCACAGAAGATTTTTCACAAATTGAAAAATTTATTAAGGTTATTGATGAAACTGAGCATTTAATGGACTTATTTCTTGTTCATAAACTAAACTTTCAAGACTTAATCGATTTTCAAATAACAGGTATCGAAAATATTCTTGATGGAGTAACAAATTTAACTGACATTGGTAAAGAAAAATATACTTTCCTTAAGATTGAAATTAATAGAATAGTTATTAATTATCTAAGTTCATTTAGAATGTTTATTGATCATTGTGACCGAAAAATTGCTAAACGTTTTGGGAAAGAATCTCAAGAATATAGTAATTTTAAAAGTTTGACTAATCAGGCTTATGATAATACATTCGTTTATCGTTTCGTATACAAATTGAGAAATTTTTGTCAACATTGTGGAATTCCAGTAACTGATTTAAATATAAACAATCTAAAAGATATTGTTCAATTAGAATTTCAATTTGAAAGAGATTATTTATTAAATGAATATGAAGAATGGGGAATTAAAGTTAAAACTGATTTGAAAAATATGAACGAAAAAACTAATATTAATCAAGTTTTTAAGGTCCATTTCTCAATAATCGAAAAACTCTCGGAAAGAATTCATAATATTTATGAGATTAAGTTTATGGATGCATTAAAAAATCTGAATAATTTTAGGAATCCGGATAGAAATCAAAATGAGATAGTTGTTATAACTGAAAATCAAGATACAGTTCTCGGAAAACAAATTACAATTACAAAATTTCCAAATGAACTTATCAATAAATTCATAAATGGCATTTGCTAACAACTCATAAAATTTATGCTTATATTTAAACTAAATAACGAACTGACTAACATCCAACAAACGATTTGCTACGTCCGAAAAATCTCCGATTTTCCAAACACACAAATCTTATAAAACTCCGTTGGAAGTAATGCGAAAAACCCCAAATAGTATGAAATATCCGAAATTTGAATCTGACTTATTATTTAGTACTGAAAAACCTTTACCAAAAGTATATGTCGATGAACTTTTGATTAAAAAGCTTGAAAAAGAAAATTTAATCGATATTTTAGTTCAAGAAATTGACAAAGAAACTAATATTTCAAATGGTGAGTGGATAACAAGTTCTTCTATGATAAATTTATACATTAGTGATAAATTTATTGAAGAACATTTTAATAATGGTACAAATTCTATTAAAGATTTTAATAGCAAATTTATAGAATTCATTACACCGCTTACCAAATTTTCAAATTTAAATGAGATTACAAGTGAATTCAAAAGAACAAGACCTTTTGCTGTATTTTCAGCCTTTTACAAAACTCAAAATGATTACATTTTTCAATTCCTTTTTGAATTAAGCGGTGATGAGAATGTATATCTATTGGCACTTGAAGAAGTATTTAAGACCATTAACCTTTATAAGATAAATGGAGAAAATGATTTAAAAAAGGCAATAAACGAGTCATACTCACAAAACAATAAAATCAAATACTTTCTATTTAATGAAAATAAATGGAATGTTCTAAATCCTTTATTGGAATTAGGAAAAGAGATTAACGATAAATATAGAGAAAACAAGGATTTTAGAATTAGGAAGCCGCATATCTTAATGAATAGAGATGATTTTAGAAAATATTTTGTACTTGATTCAAATTGGATTTTAATATTTGACAATTTGGAAACTTTAATGATTAAACCAAATGACGTTTCACTTTATTCAAATATTTCAGTCACAAATCTTAAAGTGGCTCTAAAATTTTATACAGAAACAATTCTTCCACGACATCAAATTTGGTATGGAGCATTTCCAACTATAGAAAAACAGTCAGAATATTATAATTATTTCGAATTAATAATAACATCATTAATTTTTGCATATACAGCTTTGGAAGCTTTTGCTAATATTTGTATTCCAAATGGTTATGAATTTTTAATTGAAAAAAGTGGTGTCAAGACAATTTATTCTAAAGAAGCAATTGAGCGAAAATATTCATTGATTGATAAATTTAAAATCATTCTTAAAGATATCTTAAACACAAGTAATCCGACTGTACAGGATTGGTGGAATGATTTTATAAAACTAGAAGATTTAAGAAACGAGATTATACATACAAAACAATCAACTTCTGAAGAAAGATATTCTAAACTATTAACCAAAGACATTTTTCCATTAATCGAATCTCATAAAAAAATAATTAGTTTTTATGGTAAATTTATTTCAAAGAATAAAAAAGAATTACTTGAGGATTATCCTTATAATTTTGGTTATGATGATTTTTTTCCTGGATTAATGACTGACAAAGGTTATGAAAAAAGTTATAGAGCAATTCATAACATTAATTTTAAAAATAAAGAAGAAGTAGAATAAAACACTACTGCCTACAACGTGTATAATTAATTGCTAGTTCTAGCCTAATTACGAAAATTCTAGTAATTTTCTATTCGGTTTGTATGTGCTAAATTAGGTGCTTAAATCATTCAACTAATCTTATATGAGGCCATTGTTCTAATATTAAAACTTCTAACAAACCTACTTCGTTTCGCCTTTAGTTTGTATAATAAAATAAATAATTATTTTAGGAATATTTTTTTGCACTGCCATTGCATTTATTATTTTATTACATTTGTTTCCTTAATGAAATTAATAACAACAATATTAGCCGTATTAATAATAACATTTTCAGCACTACCGTGTGATGATGTTCAAGTTAACGTACAACAATCCGCTTCTGTTTCTCAAGAGATTGATCATGAAAATGATTCTCATTCAGATTTATGTTCTCCGTTTTGTGCCTGTGTTTGTTGTACCATAAGTATTACAGAACCAACAGCGCCTGCTGAAAGTCTAATTTATGCAGCAATGCCTTTAAAAGAATTAAGTACTTTTTACAAGTCTTCATTCTTAAATAATTACTTTTCCAAAATTTACCAGCCACCTCAAGTTTAAGTTACAAATACGTTTTTAAGCACCTATTATTTTTAAGGTGATTACTTTCTAATAACTTAAACATATCATAAAATGATCGATAAAATCATTCGCTTTTCTATAAATAATAAATTCATTATTGGCTTATTAATTTTGGTTCTAATAGGAGCAGGAACTTATTCAATGATGACCTTAAAATTGGGTTCAGTCCCCGATATTACCAATAATCAAGTTCAAGTAATTACCGTTGCTCCTAATTTAGGAACTGAAGATATTGAGCAATTTGTAACGTATCCCGTGGAACTTGCAGTAGCCAATTTACCTAGTGTTATAGAGTTACGTTCTGTATCTCGTTTCGGACTTTCAGTAGTAACCATTGTATTTAAAGATGAAATGGGAACGTACTTACCCCGCCAATTAGTACAGGAAAAATTAACCGACATTCAAGAGAATATACCGGCAGGTTTTGGAAAGCCATTTATGGCTCCTATTGCCACTGGTTTGGGAGAAATATACCAATATTCATTAGTTCCAAAAGAAGGATTTGAACATAAATACTCACCTACAGAACTGAGAACTATCCAAGACTGGATTGTAAAGCGGCAAATGGCATTAGTACCTGGTGTAGTAGAAATAAACTCTTTTGGAGGCAATGTAAAACAATATGAAATTGCTTTAAACCCAGACAAATTAAACAGTATGGGTATTAGCATTAACGAGGTTTTTGAAGCACTAGAAACCAATAATTCCAATACAGGGGGTGCATATATTGAAAAAAATCATCAAGCTTCCTTTATTCGTGGTGAAGGTCTTGCAAGAAGTATTGCAGACATTGAAAATATTGTTGTAAAAAATGTAGAAAATACGCCCCTTTTAATAAAAGATGTTGCAGAGGAAGTTCGTTTTGGTGCAGCTGTTCGCTATGGCGCTTTTACGGAAGACGGACAAGAATCCGTTGGTGGACAAGTATTAATGTTAAAAGGCGAGAACCCTAATGAGGTGATTAAAAATGTACAAAAACGAATTGAAAAAATTCAAAAATCATTACCTGAAGGCCTTGAAATTAAACCTTTTTTAGATCAAAGCGATTTAATTGCACGTACTACAAGTACTGTTTCAAAAAACTTAATTGAAGGAGCATTAATTGTAATTTTTGTATTAGTACTACTTTTAGGTAGTCTACGAGGTGGTTTATTAACGGCTTCAATTATTCCGCTGTCATTATTATTTGCCTTTATTCTAATGAAAGCAACTGGTGTTTGGGCAAATTTAATGTCCTTAGGTGCTATTGATTTCGGAATTATAGTTGATGGTGCTGTTATTATTGTTGAAGGTACTGTACATCATATTGAGCAACGCCTCAAGAAAAACAAAAACAACATGTCGTCATCTGAAATGGATGAGTTAACCTATAAATCAAGTAGTATGATGATGAATACTGCATTTTTTGGGCAATTAATCATCCTCATTGTTTTTACACCCATTTTATTTTTAACCGGTATAGAAGGTAAAATGTTTACACCAATGGCATACACTTTTGGATTTGCAGTTTTAGGTGCTTTGTTATTATGTTTAACCTATGTTCCTGTGATGGTATCCTTATTTATGAAGCCATCCCCACAAGGCAAAAACAATATATTTACACGTACTGAAACTTGGCTAAACACTATTAGCAACAAGGTAATGGCAGCTATTTTTAAAGTATATAAACCTTTAATACAAGGAGCTTTAAAATTCAGAAAAACTACAATTTCAATAGCTAGTGGACTCTTTATAATTGCAGCGCTGATCTTTTCAAATATGGGGGGAGAGTTTATTCCAAAATTAGATGAAGGCGATATTGCAATGCAAATTTTTATGAAACCCGGTAGTTCGCTGTCAGAATCCATAAAAGTTTCAGAAGAAGCGGAAAATATCATCAACGCTAATTTTCCTGATGAAGTTAAAACAATGGTTGGTAGAATCGGAGTATCAGAAATACCAACAGATCCAATGCCGATGGATATTGTGGATACGTTTATCATTCTTGAAAAAGATAAGAATAAATGGACCTCAGCAAAAACTAAAGCTGAATTAATTGAAAAAATGGAAGTTAAGTTGAAAGCTATTGTGGGTGCCAATTTTTTGTTTACACAACCAGTTGAATTACGATTTAATGAATTGCTTACAGGTGTTCGTGAAGATGTTGCCATTAAATTATATGGTAACGATTTAAATGTATTGGCAATTAAAGCGGAAGAAATGGCTAAAATTATCCAAACTGTTGATGGTGCTGCAGGTGTGCGTGCTGAAGCTACAGATGGATTACCACAAATTACAGTAAATTACCAAAGAGAGAAACTGGCTAAATACGGATTAACTATAGATAAACTAAACCAATATGTTAGCACTGCTTTTGCAGGTGCCAATGCTGGAATTATTTTTGAAGGGGAAAAACGTTTCGATTTAGTAGTGCGTTTCGCCGCTAATAGCAGAGAGAGTATTGAAGATTTAAAAAATCTTTTTGTAGACCTTCCAAATACAAATACGCAAATACCTTTAAAAGAATTAGCCGATATTAGTTACAAACCTGGTCCTATGCAAATTTCACGTGACAATACGTATAGAAGAGTTTCTGTAGGTGTAAATGTAAGAGGCAGAGATGTAGAATCTATGGTTGGTGATATTCAGCTAAAACTAGATAAAGAATTGAACTTACCTGAAGGTTATTTTATTGAATATGGTGGGTCTTTTGAAAACTTATTAAGAGCAAAAGAGCGCCTTTCTATTGTTGTTCCTATTGCTTTATTCTTAATATTTATACTGCTATACTTTGCATTAAATTCAATAAAACAGGCAGCTATGATTTATATGGCAGTGCCTTTGGCTGCCATTGGTGGTGTTTTAAGTTTATTTTTACGTGGTATGCCTTTTAGTATTTCAGCAGGTGTAGGCTTTGTAGTGTTGTTTGGTGTTGCAGTATTAAATGGACTGGTTTTAATAAGTAGATTTAACAGTTTAAAACTGGAAGGAATGACTGACGTAAAACTCCGAATCTTTACAGCTACTGAAGAAAGATTAAGACCTATTTTATTGACTGCAATTGCAGCTATTATGGGGTTTTTACCAATGGCAATTTCAGCATCTGCAGGAGCAGAAGTTCAACGCCCTTTAGCTACAGTTGTTATAGGTGGTTTAATTTCATCAACGCTATTAACCCTTTTAGTGGTGCCAATTCTGTATTACTTTGTTGAAATTGGTACTTCTTTTAAATCAAAACTTAAAATGAAAAATGCTAAAACAACACTTTTAATTGTTGGAATGGTGTTTAGTATGGCTTTAAATAAATCCTATGCACAAACAGCACCTATAAAATTATCAATTGAAGACGCAGTTGAAAATGCAATGGAGAACAGTCCTTTAATAAAAGGCGCTCATTTAGAAATTGAAAAACAACAAAGCTTAAAAAAGGCAGCCTTTGATTTAGATAAAACAGCAATTGCCTATACTAAAGGACAATTAAATGGAATTCAACAAGATTATAATGTGACTATTTCACAAGATTTTAAATTTCCAACAATTTATGGAACACAAGCTAAATTACAAGCCGATAAAATCAAGCTAAGTGAAACCAATTTAATTGTTGAAAAAAATAAGTTAGAGCGAAATGTAAGAGCCATTTATTTAGAGTTATGGTTCACAAAAAACAAGTCTAATTTAATTTCCAGCCTAGAGAAAGAATATGAAAATTTCGCCTTAATTGCTGAAAAAAAATACGCGATTGGCGAAACTAATTTGATAGAAAAAATTGCCGCAGAAGGTAAAAATGAAGCGATTAGTTTGTTGAAATCTGAAGTGGAATTAGACATAAAAAGTTTAACTAAGCAATTGCAATTGCTAATGAATATGGATGTTTCCTTTGAAATTTCTAATAAAAATTTAGAAAAAATTCCTTTTAAAACTTTTACCGAAGAAAATACTGAAAATCCAATACTCTTATTACAACAAAATGAAATGGCTATTATAGAAAGAGAATATAAATTGGAGAATGCCAAATTTCTTCCTGATCTATCCGCAGGCTATTTCAATCAACAAATTGATGGAGTTAAAAACTTCTCGGGTTTTGAAGTAGGTCTTAAAATACCTTTGTTTTTTAGATCACAACAAGGAAAATCTCAGGCAGCCAAAAAAAGCGCTGAAATAGCTTCAATAAATTATCAGCAAACAAAATTGGAATTAGACGCAATAGTGCAAACCAAACTCAATGAATATGAAAAGCAAAAAGCTGCTTTAGCATATTATGATTCAACGGGTATATTATTAGCGGATAAACTATTTTCATCTGCTATAAAAGCATATAAAGAAGGTGAAATAGGCTATGTAGAATATATTGCACTTATGGAACAATCGATTGAAATTAGAAGTAGTTATTTAAACGCTCTTAATCTTCACAATCAAACAGTAAACGAAATTAATTACCTAACAGGAAAATACAATTAAGATGAAAAATATTTTAAAAATCAGCACCTTATTAATACTTCTTTTTACCATAATAAGTTGTGGAAATAGCGATTCAAAGCATACTGAAGGCGATGACCATAAAAATGAACAAACAAAAGATGCGACTAATGAAGAGGAAACCCCAAATAAAGTAGCCTTAAAATTAAACCAATTAGAAATAATGGGCATAGAGTTAGGCAATCTTAGTCAACTAAATTTAGGTGCTTCATTAAAAGTAAACGGTCAATTAGAATTGCCTCCTCAAAATATGGCAAGTGTAAGTGCCTTAATAGGTGGTCGCGTACAAAGTGTTTCAGTAGTTGAAGGTGATTTTGTAAAAAAAGGTCAGGTTATTGCAACATTGAACAATCCCGAATTTATTTCTATGCAACGTGCATATCTTGCTGCTAAAAGTAATTTAACATATTTAGAAAAAGATTATATACGAAAAAAAGAATTAGAAAAAGATGGAATTACTTCTGCACGTGCTTTTCAAGAATCGGAAGCAGCTTATTTAAATGCCAAAGCCGATTTAAATGCTACAAAGGCAACGCTGAATCTTATCGGGATTAAAGTTTCTACGATTGATAAAGGAGAAATTATCGCATCAATTCCCGTTATTGCCCCTATTAAAGGATACATACAAAAAATTGAAATTAATATTGGTAAATCTGTAACTCCCGAGCAAGAAATGTTTGAAATTGTTGATAATGAATATCTATATTTAGGGTTAAAAGTGTTTGAAAAAGATGTAGATAATGCTAAAGTAGGGCGAAAAATAGCCTTTACATTAGCAACAGAACCTGATAAAATTTATGAAGCCGAAATATTTGCACTTGGAAAAGCTTTTGATATGGATACACGGGCTGTAAAAGTACACGCTAAAATAATAGGAACTCAAGAAGGTTTATTATCAGGAATGTTTGTAGAAGCCAGAATAACAACATCAAGTAAGCAAGTAAATGCATTACCAGATGAAGCCTTTGTAAGTGAAAAAGGATTGGATTATGTGTTTGTTCAAAAGGAGAAGACTGATAAGACCATTGAGTTTGAAAAGATTCAAGTAAACAGAGGTATTTCCGATTTAGGTTTTTCTGAAGTTTTGTTTATTGAAGAAATTCCGGAAAACACAATTATTGTATTAAAAGGAGCCTATTACTTAAATTCTGAAATGCAGAAAAGTGAATTCGGCGATGATGATTAATAAATCAATATAAAATTAGAAAAGATGAAATAAGCGTAATCAGTATTTCAAGACCAACCGAAATGAATATTTGCTTATTACATCTGACATTAAAAAAAAATTAAATATAACCAGATGAAAGAAATTAAAGCATTTATAAAACCAATTAAATTAGAGAACGTAGTGGAAGCCCTTAAAGAAAACGGCTTCGAAAGCGTAACATTATCAGAATGTGAAGGAACAGGATCTTATAAAAGAGAAGATTCATTGCCTTCGTTAAAATTTCACTTTGCAGACAGTGAAATGATTAAACTGGAATTGGTTTGTCAAAATGAAGAAGCAGAAAAAGCGGTAGCTATTATTTGTAAAAATGGAAAAACCCCTTTTCCCGCTGATGGTATTATTTATGTATCAGACATTAATGATGCTTACAGAATTAAAACAGGAAAATCCATAAAAAGGTTTGATAGTTAGTATTATGCAAGATTTAGAGAAAATATTAGAGAACAATAACGTAAAACCAACAGCAATGCGCTTGTTGGTTTTACAATTTCTCTTAGATAAAAAAGTGGCAATTAGTTTAACCGATGTAGAAAATTATTTCGATAAATCAGACAGAACCACCTTATATCGCACTTTGCAAACATTTGTAAAAAGTGAACTAGCGCACAAAATTGAAGATGGAACTGGTATTCCAAAGTATGCTTTGTGTGAAGAAAATTGCCATTGCGAAATTGACAACGATTTACATTTACATTTTCGTTGTACCAATTGTAATGAAACAGTGTGCATTACCGATTACAAAATTCCAACAATTAGTTTGCCAAAAGGATATATTGCTGAAGATGTAAATTTAGTAGTTAAAGGCATTTGCGATAAGTGCAGCCATAATTAATGCACTTCCGTTGCATTCTTCATTTTCTTAATTTTGAAACAAATATAATATTATGAATGAAGAATATGAATGCGAAGATGGTACCTGTACAATAGATTACACCAAAGACACTCCCAAATCAGAAAAACCCGTTTCTATAAATAAAGCTTATATAATTCCAATAATTAGTTTGTTTTTTCTATTGTTGGGTATTGGCTTTGATTATTTTGATGTTCCTTTTTTTAAAGCACCTGTTCCTTTAATCTGGTTTGGTTTTATTTATATCATTATTGGTGGTCCTATTATCTTAAAAGCTGCAAAGTTAATAGTCAAAGGCGCTATTTATAATGAGTTTGTATTAATGTCCGTTGCAACGCTTGGCGCATTTTTAATTGGTTCTTATGAAGAAGGTGTTGCAGTTATGTTATTTTATGTGGTTGGCGAATTATTCCAGGAAGCGGCGGTAAACAAAGCCAAGCGTTCTATTGAAGCCTTGTTAAAAGTACAGGTTGAAGAAGTGAGCGTGTTGGAGAATGGTAATGCAACAGTTAAACATCCAAGAGAAGTTGAGGTCGGACAAATAATTCAAACCAAACCGGGTGAAAAAATTGCCTTGGATGGCGAATTAATTTCAAATGATGCTATTTTAAATACAGCGGCTTTAACGGGAGAATCTACACCAAACACCATAATAAAAGGTGAAAAAGTACTGGCAGGTATGGTAAATCTTAATAAAGTTATCGAGATAAAAGTAACCAGTAAATTTGAAGATACCAAGCTCTCAAAAATATTAAAATTAGTCCAGGAAGCGGTTGGTAGAAAAGCAAAAACGCAACTATTAATAAGTCGTTTAGCAAAAATATACACGCCCATTGTATTTTGGTTAGCGATTGCATTGATCATAGTACCATACTTTTTTCTAGGCGATGCTTATGTATTTCAAATGTGGTTTCAACGTGCTTTAATATTTTTAGTAATCTCTTGTCCGTGTGCTTTGGTAATTTCAATCCCATTAGGTTATTTTGGTGGTATTGGTGCAGCTTCACACAATGGAATTTTATTTAAGGGTTCTAATTTTCTGGATTTAATGACCAAAGTTGATACGGTTGTTATGGACAAAACAGGGACTTTAACCAAAGGTGTTTTTGAAGTACAAGAAATAGTTGCCCTAAATTTTGACAAAGAATTATTGGTTGAATTAACATCTGTTTTGGAAGCCAATTCTACCCATCCCATTGCAGAAGCCATTGTAAAATATGCTGAAATTAAAAAAACTAACTTCAAATCAACCAATGTTGAAGAGATTTCCGGTTACGGAATGAAAGGTAATATTGATGATTATGAGGTTTTAGCAGGCAATACTAAATTATTAGAAAAATTTAATATCCCATATGATTTACAGCTAAATTCAAATACTGAAACCATTGTTGTAATTGCCATAAATAAAATATTTGCAGGTTATATTACAATTGCAGATACCCTCAAAGATGACGCTAAAAAGGCAATTATAGCATTGCATAACATTAAAAATATAAAAGAAGTTGTAATGCTTTCAGGTGATAAGCAAGCAGTAGTTGATAAAATTGCCAAACAATTAGGGATTGATAAAGCAATTGGAGAATTGTTGCCGGAAGATAAAATAATAGAAGTCGAAAAATTAAGAGCAGCAGGAAGAACCATTGCTTTTGTTGGCGATGGAATAAACGATGCTCCAGTAATTACAATTGCCGATGTAGGTTTAGCGATGGGAGGTTTAGGCAGTGATGCCGCTATTGAAACTGCCGATGTTGTGATACAAACAGATCAGCCTTCAAAAATTGCCGTAGCTATAAAAATTGGCAATGCTACCAATAAGATTATATGGCAAAATATAACTTTGGCATTAGGCGTTAAAATTTTGGTGTTAATTCTTGGTGCATTAGGAATGGCAACATTATGGGAAGCTGTAATTGCAGATGTTGGCGTAGCCCTATTGGCTATTTTGAATGCAGTGCGGATTCAAAGGATGAAATGGAATTAATTTACCTTGTCACTTTTAAGTTCTGTTTCCATAGGAAACCTCCTGCAAAACAGCACGTTTCGCAGGTTATATGGTGTTCGGCAAACGCTCCATTTTGTTCCAAAAACTATATTTACAAGGGATTTAAGGATAATTATAAATTCAAAATCTATTCTTTGTAAAAACCCTTGTAATTAGCACTCGTTGTACCACAATTTGCGCTCCAGTTGGTGCTCATTGTAGTCCACTCATTTAGTTTTCTTCACACATTCCACGTTTACCTCACGCATAGTTCTCTTTTGCCCCTAAAACCCAATATGGTAGTTGAGGTTTTTCATTAGGGGCAAA
>JAGXRT010000036.1 GCA_018335575.1 Bacteroidota bacterium | reverse complement strand
AAATCAACACCTATTGAAGAATTGGTTGTGGAAGCTACTAAATTGGCATCAAAAGGAGTAAAGGAGCTTATCTTAATTGCGCAGGATTTAACCTACTACGGATTTGATATTTACAAAAAAAGAGCCTTAGCCGATTTGTTGAATGAATTGGTTAAAGTGGATGGAATTGAATGGATTCGCTTGCATTATGCCTATCCTACAGGATTCCCAGAGGATGTGTTAGATGTAATGGCAGCCAGTCCGAAAGTGTGTAATTATATTGATATTCCGTTGCAGCACATCAATGATGAGATTTTACAATCCATGCGCCGCGGAAATTCACATCAGAAAACCAACGAACTGATACAAAAATTCAGAGATAAAGTACCCGGAATTGCTATCAGAACTACCTTAATAGTAGGCTATCCCAACGAAACCGAAGCACAATTTGAAGAATTAAAACAATGGGTTCGAGACAGTCGTTTCGACCGTTTGGGTGTTTTTGCATATTCACATGAAGAAGATACTCATGCTGCTACCTTAGAAGACAATGTGTCAGACGAAGTAAAAAAACAGCGCGTTTCTGAAATCATGGAAATTCAATCGCAAATTTCTTTTGAACTCAATCAAGAAAAAATTGGCAAAACCTTTACTTGTTTGGTAGACAGAAAAGAGGGGAATTACTTTTATGCAAGAACCGAGTTTGATTCTCCCGATGTTGACAATGAAGTACTCATAGATGCTACCAAGTACTATGTGCAAATTGGTCATTTTGTTGAGGTACTAATAACCGAAGCATCTGAATACGATTTAATTGGAGAACCCATCAAAAATAAAGAGTAGTTTGCTGCTCTTTTTTTATATTTATAATTTACTTATCAGATGAACGAAATCAATTACAAACAGCATTGGGAAACGGTATATACTAATAAACCTTTTAATGAATTGGGCTGGTATGAAAAGGAATCAACACCATCTTTGGAACTTATTCAATCATTAAACTTGCCAAAGGATGCCAAGATTATTAACGTTGGAGTAGGTGCCAGTACCATCGTTCAAGATTTAATTAAGTTGGGATATACCAACATCGCCGCAAATGATATTTCGTCGAAAGCGCTTGCTGTATTGGAAAATCAGTTGGATGTAAAAGACAAACATAAAGTTGTTTTTATTGAAGATGATTTAACCAATTCTAATCAGATTGGCAATTTTGCACCGTTTGATATTTGGCATGATAGAGCCGTATTGCATTTTTTTAACTCGGATGCAGATAAAGTTGACTATGTAACTTTATTAAAGAAGGTTTTAAAACCAAATGCTTTCGCTATTATTGCTACGTTTCATACCGATGGAGCCTTGAAATGCAGCGGATTGGAACTTACCCGTTACGATGAAAACACGCTGCAGGAACTTTTAGGTCTGGATTTTAAATTGGTAAAATTCTTTAATTATGAGTACACCATGCCATCGGGTGAAAATCGTTTGTATATTTATACCTTGTTTCAGTATTGTCCTAACACATGATTGTACCGCACGAAATTCCTTTAACAGCTACAAACTACTTAAATAAGTTGGTCTCCGATTATTTAAAAGAGGATGCATTTTTTAATGAGTTGATATCCAATAAACCCACGTTGGACGGATTTCAAAAACAACTAAAATTAAAAGCTGATTTTCCGGCAGCACATCGAAAAGTACTGGTCGAAGTGTTGTCAGAACAATACCAAAATCAGGAAATATCCGATGCTACACATACCAATATTCAATTATTAAACAAGGAAAATACCTTTACTGTAACAACAGGTCATCAGTTAAATTTAGCTAGCGGACCGCTGTATGTCATCTATAAAATTCTTTCTGCAATTAATTTAACCGAAGAATTAAAAATGGCTTTTAAGGATTATTATTTTGTACCCGTATTTTGGATGGCCACCGAAGATCATGATTTTGAAGAAATTAACCATTTTCATATAGGCGATGAAAGCTTCCGTTGGGAAAGTAATCAAACCGGAGCTGTGGGTGAGTTTAGATTGGATGGCATTCAAACCATACTGGACGAACTGCATAAAAAGTTTAAAACCAATGCTGAGGTTACAGCTTTTGTTGAATTACTTAAAAAGGCTTACGCCCTACCAAATTTATCAAAAGCCAATCGTTTTTTGATTAATGAACTTTTGGGCACTTATGGATTGGTAATTTTAGATGCCAATCATCCTAAATTAAAATCATTATTTAAGAAGCAAATTCATAGTGAGTTTAAAAATCAAAGTGCTTTTAAAAACGTAACCCAAACCAATGCGTATCTAAAAAAGGATTATAATGGTTTGGTCAATCCGCGCGAGTATAATTTGTTTTATAAAAAGGATGGTATAAGAGAACGCATTATTTTTAAAAATCAGCATTTTGAGGTGTTGAATTCATCTATCAGATTTAAGGTTGATGAGCTTTTAAATGAACTGGAACAGTATCCGGTTCATTTCAGCCCCAATGTATTGATGCGGCCTTTGTATCAGGAAGTAATTTTACCCAACTTGGCATACATTGGCGGCGGTGGTGAAATTGCCTATTGGTTGCAGTTAAAACGCTATTTTGATGCCGAACATGTCGTGTTTCCAATACTTATGGTGCGGAACTCATTGCTGGTTTTGGATGAAAAACAAAGTGAAAAAGTAGCTCGTTTAGGCATGAATGCTTATGATTTGGTTTTGCCACAAGACAATGTTATTAAAAACCTTATTAAAAAACAATCGTTATCTAAGTTTGATTTTTCCGAGCAAAAACAATTTTTAGAACAGCAGTTTAAAAAATTGGCTGAGCTGGTAGCCCAAACCGATTATTCATTTAAAGGAGCGGTGGATGCACAACGTGCCAAACAACTAAAAGGACTGGAAAAACTGGAAAAACGTTGGCTAAAAGCCGAGTTAAAACGCAACCAAGACTATGTTAAAAGACTGCAAGACTTTCTAGAAAGTATTAACAAAAACAAGGTGCCGCAAGAACGCTATCAAAATTTTATGAGTTTGTTGTTAAGTGGTTTTAGTATTGCTCAATTAAAAGAGGCTATTAAGCCGTTAAAGCCGGTGTTAACGGTACTTACGGTTAAAAATTAAATAATTTAAAAGTGATTGGTTAAAATACATCCTTTTAGCTATATTTACTAAAAATTGCTTTTTTATGAATTTAAATAATACAATTTCTAAATCGGGTTTTTTAGGCTCCACGCGAAAGGATTTGCGCGGCAGCGGGGGGGAAATAGTCTATCATTGAGAGCATTTTATGGAAAAGATGATCGTGGAAATATTTTAGGTCAGAATCTTAATATCAATGGGCACAGTTTACATTTTTCCCAGCAACAGATAGTTCCATCGATGCACCGGCAATCACAATTTAAAAATGGTAGAATTCAGATTATCACAGTGCCAGGAACAACTACTACTACAATTCCTTCCGTTATAAATAGTCTATTATGAAATACTCTTTATTGTTGTTTTTTATTGTATCATATTCACAAACTCCAGAAATTATTACATTACCTGAATTCTATTGTGGTAAAGGTGTTATTTTTGATAAATCTGATCATATCCCACTTGATGGATATTATTATTTAAAACAGTTTACACCTTCTATAGAACAGATAAAAAGAAGTGAAAAAATAATGTACCAGGATTATTATACATTTTATGTCAGACTTTTTGAAAAAAATGGACAAAATATTTCCTCAATTAATAAAAAATATAAACTACCAAAAAAGGTTAAAAATAAGTTTAAAAAGTACTATCGACAATATGCAGGATATATTAATAAAGATAGAGACACGATTGTTTTTATTAGATTAATGAATTTTTCAAATCAAAAACAGGCGAATAAACATTTTCGTAGTTGGGATAAATTTATAGATTTTGGTTTTGGAGATTGGTATGAAAAAAATCAAACTTATAGGAGTATTAACTTAAATCAAAATAAGATTGATTATTAATCCCCTGCTACCGCGCGAAATGAAATTCTACGGAGTCAATCCTTTCGCGTGGAACTACAAACTTGTTTTTAAAAGTAGTGTTTTATTCCAAATTTAGAATGAGCCTCGATGGCTTAGAATCATTTTCAGTATCATTCAATAAAAAAAATCCGGACTCAATCCGGATTTTATTATTATTATTTTACGTATTAAATATGTATCACTTCATCATAAGCAGCTGCAACCGCTTCCATTAAGGCCTCACTCATAGTGGGGTGCGGATGCACTGCTTTTAAGATTTCATGAGCGGTCGTTTCGAGTTTGCGGCCTAACACAGCTTCAGCTATCATATCAGTAACACCAGCGCCTACCATATGACATCCTAGCCACTCGCCGTATTTGGCATCAAAAATAACTTTTACAAATCCGTCAATAGCACCGGCTGCTTGTGCTTTACCCGAGGCCGTAAACGGAAACTTACCTACTTTAATTTCATAACCCAATTCCAGAGCTTTTTTCTCGGTTAAACCAACGCTGGCAATTTCGGGTGTAGTATAGGTACAGGCCGGAATGTTTTTATAGTCTACCGGTTCGGTGTGAACTCCGGCAATTTTTTCAACGCAGGTAATTCCTTCTGCCGATGCCACGTGTGCAAGCGCAAAGCCTGGAACCACATCGCCTATGGCATAATAGCCCTCAACATTGGTTTTATAGTATTCATCAACCAAAATTTTATCCCGGTCAACGGCAATACCCACTTCTTCTAATCCAATATTTTCGATGTTTGATTTGATTCCTACCGCCGATAATACAATATCAGCCTCGATTATTTCTTCGCCTTTTTTGGTTTTAACAGTTGCTTTTACGCCATCTCCGCTAGTATCCACTGATAAAACTTCGGAGCTGGTCATCATTTTTATTCCGGCTTTTCTAAACGAACGCTCCATTTGTTTTGAAACTTCTTCATCTTCTAACGGAACAATGGTTGGTAAAAACTCAACGATGGTTACTTCGGTTCCGATGGAGTTGTAGAAATAAGCAAACTCAACACCAATAGCACCAGAACCCACTACAATCATTTTTTTAGGTTGATTTTCTAAGGTCATTGCTTGTCTGTATCCAATAACTTTTTGACCATCTATTGGTAAACTTGGCAACTCACGAGAACGGGCTCCTGTTGCAATTATTATATGGTTTGCCTCGTATTCTGTAATAGTTCCTTCGGCAGCAGTTACACTAACTTTTTTGTTTGGAAGTACTTTACCAAAACCGTTAATAATGTCTATTTTATTTTTTTTCATCAAAAACTGTACACCTTTGCTCATGCCATCAGCAACATTTCGGCTGCGTTTAATGATTGCGTCAAAGTCTTTTTCAGCTTCGCTTACCTTAATTCCATATTGTTCGGCGTGTTTTACATAGTTGTATACCTGAGCACTTTTTAACAGTGCTTTGGTTGGGATACATCCCCAGTTCAAACAAATTCCTCCTAGGTTTTCTTTTTCTATTAATCCTACTTTAAAACCTAATTGTGAAGCTCTAATGGCTGTTACATAACCGCCAGGACCGCTTCCAATAATTAAAATATCATACTTCATTGTTACAATTATTAAGATTAAAATTTATTACATTCGTTCAGGTACTTGAATTCCAAGCAATTCAAAAGCATTTTTTATGGTTACACCAACCATATAACTCAATTGCGTTCTAAAATGCTGCTCATTGTTAGTTACTGCATTTAAGATAGGAGTACTTTGGTAAAAAGAATTGTACTCTTTAACCAGTTCATACGTATAGTTGGCTATTAAGGCAGGACTCAAATTTTCGGCTGCCAGTTGTACCGTTTCAGGATATTGTTGTATGTGTTTAATTAATGATTTTTCTTTATCATTAATCTGATAATCATTTAGTTGAAGTGTTAAGTCAAGCGTTCCTTTTCTTAAAATTGATTGAATACGCGCATAAGTGTATTGTATAAACGGACCTGTATTTCCGTTAAAATCGATGGATTCTTTAGGGTCAAACAATATGCGCTTTTTCGGATCAACCTTAAGGATGAAATATTTTAAAGCTCCTAATCCTATGATGGAATACAGTTTGTCTTTTTCTTCGGCAGTATATCCTTCCAGTTTGCCTAATTCTTCTGAGATTTCCTTGGCAGTTGCTGTCATTTCATCAATTAAATCATCGGCATCTACAACTGTGCCTTCACGTGATTTCATCTTGCCGCTTGGTAAATCAACCATGCCGTATGACAAGTGGTGGCAATGATCGGCCCACGAATATCCTAGTTTTTTAAGAATCAAAAAGAGCACTTTAAAGTGGTAATCCTGCTCGTTACCAACAGTATAAATTAAGCTTTCCAGCGAAAATTCATTAAAACGTTCGATGGCAGTTCCAATGTCTTGCGTCATGTACACTGCAGTTCCATCCGATCGCAATACAATTTTTTCATCCAGTCCTTCCTCAGTTAAATCAATCCAAACTGAGCCGTCCTCTTTTTTATAAAAAACGCCTTTTGACAATCCTTCTTGTACCACTGATTTTCCTAACAAATAGGTATCGCTTTCGAAATAATTTTTATAAAAATCAACCCCTAATTTTTCATAGGTTTTGTTGAAACCTTCATAAACCCAACTATTCATTTTTTTCCAAAGCTCAACAACATGGGTATCGCCGGCCTCCCATTGCTGTAACATTTCCTGCGCTTTTAATAAGATTGGTGCTTGTTTTTTGGCTTCTTCCTCAGTTTTTCCGTTGGCAACCAACTGTTCAATTTCAGCTTTATAAGCCTTGTCAAAGGCCACATAATAATTACCTACTAGCTTATCGCCTTTAAGTCCGGTTGATTGTGGTGTTTCACCATTTCCAAATAATTCCCAGGCCAGCATACTTTTACAAATATGAATGCCACGGTCGTTGATAATTTGTGTTTTTATAACTTTTTTACCGGATGCCTCGATGATTTTAGCCACAGAATATCCGAGTAAATTATTTCTTATATGTCCTAAATGCAGCGGTTTATTAGTGTTAGGTGATGAATATTCAACCATAACACTTTTAGTGCTGGAAAGTGGAATGACCTTTCCAAAATCTTTATATTTTATAAGCTGATAAAATTTATCGACAAACAACTCTTCGTTTAAAACTAGGTTTAGAAATCCTTTAATCACGTTAAAATTTGAAATTTCAGGAAGGTTTTGTTTTAAGTATTCGCCTATTTTGGTTCCTATCTCAACGGGGTTTCCTTTTATAATACGAAGCAATGGGAAAATTACCACTGTTAAATCGCCCTCGAATTCTTTTCTGGTCGATTGAAATTCAATGGTATCAACATCAACCTGATACAACTCGCCAATTCCTTTTATTGTGGCATTTTTAATGAGGTCCTGAATATTCATTTTTCTTATTTGAAATGCAAATTTAGTAATTTATAACTATAGTAGCTCTTTAAAAATTAGGTTTATCTTTGCAATATGAAATGGACAATTGAAGCTTTCAAAGAAGCCAGTGCAGCCCGAATGGCTGATACCAAAAATTATTTTAAAAAGTTAATTAAAAAGACTCCTAAAAACCTCGATTTAATTATGCAGGATTTGCATGAGGAGGTTTTTGATTACACCAATTGTTTGCAGTGCGCCAATTGTTGTAAAACTACCAGTCCGATTTTTACTACTAAGGATATTGCAAAGATTTCCAAGCATTTACGTATAAAGGAAATCCAGTTTATCAATCAATACCTACGCATTGATGAAGATAATTTTTACGTGCTTCAAACAGCTCCATGCAGTTTTTTAATGGCTGATAACGAATGCATGATTTACGATGTGAGACCTAAAGCCTGCAGCGAATATCCGCATACCGATCGTAAAAAGTTTATTCAGATTGCCAGTTTAACGCTTAAGAATACAGAGGTTTGCCCTGCAGTTCTGGATATTGTGGAAAAACTAAAGCAAAAAGTTCCGTTTAATTAATCGTATAGCAGGTATTTTTTTCTGATTTTTTTAAACGATTTTAAATCGTCGTGCCAGGAATCCCTTATTTCTTCAATAGATTTATCTTGTTTGATTTGTTCTTGCAAGGTGGAATTTCCAGCCAACTTATCGAAAAAATTATTAAAAAACTGAGTTTTATCAACGGTTGATTTATAGGCTTCAATCAGCCAATCTAAGTTTAAAGCAGTTAATCTTGGGTGATTTTCTAAGTTTTCTCCCAAGCATTTTTTACCGTCGTGCACAGGTGATTTTGCGCCATAATTGGGTTTAGGAGTAAAGTTATATTGGTAGTTTCCAGTTAAAAATGGCGATCCGTAAATTTGGAATTGCTTTTCGGTTCCCCTGCCTACACTTACATTGGTACCCTCAAAAAAGCACAAACTTGGATATAAATTGATCGCTTGGTCATTAGGTAAATTAGGCGATGGTTTGATAGGCAAACTATAAAAAGTTTGATACGAATAATTGATTAATGGCACTACGGTTAAATCGCATTTCAATTCGTTTTTAAGCCACTTTTCACCGTTTATCATTGCTGCATATTCGCCAATAGTCATGCCGTATACTACCGGAATAGGATGCATTCCTACAAAAGAATTGTATGATTGTTCTAAAACCGGACCATCGATATAATGGGCATTTGGATTTGGTCGGTCAAACACAATTAATGGAATATCGTTTTCTGCACAGGCTTCCATTACATAGTGCAGAGTTGAAATATAGGTATAAAAGCGCACCCCAACATCCTGCATGTCAAAAATAATAAGATCAATACCTTTTAATTGTTCCGGAGATGGTTTTTTGTTATTTCCGTAAAGTGAAATGATAGGAATTCCGGTTTTTTTGTCCATACCATCAGTAATAAGTTCTCCCGCATCGGCATCACCTCTAAATCCATGCTCGGGTGCGTATACTTTTTTAACGGCTATATTAAGCGATACCAGTGAATCAACTAGATGTGAATAGGAATTGTCTTTTTTAAAAATAACCGAAGTTTGATTAGCCACAAGTCCGATATTTTTACCCATCAGTAAAGGTAAATAATTGGGTGTTCTGTTTGCCGCTATTATTAATTGGGTTGATTTAATTGGTTCTGTAGGTTCTACAACTTTCACAATTTTGGTTGTTTTACACGAAAACATCAAAAAAATCAGTATAAAAAATATTAGAATATGTGTACTTTTGAATTTCATAAGTATATATAAATTGAACTTCGAATTATTTTTAGCCAAACGATTAATTACTACAAAACAGTATAAAAGTAGTATTTCAGCGCCAATAATAAAAATTGCTATTGTAGCAATAGCCCTTGGAATGGTGGTAATGATGATTTCAATAGCCACTGGTATTGGGTTACAACAAAAAATTAGTGATAAAATAACGGTGTTCAATGGACATATTCAAATTACTAATTTTGACGATAATCAATCAGATATAACCATAACCCCAGTATATTTGGATAGTTTGCCATTAATGCAATTAAAAAGCACAAAGGGAGTTGATAAAATTTATCCGTACGCCACAAAAGCAGGTATTATTAGAACCCAAAAAGATTTTGAAGGTATTGTGTTTAAAGGTGTTGATGAGAATTATCAGTGGAATAATTTTGCTGAATATATTGTCCAGGGCAATTTTCCAAAAATAACTGATGGATTTTCTAATGAAATTTTAATTTCAAAAACCATTGCCAATAGATTAGGGTTAAAAATAAACAGCGAATTTAATACGTTTTTTTTAAAAGAAAACCCAGAAAGTCCGCCAAGTGTACGTGTATTTAAGGTCGTAGGAATCTATGATTCTGGATTTAGTGAATTTGATTCAAGCATTATTTTAGGTGATTTAAAACAACTACAACGGCTAAATAAATGGAATGCTAATTTAGTTGGAGGTTATGAAATTCTACTGAATGATTTCGATCAATTAAACGAAATAGGAGAGGAGATTTATTATGAAATTGGTACTAGTTTAAATTCCAAAACAATTGTTGAAAAGTATCCAGCATTGTTTGAATGGATTCAATTATTTGACACCAACATGGTAGTCATAATTTGGATTATGATTTTAGTAGCCGGTATAAATATGATAACAGCTTTACTAGTTCTAATTCTTGAAAAAACACAACTAATTGGTATTTTAAAATCTTTAGGAGCAACCAACGCAAGTATTCAAAAAGTATTTTTATTTAATGCAACATATTTAATATCATTAGGATTATTTTGGGGTAATTTTATTGGTCTAGCTTTATTGGTTCTTCAAAAATACTTTGGTATCATTACATTAAACCCTGAAACTTATTACGTTTCTGTTGCGCCAGTTTATATCAATTTAAATTATATTTTATTATTAAATATAGGAACACTACTGCTGTGTTTATTAATGTTATTAATTCCTTCCTTAATAATTTCAAAAATAAGTCCTGTTAAAGCCATAAAATTTGAGTAAGTTGTCAATTTATTTTTCTAAAACTTTCTTCATACTTTTGTATCAAATTTAATAGCATGGAGTACGCAAAAAATATTTTGGAGACCATTGGTAATACACCCTTGGTTAAATTAAATAAGATTACAGCTGAGGTTGATGCTTTGGTATTGGCTAAATTAGAAACTTTTAATCCTGGGAATTCTACCAAAGATCGTATGGCTTTAAAAATGATAGAGGATGCCGAAAAAGATGGTAGATTAAAACCTGGAGGTACCATTATTGAAGGGACTTCTGGAAATACCGGAATGGGCCTAGCCTTAGCAGCAATAGTAAAAGGATATAAATTAATTTGCGTAATCTCTGATAAGCAATCTAAAGAAAAAATGGATATTTTGCGTGCGCATGGCGCTGAAGTTGTAGTTTGTCCAACCAATGTTGAGCCAACTGATCCGCGTTCGTATTATTCGGTTTCTAAACGATTGGCCGAAGAAACGCCAAATGGTTGGTATGTAAATCAATACGATAATTTATCAAACAGATTAGCGCATTATGAAAGTACTGGTCCAGAGATTTGGAGGCAAACAGATGGGAAAATAACGCATTTTGTTGTTGGTGTTGGAACAGGAGGGACAGTCTCTGGTATTGCAAAATATTTGAAAGAACAAAACCCAAATATTAAAGTATGGGGAATTGATACCTATGGATCGGTATTTAAAAAATATCATGAAACCGGAATTTTTGATGAAAATGAGATTTATCCTTATGTGACCGAAGGAATTGGAGAAGATATTTTACCGCTCAATGTTGATTTTTCATTAATTGATGCTTTTGAAAAAGTTACTGATAAAGATGCTGCAATTTATACGCAAAAGTTAGCTTTACAAGAGGGTATCTTTGCAGGTAATTCAGCCGGATCTGCTATTAAAGGTTTATTACAACTTAAAGATAAGTTTACTAAAGATGATGTGGTTGTTGTGTTAATTCATGATCACGGAAGCAGATATGTGGCAAAAATGTATAATCCAGACTGGATGCAAAAAATGGGGTATGTTGAATAAATAAAGGGCTGAAAAAATCAGCCCTTTATTTTTGATTTAATTTAGTTAATATGTTTTTGTGCTTTATACGATGAGCGCACCAAGGCGCCACTTTCAACGTGTTTAAAGCCCATTTCAAGCCCAATTTTTTCATATTTTTTAAATTGTTCAGGAGTAATAAATTCTTTAACTGTTAGATGTTTTTTGCTTGGCTGTAGGTACTGCCCTATGGTTATTATATCTACCTTAGATTTTGATAAATCTTCCATTGTTTCTATAATTTCTTTTTCAGTTTCACCCAATCCAAGCATAATCCCCGATTTTGTTCTACGCAAACCACTTTCTTTAAGGTATAGTAAAACCTCTAAACTTCTATCATATTTGGCTTGAATTCTCACTTCTCGTGTTA